>CAZINR010000006.1:0-36865 GCA_964540655.1 uncultured archaeon | reverse complement strand
GCCGATAGCCAAGGAGTCCATAGGCTCAGAGGTTTCGGATGAGGATTTGAGGATCATACAAGACTATGCGCGCAACATAACAGCATCTTCAAAGCAGGAGTCCGGTGTGCGCGCATACATAGAGAAGGCGATGAACGAGATCGCCCCGAACGTCTCCGCTGTGGCGACCCCCTACGTCGGCGCGCTGCTGCTAGAGCAGGCCGGCTCGCTGGAGAAGCTGGCGAGGCTGCCCGCCTCGACCGTCCAGGTCCTGGGCGCTCAGAAGGCGATGTTCCGGTTTTTGAAAACGGGCAAGAAACCCCCGAAGTACGGCGTCCTCTACGTCCACCCGCTGGTAAGCCAGGCCGCCAAGACCAACAAGGGCCGCATCGCGCGCAGCCTGGCGGGCAAGATATCGATTGCGGCCAGAGTTGACTTCTACGGCGGGAAAGAGATAGGCGGGAAGCTCAAGAAGGAGAGCGAGGAGAGGGCGGAGAGCCTGAAGAAATAATCACTTAACGAACTCCACATTTGGAAGTCCTTCGAATTCCTTGTCCCCGGTGAGGAATCTAATTCCGTTTTCCTTTGCCAAATAATATCCTATACAATCGGCATATGATAGTCTTTTATGCTTGTTCTTAAGCCTGAACAGCATAGCACGTTTTATTGTGACCGGCTTTATCGGCAGGGCCATCGAGAACAACGGAAGGGTCTTGTCCTCTGCAAAGGCCTCGCCAAACCTGTTTAGAAGGGCATAATACAACTCGGCTATGTTGAGAATCGACGTGCTGGCGTCCTTGTCCAGATATTTCTGATAACTTGGTTTGCCGGCCATTATCTCATACAGAGCATAAGTGTCCAGAAAATAGCCTACTCCCATGCCCACCTCTCTTCGTCCTTCATCTCCTGCGCGCTCTTGGAGAACTTGGCGGTTCCAAAGAGGCTGTGAAGGTCCGGCTTGGCATTGAGGGTTATGCGGACCGGCTTCCCTTCGGATATTCCTTGCCTTTTAGCCACGTCTTTCGGTATAGTGATGCCCAAGGAGTTCCCCCACTTCCTCGGAACGCATTCGACGGTTTCCATGTATAATTAGAATATAATTGAATAAAAGGCAGTTATAACGTTTGGTAAGATCACTCGTACCAATCCAGCGATTCGGTTATATAATCGATGAAGCTCAGATAGAAGCCCTTCGACTTCTCGGACATCTTGGTGTATTCGATGCGCTTCGCCGCTTCTTCGGCGTGTTTTTTCGAGTAGTCCTTCGCGGCTTGAAGAGCCCCGCATTGTCTTACTTTCTTACGTATCTCCTCGACATCGCCCTCTTCATACACCTTCCCGAAACCCTCGTCGAGCTGGTAGGCATAGCAGATATGTAAGGGTTTCTTACTTCTGTCCACGTCGTTGTTGGTCTGCTCATACAGCCCGATGATGTCGTCCTGTATGTCGAAGGCGGTGCCTATGTGGAAGGCCGCATTTTTGAGCTTTTCCAGTTCATCCTCCGGAGCCCCCGCGACCAGACCGCCGGTCAGCATGGTCGCGCGGAAGACGCTGGCCGCGCGCCTGGAGGCCATGACCCCCCACTCCTCGACGGACGGGACGCGCTTCTCGAAGTCGCAGTCCAGAATCTGCGACTCGTTGACGAACTGGTAGTCCTGCAGCAGGGACCGCGCCGCGCGCGGCTCCAGGTCGGATAGCAGCTCGAGGGCGAGGGCATTGAGCATGTTGCCGGCGAAGAGGGCGGTGTTCTTGCCGAAGAGCTTGTGCAGGGCCGGCTCTCCTCGCCTGGTCTCGTCCTCGTCCGCCATGTCGTCGTGGACCAGGATGCCGTGGCGGTAGAGCTCGACTGCGACGCATGCGCGCAGGGCTTTTTCATCCACTTTGCCGGTGTAGCCCTCGTATGTCAGCAGGGTGCTCACGGACATCAGCCGCTTCCCCTTGCGCATTACGTATGCGCGCAGCTGGGAGTAGACTTCGCCGATGAGGGGATGATATGCGCGCGCATCCTTGAGCCTGGCTTCGAAATAACCGTTTATGGCAGAGTCGATCTGCTCTTGGTAGGCGTCCAAAAGTTCATTGAAGTCCATTTTATGAGGGGGAAGCATCTTCCTTGATGAACGCCTCAGAAGAGGCGTCATAGGTGTAGCCCTTGTTCGGTGTGTGCCTCATCCTGAAGAGCTCGCCGTAGTTCTTCTCCAAGTGGTCCAAGACCTCGGCATAGTGCTGCTCTGAGCTCTTATTCAATGCCCTAGGGTCCAGCGTGAAGGTCCCGTATTCAGCCTCCAGCTTCGCCTGCTCCCTCAAATAGTCCAGCAGTGACTTAAGCCTTTCCGGCGGCATTTTGCGCAGGTTCTGGGCAGGCCTTATGACAACCCGGCCGGCGATGTCGATTAGCTTAGCGGCCTCGTGAACCGCTTTTTTGGCGGCTTCTTGATGCGCTTCGGTGGGCCGCCTCTTCGTGTCCATGAGCCTTGCCCGCACCGGGGCCATGGAGCGGAATAGGTGCCGGTCCGCCCGGCCCGAGTCCACAATGTGCACAGACTCCGACCATACGCCCTTTTTCCTGAAGTTCTCCACAAACATCAGCATGTCCTGGATGGAGAGCCTGCCGTATGACGGGTGTGTGTGGAGGATGTATCTCTCGCCGGGTTTGGGCTCTCGCATCTGCACGGCGCCGTAGTATTTCCTTATGGCGATGCCCTTGGGGGTTCTCCTTGGCTTCTTGGCATGCGCGTGCTCGCGAACCCCCTTGAGGAACTCGCTCCCGCGACTGACGTCCAAAGCCGCCTTGGCCATCCTCTCGCGGTAGTCCCGCCTTAAGGCCCTGAGGACCTTCACCATCACCGGGGGGCGCTTCTTGCCTCTTCTGGCAGCCATTTTGTTTGCCAGTGATTTTCAGGCAGAAACCTAAAAAAGCAGCCGTTTTGAACCATCCAACTAAGCTTTTTATATCTTCAACCCTTATTATTAGTCGGTATAACGTTACCCCAACCATGAAGCTCAGAAGGGTGGAGATAAAGGGATTCAAGTCATTCGGCAAGCCGACTGTCCTAGAGTTCCCGAGAGGCCTCAGCGCAATCGTCGGTCCCAACGGCAGCGGGAAGAGTAATATAATCGACAGCATATGTTTCGCCCTCGGCTATCCGAGCCGCCATCTGCGCGCGGCCAAGGCCCAGGAGCTGATACACTCCGGCAAGGTCAGCGTACCCCACGCCAAGGTTTCCCTACTGTTTCAGAAGGGCGACAAGGCTATGGAAATCAAGCGAAAGGTGGACCGCAAGGGCCGCAGCGTCTACAAGCTCAACTCCATAGCGACGAATCTGGAGAACCTGCACGAAGCACTCGGCAAGCACTCCATTCCCAAGGACGGCTTCAACATCGTCATGCAGAACGACGTCACCAAGTTCATAGAGATAAAGCCGGCCGAGAGGCGTGAGATGCTGGACGACATCTCCGGCATATCCGGCTACGAGGAGAAGAAGAAGAAGGCGCTGGAGGAGCTGGCTGTCGTGGAGCGGCGCATCTCCGACACCAATCTCATACTCTCCGAGAAGAAGGGCTATCTGGAGGAGATAGGCAAGGATAGGGAAGTTGCCGTTAAGTACAGGGGCATGCAGGAGGAGCTGGGCAGCAGTCGCTCCGTCTACCTCTATTCCGCGCTCTACGAGCTGGAGAACGAGGCCGGGGAAATCGAGAAGCGCGCAGACGAGGTCAACAAGGAGAAGGACGTCAAGATAATAGAGCTGGCCCGGATAGAGGAGGAGGTCGACGGCATAGAGCAGAAACTGGAGGAGATAACCAACAGTATAATAAAGACCTCCGGCGGCGAGACGGGGGAGATAAAGGGCAAGATGGGCGCCCTGAAATCGGCGATTGAGAAAAAGCAGGAGGAGATACAGTTCCTCAAGGGCGAGATAGCCACCCAGGAGGAGAGGGCCAAGGAGAACGCCGAGAGGCAGAGGGAGCTGAAGGGGGGGATAAAGGAGAAGGAGAACGACCTGAAGAAGCTCAAGGATGAGATAAAGGGCGTCGAGAAGGCGCTGGCGGCCAAAGAAAAAGAGCGGGAGGAAGCCACCCAGAAGTACGACAACTCCGAGCTCATAGCCATGGAGAAGGAGAGGAAGGCTGTATCGGAGGCGCTCTTCGAGACCAAGAAATCGCTCACTATAATAGACAAGGAGCTGGACATAATCGGCAAGCGGGAGGGCGAGATAAAAGACGAGCTTAGGGACAAAAAAGCCATGCTCAAGAGCCTCGAGGGAGACCTCAAAGAGCGGGACAAGGAGCTGTCCAAGCTCGGGACCGAGGCCGAGAAGATAGAGGAGATGGCCGAGGAGCTCGAGGAGAAGAAGTCCGGGCTGTCCGAGCTGTTCCAGGAGTTCGCCCGGCTGGAGAGCGAGATAAAGACCATAGAGAGGCTGGAGTCTAAAATGGGCGAGAGCGAGTCGCTCAAGTTCGTAAGGGAGAACCGGGGCAAGGGCTACATCGGGCAGGTAAGCGAGCTGGGCAAGTCGCCCGACAAGTACAAGAAGGCCCTGGAGGCCGCGGCCGGCAAGAAATCCAGCTGTCTGGTGGTCAGGGACGACAAGGCCGCACAGTTCTACATAGAGGGCCTGCGCAAGCAGAAGGTGGGCCGCGCCACATTCCTGCCGCTCAACAAGGTGCACGGGCCGGAGGTCAAGGGCGCCAAGGGAGAGGGCGTCATAGGCTACGCCAAAGACCTGATAAAGTGCGAGAAGAAGTATCAAAAGGTGTTCGACTTCATATTCGGCGACACGCTCATCGTCAAGGACCTCGACGCTGCGCGCAGGATAGGCATAGGCAGGCAGAGGATGGCCACGCTCGAGGGAGATTTAATCTCAGCCGGCGGCGCCATGACCGGGGGCTACTACCAGAAGAGCGCGGTGACGTTCTCCAGCACCGAGGACAAGAAGAAGCGGCTGGAGGAGATAAAGAAGGAGATATCCGGGCTCAAGGACCGCAAGGAAAGGCTGGAGAAGCAGCTAGCGGGCAAGGAGAAGATAAACCTCGATTTGATGAGGGAGAAGAAGTCCAACATCACGGACAGGGTAGAGTCTCTGAAATCGGGCATCGCCGGACTGGAGAAAGAGATGCGCGAGCTGTCCTCACAAGAGAAGGAGCTCAAGGGCAGGAAGTCCGAGGCGGAGAAGGACATCGGCAGGCAGGAGAGGGAGCTGGAGGAAATAGAGGGCAAGATGAACATGGGCGCCTTCAACGAGATGAAAAGCGTGCTGAAGACCATAGATGATGAGATTCACGATTTGAAGGACCACAAATACGAGCTGCAGACCAGGGAGAACTCTCTCAGGGGCGAGATGGAGTCAATGCGTACCAAGATAGAGGATCTGGACACCCAGACGGACGAGGTCGAAAGATCCGTCTCCAAATTCAAGCAGAAGATACAGGAGAGCATAGAGCAGATAACCGAGTCGGGCAAGAAGCTGCAGGAGCTGGAGGAGAAGCACTCGCTCGTCACGGCTGAGTCTCAGAAGTTCTTCAAGGAGCAGGAGAGGCTCAACCAGCTGATGAAGGAGTTCGGCGAGAAGAAGGGCACCTTGGAGGCATCGATAGAGAAGCTCAAGAACGAGTCCAAGGACCTGGAGGTCAGAAAGGCCAAGGTGGACACGAAACTGGAGGAGATAAGGGCCTCCGCCCAGGAGGTGGAGAAGCCGTCGAAGAAAGAGCTCGAAGGGGCCGACATCCCGAAGCTCAAGAGCAGGATAAAGGAGCTGGAGAATGAGCTGGGCTCGATAGAGGGAGTCAACCTGCGCGCGGTGGACATGTACGAGGAGCTGGAGAAGCAGTATCACGAGATAAAGGAGAGGAACGAGAAGCTCTACATGGAGAAGGAGAAGATATACGATTTGATCGAGACCATAGAGGAGAAGAAGAGGGCGGTCTTCTACGACGCGTTCTACAAGGTGCAGGAGCATTTCGGCAAGATAGTCTCGGAGCTCTACCCCACCAGCGAGGGCAGTTTGCTGCTGGAGAACGAAGGCGACCCGTTCAACTCCGGGCTGGTGCTGGAGGTCAAGCCGCGCGGAAGGGAGGGTATGAACATAGACTCGCTGTCAGGGGGCGAGAAGACTCTCACGGCTCTCGCGTTCCTCATGGCCACGCAGAGCGTGACTCCCAGCCCGTTCTATATACTCGACGAGGTGGACGCCGCGCTGGACCAAGAGAACGTCCTGAGGCTGATAAGGTTTTTGAAGAAGCGCGATTCGCAGTTCATACTAATCAGCCACAACCCGGAGACCGTCAAGCATATGGACTCGGTCATAGGCGTCCACATGCAGGATGGGCTGTCGAGGATTGTCGGCGTTGACATGCAGGAGATGGAGGCGGCGGCATGAACATAGTGGAGAGCGCTGAGAGCGGGACTTACTGGAAGAACATAATCTACGACATAGTCACAACAGAGGAGTTCAACCCATGGGACATCAACGTGGGCCAGCTGGCCGATTCCTACCTGGGCAAGGTGAGGGAGATAAAGATGGTCGACTTCGAGGTCCCGGGGACTGTCGTCCTGGTGGGGGCGGTCCTGCTGAAGCTCAAGAGCGATGTCGTCTCCGGCCAGACCTTCGTGTTCGAGGAGAACCTTTCCATGGAGGAGGATAAAGAGGCCGAAGAGCCGGTCGCGGATTTCGACGAAGCGGTGGAGGATGAGAACCTTCCTCCGTCCTCTCTTGACGAGCCCACGCTCTATGTGCGCCGCATACCCAAGAGGAAGGTCACACTCCCGGAGCTGATGGTATTTTTGAAGCGCATAATAGGGCAGGTCGAGAAGAAGGAGAAGCGCAGGCGATCGGTGGAGGAGAGGCAGGTCGAGGTGCAGATATCCAAGAAGAACATGGAGCGCATAATGCGCGAGGTATACCGGGACATCAAAAGGCTCGCGAAGGGCGAGAAGACCACCTTCAAGCATCTTGTAGAAGAGTGGAAGAGGGAGACCGTTGTCGCGCACCTGATTCCTGTCCTGCACCTGGCCCACAAAGAGAAGATAAAGATGGAGCAGAAGGAACTCTTCGGAGACATATTCCTATCACCCAGCTGAGAGTGGACCGAAGCAAGAAGATAATCGAAGCGGCCTTGTTCATGTCCGGCCGATGGATGAGTGTCGAAGATCTGTCACGCGTAGTCTCCAGCGGGTCGGTCAAGGCAGTCAAGGAAGCCGTGGACGAGCTCAAGAGGGAATACGACCAAAGGGACGGCGGGGTCATACTCAGCGAGGTCAACAGGAGGTATCGGCTGGAGATAGCGCCGGAGATAAGGGACCGCGTCTACTACCTGGCCCCGGAGCCGGAGCTGAGCCCGGCGGTGATAAAGGCCTTGGCGATAATAGCTTACAAGCAGCCAATACTGCAGAGCAAGGTGGTGGACATAATCGGCAACCGGGCCTACGACTACATCAAGGAACTGCGCAAGAAGGAGTTCATAAAGACCAAGAAGAAGGGCCGCAGCAAGCTGCTCATGACGACGGGCAAGTTCAGGAAGTACTTCGCCATACCGGAGGGCGCCAAGTGGGAGCCGGAGCTGGGCTCGAAGATACTGGAGGAACGGCAGAAGAAGCTGGACGAGATGATAGAGGCGCCTGAGGAGGGGCCTGAAAAAGACGCGGATATGCTAGAGGAAGATGAGGGCGACTCGAGAGAGAGTAGCGAGGAGTAAGATACAAACAAGGTTTTAGTAGCTTCAATCTAGATTAATAGGATGGTCAGGCTGCGGACGAAGAAGCATCGGGGAATACTCTACGACAAGATAGTCGACGCCTTGGGGGGCCAGATATCCGACAGCTGGCAGAAGAGGATGTTCGAGAGGATGGTCGGCCAGACGCGCTTCAGGCCCGTGGAAGAGCTGAAGGGCGGGAGGGGTTGGAAGCTCGAAGGACAGAACGTGCACCATGTAATCATAGACGCCAGAGGGCACAAATACATCGGGCCGGCGACTGTCTACGTCCCTACAGCGACCCTCGAGAAGCTCAAGGGTCTGGAGTCGAAGGACAGAAGAGCAAGGGAGGCGGCGGAGAAGGCCCTGCATACCGTATCGCATGAGCTGGCCCACGACTACTTCAAGGTCATAGACTATGAGGCGCGCATGACCCGATACCTGCGCGACAACACGAACGTGGCTGAGAAATATCTAAGCAGGCTGTTGACCAGCAGCGGCAAGTTCAGAGGGGCGGACGCGAGGGAAGTGGCAAAAGAGCGGGTCAGGAAGAATCCGCTGTTCTGGGCGAACTACCTGGCCCACACCGCCCACGAGGCCGGGGCCGACGTGATGGCCGCGGAGACCGTCACGAGGGTTGCCGAAGGAAGACATGCCAGGGCGAGGGATTTAGACCGGCTGACCGCGCTGAGGCCTTTCACTGTCAGAGAGATGGCAAGACTTGGAAGGGGCAACAACCTCTCTTCCAAGAAGCCAAGAAAGCCGTCGATGCTCGAGAGGATGTCCAGGGGACTGGAGCATAGCTCATGGGAGTTCATGAGGAAAATAGGCGGTCTGAACCGGGTGACTCATCCCACCGAAGCCAGGGTTCCGCCTAGGTCTTTCGCCGCAAGGGCCATCGGGCGGGCAAGAAGGCGCGCAGTTTAAAAGCTTTTTAAACCTTTCTCCATTAGATACTTGATGGTCGAGCACCTGAGCCAGAAGGAGATTGATTTCGTGCAGGCGGCGGGCATAGAGAAGACCAAAGAGGCCGCCTACCATTTCGTCAGGACCAAGCTGGTCAACGGAGAGCCGATCCCGGACGAGGGCCACCCGGTCTTCAAAGCCATGCGCGCGATAGGGGTCGAGGACAGGGAGAGCCTGGAGCGCGAGTTCTCCATTCCCAAAGACAAGAAGCTCTCCGAAGCGCAGGTGGACACTGTCGTGCAGAACGTCATGGGCTGGCTGCGCGGGGAGCTGCAGAGGTCAGGCAAGGTCCAGGCGAAGATAGGCGAGTTTTAATCTGTTTTTCGGCAAAGTTACCTATGGCGCGCGGTAGCGGACACAAAAGACCATCCCCAAGACTGCCCGGCCGCATAGACCCGACCGGTAGAATCAGGCGCATACCGGAGGGCGGCTACCACTTCGAGGCGGCCTGCGGGGAGGGCGCCGAGGCTATTATCCAAAGGGCCAGGGCCGAGCCCCACAAGCACTTCCTGGGCGCGGACCCGGAGCTCAGCGAGGGGGCGCTCAGGGCGGCCGAAAGGCTGGAGAACCTGCGGCTGGTGCGGGCAAAAGCCCAGGAGGTCCTCCGGATATTGCCGCCCAGCTCCATAAGCGCCGCCAGGATGGAGTTCTTCCTGGCCAGCGATGAGGCAAGGGGCGGTGACAGCAGGAGGATACTGGAGCTGCTGAGGCGCAGGCTTAGGCCTGGAGGGGAGCTGAGGGTAGTCCACTCCAAGCACGCCGAGGCGGACTCAAAGGAGCTCGTGAGGAAGAACGGGTTCGAGCCCTCGGAGTCGAGGCCTGTGGACCCAAGTCTGCCTATGTCGAGGCATGCGAGGATGAGGATTGAAGCGACAAGGCTGCTCAGGAAGGGCGCGCAGACACGGCAGGAGGCTGAAATCCTGCGGCGCATTCGGGCGATGTCCAACCTCGAGCAGCACCCCGACACCATCGCGCCGATGGAATTCGTTGCGAGGGTGAGGCGAACATAGCTTTTATGCTCCCTTACAGGAATAAGGGCATGAAAGAGATCTTCCCCGGAGTCTACCGCTCAGGCAAGGCGCTGTACACGAAAGCCCTGGTCCAGGGCAGCGTCTACGGTGAAGAGATTAAAGACGGCTACCGCTCCTGGAACCCCCATCGCAGCAAGCTCGCCGCAGCAATACTGAACGGCCTCAAGAGCTTCCCGTTTCACAAGACCTCTAATATTCTCTATTTGGGAGCATCTACCGGAACGACGGTCAGCCACCTGTCGGACATTGCGTCCAACGGGCATGTCTACGCCCTCGAGTTCTCCGAGACCTCGATGCGGAAGCTGCTGAAGCTGGCGAAGAGGAGGGATAACATAACGCCTCTGCTTCAGGATGCGCGCAGGCCTGAGGACTACCAATACCTAGTGGGGGATGTGGATGTGATATACCAGGACGTGGCCCAGCCGGACCAGTCCGAGATACTCGCCAGGAATGCGAAGGCATTCCTGCAAAAGGGAGATCATGCCATGGTCTGCATAAAGGCGCGCAGCATAGACTCGGTAAAGAGGCCGGCGGAGACATTCAAAAAAGAGGAACAGAACCTTTCCTCCTCGTTCGAGGTTCTGGAGAGGATAAGGCTCGAGCCCTATGACAAGGACCATCGCATGTACGTTCTCATAAAATCCTGAGTTTGGGCTTCCTCATGGTCATCGTGAGCGCCAGTATGCTTCCCAGGGCCACTATGCCGGCGACTATGAACATGTTGTCCATCTCCAGGAGATTGGGCGGCGCGAATATGTAAAACAGTGCCGAAGCGGCTAAAGACGCCGCGAACATACCGACGCCTGTGGCCATGCGCCTTGTCCGGTTGAGCTGGTCCCATATGAAGGGCACTGCTGAATTGACGTATATGTCGGTAAGCTCGGAGAACCCCTCCGCACCCTTCACGAGGGAGTTCATCTTCTCGTACAGGTAAGAGAGGGATCCGGGATCATGCAGGCCTTTGAGTTCTATCGCGCCGAGGACTATATCCATCAGCTGGAATTTATTGGCGTAGAAGACCCGGTTGAGCTGGTTTGCGGCCCTATTCAGCTGGAACAGGTATGCAAGCTCTGTGAGGCCCTGCCTCAGCTGGTTGTTCATCGTCCTGAGGGAGGCATGCAGCGCGCGCAGGTGGTCCGCGTGCCTCTTGACCAGGGTTACCATGAGGCCGTGGAACACCATGTCGGAGTTGAAGTTTCCGGATATCAGCATCTCGTTGAGCGAAGCCATGGTCTCGTCGCAGACCGAATCGGCTCCCTGGTGCAGGGTTATGATGAACTTCTCCGATATCAGTATCTGGAGCTCCTTCTTCGAAAGATTCTCAAAATAGTTGACCAGCACCAGGTCATACCCATCATACCGGGTTATGGCGGGGAAGCCCGACTCGTTTATTGATTTCACACCGTACTTCTTCTTCAGAGCCACCTCCGTCTGCGGGTCGAGGCGGTCGATGTCTATCCAGGAGAAGTCCGACTCCAAGTCGCTGATTTTCTCAGGGCTGACGTCCTCCAGAATCTTGAACTCCCCTCCGAAGAGTCCGACGAACTTCATTTTTATTCTACGCTGGTGTGCTTGAGTATCATCTGCCTCTCGTCCTTGCCGAGACGCTGCATCAGCTCGGCTATGAGGCCGTCGAAGAATATCATGGCAGTGTCCTCGAACAGCGTCCCCATGGGGGCTAGCGTGACGCTTTGCCCCTCTATCTGCCGCTTCTCATAGTCTTCTTTGGACACGTCCAGTTTGGTCTTGCCCTTTATCACCAGTACCAAATCTGCCATCTTGCCCAGAGTGGATTTGGGATAAGAGGTTATGGCGACTATCTTGACCCCTGCCTTCTTGGCAGAGCGGGCGTAGTCTATGGCCGACGACGTCTCCCCGCTGCCGGATATGCAGACGAACAAATCCTTCTTGTGAGTGGAGGGGGTTATCGTCTCCCCTATGACATAGGTCTGTATGTCCAAATGAACCAGCCTCATCGCGAACGCGCGGGCCGCCAGGCCGCTCCTCCCAGCGCCGTATATGAATATCCTGCGCGCGGACAATATGCCGTTCAATAGCTTCTCCACGACCTTCTCATCGACGCTCTCGACCGCGTTTATCGCGAAATTGGCTATGCCGCGCACAGTGTGCTTAAGGACTTTCTCGCTCATGGCATTTTAGTTTAAGGAGATGAACAATAAAAAGGATGCTGGCTTTTATAGGTCGAACAGGAAATATAAGCCGCGCGGGCCGGTAGATCAGTCCGGTTAGATCGCCTGCTTTGCACAACCTTTTCTTTCGAAAAGAAAACGTTGACGAAAAGAAAGGTTCAGATAAGCAGGAGGCCCCGGGTTCGAATCCCGGCCGGTCCACTTCGTTCGCATCGGCTTGGTCTCGTGTACCGGCCTTATGCCGAAGTCATATGCGGGAAGGTGGTGTCCACCTCGGCATCCCGGCCGGTCTACTTCGGTCTTCAGTCTTGTATTGTCGAGGCTTGCAGGTCTTCAGTCTTGTATTGTCGAGGCTTTGCAGGTCTTCAGTCTTGTTTTTATGCGAGATTGAGCTAATTACACGCTCCAAGACTGAAAACAGAAGATTGGAAACCGTCTTGGGCTCGTAGCTCAGTCTGGTCAGAGCACCTGGCTTTTAACCAGGGAGTCGCGGGTTCGAATCCCGTCGGGCCCATCCTCATCTCCACATAGTTAGCCTCGGACGGTGCCGACTCATGCCAGGGAGCTTAATCCGGGCAAACATCTCCCTGACATCCCGCCGGACCCACGGCCTCTTTTATTGGACATGCTATAACTTACATGATACTCCATGGAACGCCTGGTTCTTCTCATGGTCTTGCTCCTTGCAGGTTCAGCCTTAGGGGTCCCCAGCGCGACATTCCGCTGCGACCTCCCCGAATGCGTGGAGGGCACGCCTGTCTACTTCGACCTAACCTTCCGGCCGGACGGCGCGGATTTCGCCAAGACCGAGAAGTGGAGACCTGAGACCGTTATATACGAAGATATTGACATTACTATGGATGGAAAGGTCCTGGCCTCGCATGGCGGGGCCGTCAACTTGAGCGAGGGCGACGACACTGAACAGGTCAGGATGAGCGCCCTTCTGCCGGCGGGCTCCGGCGAGCTTGAGCTCTGCTTCAACAAGTCGGTGTTCGGGGAGATATACGCGCTGAACGTGGGGACGGCTAGCGGCTCCAGCGGCGGGGTCGTACACACCAGGGGGATGTATTTGTTCACGTGGTCCGACTACAAGAAGCCGGGCAACAGGAGCTGCGAGACCTTCGCCCGGATAGGCATAACGCCGCGCGCGTCCATAGACTGCCTCCGGGACGGCGAGTGCGGCAGTACGGAGAGATGTGAGGATTACGATTGCGTCGCCATAGTCTGCGGGAAGGAGTGCGCGCAGATAAGCAACCACGCCTGCAGCGAACCGGAGTGCTGCTCATCGAGTGAGTGCCCGGCGGGAGAGGTCTGTTCGGGCGGGGGATGCACACCGTTGGAGTGCGGCGAAGGCCAGATTCAAGAGGCCCATTCCTGCAGGGACGTGGTCTGCAGCCCGCTGGAACAGCGGCACGGTAAGAGCTGCGCGCTTGATTTGATAAGGGTTTCGCTCATAATGGCCGCCATCTTCGGAGCGGCCCTGTTCCTACTGCTCGGGCGGAAAAGCGGCAGGGGGGCCGGGCTCCACAGAGAGAAGAGGTGGTACCGCTGACATGACGATGGTCAAAGAGAATAGAGTCGCCCCCGGCCCGGTTCTGGAAGAGCTAAAGATTTTAAACCTTAGTTCTGTAAATACACCCTATTTTTAAAAACGCCAAAGGTGCTTAAGATGAAGGAGACTACCAAATACTTGCTGGACGAGAATGAGATTCCGAAGAAGTGGTACAACGTGATGCCGGACCTGCCGAAGCCTCTGGACCCGCCGATACACCCGGGCACCATGAAGCCGCTGGGTCCCGATGACCTTGCGCCCCTCTTCCCGATGGAGCTCATCAAGCAGGAGATGAGCATGGAGCACGAGATACGCATACCGGACGAGGTAAGAGACATATACGCCATGTGGAGGCCGTCGCCCCTCTACAGGGCTCATCGCCTTGAGAAGTTCCTCAAGACGCCGGCCAAGATATTCTTCAAATGGGAGGGCGTCAGCCCGCCGGGAAGCCACAAGCCGAACACGGCCATCGCCCAAGCTTACTACAACATGAAGGAGGGCATCGAGCGCATAACCACCGAGACGGGCGCCGGACAGTGGGGCTCGTCGCTGGCCTTCGCCTGCCAGATGTTCGACCTGGTCTGCAAGGTGTACATGGTCAAGTGCAGCTTCAACCAGAAGCCGTACAGGAAGATAATGATGAAGACCTGGGGCGCGGAGTGCGTCGCGTCGCCGAGCAAGGACACCGAGGCAGGGAAGAAGATACTCGCCGAGGACCCGGACTGCCCCGGCTCCCTGGGCATAGCAATAAGCGAGGCGGTGGAAGACGCGGCCAAGAACGAGAACAGCCACTATTCGCTGGGCTCAGTCCTCAACCACGTGCTCCTCCATCAGACCATAGTGGGCCTGGAGGCCAAGAAGCAGCTTGAGATGGCGGAGGTGGAGAACCCGGACGTTGTCATAGGCTGCGTCGGCGGAGGCTCCAATTACGCCGGACTGGCCTTCCCGTTCATCAGGGACAGGGTCAAGGGCAAGAAGGACATAAAGTTCATCGGCGTGGAGCCAGCCTCCTGCCCCACAATGACCAAAGGGCCGTTCACCTACGACTTCGGAGACACGGCCATGATGACGCCACTGCTGAAGATGTACACCCTCGGGCACGGGTTCATACCCCCGGGGATACACGCCGGCGGTTTGAGATACCACGGCATGGCGCCGCTCTTGAGCGCCGCCGCAAACCAGGGGCTAGTTGAGGCCAGGGCGGAGCACCAGCTGGAGTGCTTCCAGGCCGCGGTGGACTTCGCGAGGACAGAGGGCTTCATCGTGGCGCCGGAGACTTCACACGCGATCAAGGTGACGATAGACGAGGCGCTGAAGGCCAAGAAGGAGGGCAAGGAGAAGGTCATAATCTTCAACTGCTCCGGGCACGGCAACCTCGATTTGGCGGCCTACGATGACTACTTCGGCGGAAAGCTCGAGAACTACGAGTACCCGCAGGAGAAGATAGACGCGGCCTTGAAATGCGTCCCGGACACCAGCGCGCTGTGCGAGAAGGGGATGGGGTAGTTCAAACCCCATTTATATTCCCGTAAAGGGAATTTAATCCGCATGGACGAGAGGATACCCTGCATCATAGCCCTCAGCCTGTTTGTTCTGCCCTTAGCGCAGGCCACATCCACATGCCCCGCCAACGACCCGCACATAGGTCCGTACAACAGGGTGGAAATACTGCCGAAGGGCTACAAGCTGGTCAACGAGGAGTTCACTGTCAAGGCGGTCAGGATAGACGAGAGGGTAGAGAAGCCGCTATCGGGCAGGTCGGTCAAGATATTCTATTACACAACCGACACCCGGGAGGAGCTGGTCGCCAGCGGCAGCACGAACAGCAGGGGAGAGTACAAATACACGCCCACGAAGCTGGGCAGGTACAAGGTCGAGTGCGCCAGCAAGGCCCCCACATTCGAGGTCAAGAGACTCCTGGACGACCCGACCGACTTCGGCGCGGTATGCGGCAACGGCATATGCGAGGATGACAAGATGGAGGACGCAGAGAACTGCCCGGCAGACTGCTCGGTCTGCGGCAACGCGGTCTGCGAACCCGGAGAAAACAAGGAGAGCTGCCCCGACGACTGCGTCATCTGCGGGGACGGGGTGTGCGACGACCCGGAGATAGGCGCCACCCAATGCTACTGCGCGGTGGACTGCATAGTCTGCGGGGACGGCATATGCCGCGACGAATACGGAGAGGAATGCCCCGAAGACTGCGGCGGGGCGGCGGAAGCCGAAGAGGGCGCCGATCAGGGCCTCCTGGAGGCTTACTGGTGGGTCTTCGCAATAGGGGGTGTAGTTGGCGTGAGCCTGGTCATAGGGCATCTGAGGGGATGGCCGGGCGGAGGCGAAGATGAAGGGGATGAAGCAGGGAAGAAAAAGCAGAAGAAGAAAAAGCAGAAAAGTGGTAAAAAGGCCGTTGTCGCGGAGAAGGACGACGAGGACGTCAGGGAGATAATCCAAGAGCTCATGGAAAACGGCATGTCCGAAAAGAGGATAAAGGGCAAGCTCAAGGAGTTCGGCCTTGAGGGGAAAGAGGCAGAAGAACTCGTAAAAGAGGCTAAGAAGTGAAGATGGAAACCCGTCTGTGGGCGGCTGTTGCGCTGATATTGCTGCTATCCCCGAGCCTGGCCGGCTCGGTGGACTGCCCGTTCAGCGGCTATACTCCCAAAGACTACTCGGACGTGAGAATATCTCCCGTCGAGAAGTATGTGGCCGAGGAAATCTCCTTTAAGATAAAGGATGTCACAAAAGAGGGTGAGGAGTTCCCGGCAGTCAACCGCCTGATACAAGTCTATCTCCTCGTCGATGACGAGATAGCGTCCGAGTACAACATCTACACGGATGGCGAGGGCGAGGCGACATTCACGCCGGAGGAGAGCGGCAAGTACGGCGTGGCCACCTCGGGACGCTACATATTCTTCGATGTCGAATCCAGATGCGGGGACGGCAGATGCAACAGGGGGGAGGACCGTGTCAACTGTCCCTCCGACTGCGCCGAGTGCGGGGACGGGGTGTGCGACGTCAATGAGGACAAGAAGAGCTGCCCCAAGGACTGCATAGTCTGCGGGGACGGCTCATGCGACGCCGGCGAGAGCCGCAACAACTGCCCAAACGACTGCGCCACCTGCGGGGACGGGGTGTGCGACTCGAACGAGAACAAGGAGACCTGCCCTGAGGACTGCGTGGTGTGCGGGGACGGGGTGTGCGACATCTTAGAGCTTACCTCGCTGCACAACACCACCTGCCCGGGCGACTGCATACAGTGCGGTGACGGTTGGTGCGACTATCCGGAGGATTATCTCACCTGCCCGGGCGACTGTGTCTTCTGCGGCGACAACATCTGCAGTGGAGGGGAGAACGAGACCTGCCCCGAGGACTGTTCTATTTGCGGGGACGGGGTGTGCGAGCTGGGCGAGAACAAGAGCAACTGCATCGAGGATTGCGCCGTTTGCGGGGACGGGGTGTGCGACTCCAATGAGCTGCTCGGCCTGCACAGGACCGACTGCCCCGAGGACTGCGTTGTCTGCGGGGACGGGGTGTGCGACGCCGGGGAATCCGGAGAATGCCAGAAGGACTGCCAAGGGAGCCTGCAGAACCTGTTCATGAATTACCTGCTCATACCCCTGATAATCGCGGCGGTTATAATAGTCTTTGAGATAACGCGCCATTATCTGGGAAAACATGGTGAGAAAGAGGAGGCCGTCTCAGAAGAGGCCGTGGTGAAGCCGAAGATAGAACTGAAACCCCTGCCGCCCAAGGCCGTCCTCCCGTATTTCGGTTTCTTCGTCGTGAGCCTCGTGGCCAGCACGGCGCTGCTATCGTTCCTTGGACTCTCTTACGAGAACACGTTGTCGGTCTTTGATCTCGGCCAGTATCTGCTGAACAACATGGTGTTGATTGTATTATCCACGGTGGCTCTATCCGCGGGTATCGGGCTCCTTTCCAGGGCCACCTATTACATGAAGATGGACCAGGCAATGGCGCTCACCGTGGGCTTCACGCTACTGGGCATGCTGCCGGGTTTCGCATTCTTCCAGACGCCGGTCTATGTGGTACCGGTCATAGGGATGACGCTCGGCGCGGCGGTGGCGACCTTCTCGGTCAAGCGGGAGGAGAAGGACCTGGCAGTGAAAAAGCCGTTCAAGATAGGCTCCGACGGTGCGGACAAGATGCTTTTCCTGGCGGCGGTGGCGGTCTCGGTGATGGTCTTCTTCCAGCTTTACCTGAGTGAGGACACGAACCGGAAGCTCTCGGAGTCCATATGGCGGAGCCCCACGGCAAGGACGCTGATAAGCGAGAGCGTCGGGGGGCAGACCAGCGCAATAGAGGTGCGCAGGAACGTTGTGGACCCCTTCTTCGACTCCAGCATAGGAGCCGCGAGCGGGAAGCTGATATTCTCTGCCGCAATAGCGCTGCTGTTCCTGGGCATAGCCAAGGTTTTCACGATATTCGTTCGGCTGCTGGCGGGCTTCTTCTCCTGGATGCTGGACAAGTCAGGAGTCGTTTAGCTTCTCAAGTATCGAGCTGCTGGAGTATAAATCTCCTTGAAGCTTCTGCTGTAATCTCACGACTTTTGCTTCGGAGCCCAGGACTGTCAGCTGGTCCTTTAGCCATCCCTCGTCTATGTCCTGATCGTGCCCCAAAGCAATCACGTCCGGCTTGATGACCGGTATGAGCTTCATCGGGTCTTTTTCATCGCCCACGAACACCTTGTCCACAGGCTTCAGTGCCCCGACCATCTCGGCCCTCTGCTCCTGCGGCAGGATGAAGCCCTTTTTCAGCTTATGGGCTATCTTGTCGCTCGACACTATCACATCCAGCTCGTCACCCAGTTTCTTCGCCTCCTCCAGAAAAAAGAGATGGCCCGGGTGGAGTATGTTGAAAACGCCGGCCGCCAGAACTTTCGTCATGATGATTTATTACATGGTAGAATAAATATAATGCTTTAAATGAAGCTGAAGGAGTTGGGGGAGGATAGAATAACGGCTTGGATAAAGGAGTTCGTAGGCAAGCCCAGGGATGTCAAAGTGGGCGTCGGCGACGACGCGGCCGTCATAAAGATGGGTGAAAAGTACATGGCCATAGGCACGGACATGGTTCAGGAAGGCAGCCATATATACAAGGGCATGAGCCGCTTCCAGGCCGGACGGAAGGCGGCCGTGGTCAATTTCTCGGACCTGGCGTCGATGGGGGCGCAGCCCAGGGGCTTTCTGCTTTCGCTGAACATAAACCGGGAAGAGGATTTCGCAGGATTCAAGGAGATATTCCACGGCGCCGAGTCGGCATGCCAGGAGGCCGGTGCCAGGTTCCTGGGCGGCGACATGAACAAGGGCGAAAAGCTCATACTGGATGGTGTGGCATTCGGGACTCTGGAAGCTAAGGAGATAATGCGCAGGACCGGAGCCCGGCCGGGGGATGTGGTCGCGATGACCGGCCATCTGGGCTCGGCGGCCTGCGGATGGCAGGTGCTGGAGAAGGGCCTGGACCTCGGACGATTCGACGAGAACGCCAGAGAGAGAATAGAAAGGAACATCGTCAAGGCATGCCTGGAGCCGAGAGCGCGAGTCAAAGAGGGAAGGGCCATGGCCAGGAGCGGCTGGGTCACCAGCTGCACCGACATCTCCGACGGGCTGGCGTTCTCGCTCGGCTACATGCGCGACGGATACGGTTTCGAGATCTTTGAGGAGAAGCTGCCGGTGAGGGGAGAGTTCGACCTGGTCTGCGACGAGTTCAACTTGGACAAAGACCTGCTCAAGTACCACATCGGCGAGGACTTCGAGCTGCTGTGCACGATAAAGCCAACGAGGTTCGGTAGGCTGAAGGAGAAGGTACCGGGCCTGAAGGAGATCGGCGTGGTTACCGAAGGGAGCAGAATAAGATTGAGAAGGCCGGACGGCAGCTCCAGGACCCTCAAGCCGTCCGGTTACGACCATTTCTCTTAGCTCATATGTATTCTATAGTGCTCGGCGGCTTAGGCGTCAGATCGTAGACCACCTTGACCACCCCCGGGACTTCAGAGCATATCCTCTGCTGCAAAGTTTCCAGCTTGTCCCAGGCGAGTTTTGTGACGCCGGCGGTGACAGCGTCCTCGCTTTCAACGCACCTGACCGAGATTATCTGGCCGAAGCGCCTTTTCCCGTCGTCGGTTATGCCAGTCGCCTGGTCTTTGAGCAAGACCGCTAGATACTGGAAGGCCCCCGAGTCTTTGAGCTCCTCCTCCACTATGGCCGTGGCCTTGCGGACGGTCTCCACCCTCTTAGGCGTGACCTCCCCTATGACACGCGCAGACAGCCCCGGCCCGCAGAAGGGCATCCGGTTGTAGACCGTCTCGGGCAGACCGAGCCCCTTAGCCACCTTCCGCACCTCCGGCTTGTACAGGTCGATGAGCGGCTCCATGACCATCTCCAGCCCCCAGCTGGAGGTGTCCAGGCCTATCTGCTCCAGGACGTTGTGCTGGGATTTGACTCCCCCCACAGTCTCCTTTATGTCTGCGGCTATGGTCCCCTGGAACATGAACTTCGCCCCGCTCTCCTTGACTATGCGCCCCAGGACCCTGTAGAAGACGTCCCTGAATGCCTTGCGCTTCTCCTCCGGGCCCTCTTTCCCCTTCAGCGCCTCGAAGAACTCTTCTACAACATCTTTTATCCCCACCTCTATGCCGTAATCGGCAAAAGTCCTCTTCACCTGCTCCGGCTCGCCCTCACGCATCAAGCCGTCCTGCAGGAAGAAGCACTGCAGCTGGCTCCCTATCGCCTTGTTGGCAAGGACGGCGACCACGGAGCTGTCCACCCCGCCCGACAGCGCGCATATCGCCTTCTCATCGCCTACAGTCTCCTTAATCGCTGACACCTTCTCCTCTATGAATGAATCGACATCCAGTTCCATTTTTTCACCAGGTTATGTTGAATGAATCGAATTCTCCGGTCGGGTCCCCCCACTCGGCCTCCACGTCGTCCACTTCCGCCCCGGGGGGGCCGCGCGCGACCCACTGCAGCATCTTGCCCACGGCTTCTTTCTGCCCTTCGAAGACCGCCTCGACCCTTCCGTCCGATAGGTTCCTCACCCATCCCTTCACGCCAAGTCTCCTGGCCTCGTCGCGCGTGCCCGCTCTGAAGAAGACCCCTTGGACCCTTCCGGAAATAAAGGCATGCGCCCTTGATTTAACCATTGAGAATCAGAATCACTTCTCGAGATGGATGGTCTGCGTCGGATAAGCTATCTCGATGCCCGCCTTGTTCAGACCCTTGAGTATCTTGAGGTTTATCTCGTGCTTGGTAGTCCCCCAGTATTTGAGGGATTTTATCCAGTAGATGCACAGCAGGTTCAGAGCGGAATCGCCGAATTCCGTGAACCATATCAGGGGCTCGTCCTTAGTGACGCCCTCCACGCCCTTTATGGAATCCTTTATTATCCCGACTGCCTCCTCCACCTTCTCCGGCTTGGTGTCGTAGGTGAGGCCCATGTTGAAGGTCTGCTTGACCTTCTTGTCAGGCCGAACATAGTTCTCGACTATGGAGTTGGAAAGGACGGAGTTCGGTATGATCACGATGTTGTTATCGAGGTTCTTTATCTTGGAGCTCCTCATGCCGACATCGACGACGTCTCCGTATATCTTGTCGTCTATCTTGACCCGGTCGCCGATAGTGAAGGGCCGGTCGACGAATATCGAGACCCCTCCGAAGATATTGCCGAGCGTGTCCTTGGCCGCCAGAGCGACCGCAATCCCGCCGATGCCCAAGCCCGTTATGACCGCTGTTATGTCATAGCCGTAGTTGCTGGCTATCGACATCACGCCGAATATCAGTATGATGGCCTTGACCGTCTTCTTTATCACCGGCAGCAGCTGCTCGTCCAGGTCCGTCTCGGTCTTCTGGGCAAACGGGTGCATGTACTGGTCTATTATGACGTCGACCAGCTTGATTATGAACCAGAGGATAGTGAGCGAGACCAGTATAGAGATTACTGTGTCTATGAACGACCCTATCTCCGCGGGCAGGGTGAGGAAATCAAGGCCTATCATGAGTCCCATCAGAACAAGCGCAAGTACCAGGGGTCCCTGCAGGATCTTTATCAGGACATCGTCGAGCCGGTTCTGGGTCTTTTGGGCCATTGAATGAAGCCTGTGCTTGAGTATGTAATAGACGGTCTTTCCTATTACGAAGGATATGGCTACGGTAATCAGAAACAGCAAATACTGCCAGATTGTGTTGCCAAAATAGGAGGTCTCCGTCAGGAACCCCAACTCCATAGAAAGGAGGTCGAAAGCCATGGAGATTAGTTAGATTAGCCCGTTATAAAAATGATTTATTTTAATTGCTTGAACCTTTATAATACGGCAGGGGTGGAAATGAAAGACGTGTTTCGCATAGCGGTCCTCGCTCTGGCCCTGGGACTGGTCCTGGCGCTGATATTCGTACTGGAGGGCTTGGTCGCTCCCGCGCCGGGCGGGGTGTTCTGCAATGCCAGCCGGGAATGCGAAGATCTGAGTCACGATGAATGCGAGGGGGAATGGGCTTGCCTAAACCACTATTGCTCCTGGGAGTGCGAAGAGCCACCTGACACATCCTGCGTGACGGCCTCCGACTGCGAAGATTTGGACCTCCCCCACATTATGTGCGAGGGGGAATGGGTCTGCCAAGGCGGCGAATGCTCCTGGGCCTGCGAGGTCGGCTCCGGTGAGCCGGAGCTGGAGTATGAAGTAGGCGAGTGCGAGGAAGGAGTCAGGATGGGGAACAGCTTGGAGATATTCGAGACCGCGAACGGGATGCGCATGGAGCAGGTCCTCGACTACGTCTGCTGCGCCGACATCGAGCTGGAGATGGAGATAGAGGGCAATCTGATCAGGATAACGGAGGTCAACGAGGGGGAGATGTGCAAGTGCATGTGCAGCTACGAGATAGAAGCCGAGACTTCGCTTCTCCCGGGCACTTACAAGGTCGAAGTATACGGGGTGGAACACGAAGGCCAGCCAATCGAGAAGCTGGGGGAGGCGCGCATAACGGTGGGGAAAAAGGAAGGCAGGGTGCTGTTCGTGGAGCAGCACAAGAACACCTACGGGGAGCTGATTGCGGGAGACTATCCATTCATGTTCATAGACTTCCCGACATATTTCTTCAACGAGAAAGAGCGCGTTCTGGATGCGAACATAGACGTCGAATCTGAAGACATGCTGCTGGTGTACGGAAGCGGCGAGAGCCTCAGCGGAGACGCGGGAAGCGGAGCTGCCACGGGCCTTTCGCCAGTCTACTCCATACCCGCAAAGGTGAGCGGAGACAAGATAGCCCGGGTCTGGGACGACGGGACCGTCGCATTGGAGCATGCGGGCGAGGTCATAACCCTGGCCCCGGGGCAAAGCTGGGAGGATGTGGAAACAAACCAGACGAGCAGGTACAACATAGGGCTGATAGAGCTCACGGTAACAGACAGGGTGGTCAACCACGGGTTCGTGGAGTTCGATAACAGCGGGATTTGAAGATGGATAAAACACCCATATATGCGGCAATCGTGCTGGTACTGGCTTTCTTATCGCTCAACGTGCTCGAAAGCATGGTCGAGGGCCCGGAGGCTGCTGAAGGCTCCTGCTTCTCGTCACTGGACTGCGAGGGGTTGCCTCACGCAGAGTGCGTAGGCGGATGGGAATGCCAGGATAACGTATGCGTGTGGGAATGCGACACATCTGGACCGGACGGGGATGATGGCGGCACAGGCGCTGAATGCCGGGTCGACAGAGACTGCATGATAACCGGGTGCTCGGACCAGATATGCTCTCCGGAGCCGGTCATAACCACCTGCGAGTTCAAGCGGGAATATGAGTGCCTCAGGAGCAGCAACTGCCGGTGCATCGGAGGCAGATGCGGGTGGGAGGAGACTGAATCGTATCTTTCCTGCATGGAAAACATCTGATTCTAAACTGGAGAAACATGCGGCCTGGGACGATTCCGCATTCGACCGTTCCAGAGAAGACTTTAGTATGGTTCCCAGTTATTAATAGTCAAAATGAAACGAACGCTCGCGCTGGTCGCGTTATGTGCGGTTATTATGAGCATCGGCGCCTACGCCGACGGGATGATAATCCCCGAGCCGGTCCCGGACTTCCCGAGGCCCGAGTATCTGGAGGTGGAATACCACCACGTGGACGTGAGCATAGACAACCAGTTCACTGAGACGAAAATCGACCAAATCTTCCATAACCCCAATTACTGGGACATAGAGGGGACTTACCTATTCCCGCTCCCGGAGGGCGCTTCCATACAGAAGTTCTCGATGTACGTGGATGATGAGGAGTTGCAGGGGGAGATACTCGAAGCGGACGAAGCCAGAGAGATATATGAGGACCTGGTCAGGAAGCTCATAGACCCGGGGCTATTGGAATATGTGGACCGCAACACCTTCAAGGCGAGGGTCTATCCCATAGAGGGCAACAGCGACAAGCGGGTCAAGATGGACTACTCGGAGGTGATATCCTGCGAGAGCGGGATTTGCGAATACATATATCCGCTGGACATAGAGCGGTTCTCTTCCAAACCCATGGAGGAGGTCGTCATAAACGTAGTGCTGGAATCGAACGTGCCCATAAAGAGCGTCTACTCGCCCACCCACGAGGTGGAGATAACGCGCATGAGCGATTACAGGGTGGAGGTTAGCTACGAAGCGGAGGACGTGAAGCCGGACAAGGATTTCAAGCTCATATACGCCGTGTCAGACGACGATATCGGGGTCAACCTGATTACCCACAAAGAGGGTGAAACAGGCTATTTCCTGCTCATGCTGGCCCCCAAGTTCCAGCTGGACGAGGGCGATGTGATCGAGAAGGACGTGGTCTTCGTGCTGGACAAGTCCGGCTCCATGTCCGGGGACAAGATAGAGCAGGCCAAGGAAGCGCTCAAATTCACACTTAACAGCCTGAACGAGGGGGACCGCTTCGGGCTGGTGACATTCAGCACCGGGGTCACGGCATACAAGGATGCCATGGAGCCGGCCGGCAGCGGCAACATAGCAGATGCCGTCGATTTCGTGGACGGCATAGAGGCCCTGGGCGGAACAGACATACATGGAGGCCTTCTGGAAGCTCTCGGTATGCTCCCATCGGACGACCGACCAAAGATAATCATATTCCTGACGGACGGCGAACCCACTGTGGGCATCACCGACATAAACGAGATTCTCGGGGATGTAGCTGCCGAGAACGAGAACGCCAAGATTTTCGTGTTCGGGGTGGGTTACGATGTCAACACACATCTCCTGGATAAATTATCCATCCAGAACCACGGCGTTTCCGAATACGTGGTGGAAGACGAGAGCATAGAGGAGAAGGTAAGCCGGTTTTACGAGAAGGTGGACAACCCCGTCCTCTCTGACATATCAATCGGGTTCGACGGCGTGAGGGTGAAGGAGATGTATCCCAAAGAGCTCCCCGACATATTCAAAGGGACGCAGATACTGGTCTTCGGGCAGTACACCGGCAGCGGTCAGACGACTCTGAGCCTCAGGGGCGAGATATCGGGCGTGAAGAATACGCTGAGATACGGCGCATACCTCCCCTCAGAAAGGAGTGACAATGATTTCCTGCCCCGCCTGTGGGCCACGAGGAAGATAGGCTACCTGTTGGATGAAATCAGGCTGGAGGGCGAGGGCGACGAGCTCATCGAGGAGATAGTCGAGCTGTCGAAGAGGTATGGCATCGCCACGCCGTACACGTCTTTCCTGATACTTGAGGACGAGCCCGCCGGAGACTGGCGGAGAGAGCTTCAGGAGAGCCTCGCACCGCAGGCGGGCTTCGACGCGGTGACGGCCAGCCAGGACATAGGCTCTTACAAAGGCGCTAACGCGGCCGGGGAGGCCGAGGAGACCGTCTACGACTCAGAGGGCCGGGCAGTCACCATCAGGCATGTCGGCAAGAAGACATTCATAGAGAAAGACGGCATAATGACGGACACCGAGTATGAAGAGGGCGACGTTACGCTGAATCTGAAATACGGCAGCGAGGCCTACTTCGACACGCTTGCCGCGAACCCCGGACTGGGGCAGTATTTCGCCGTCGGCAAGAACATCATAGCCTGCGTCGGCGGCACCTGCATCAAGGTGGATGAGAGCTATGCGGGTGCGGAAGACGCAATAGGCGACCTGGGCATGGGCGAAGAAGAGCCCGGTTGGCAATGCGCCGTCGACTCCGACTGCGAGCTGAGCTGCGCATGCACCTGCGGCGAGCCCGGCTCTATCCAGTGCATAAGGCAGGCCGACTGCCCTGAAGAGCAGGGCATAACAGGCTGCGAATGCGTTGACGGGGCCTGCGCGCCAGTCCGCGACCCGGGCTGGGAACCGCCGGGCGGGCAGGGCGAAGTCTGCGGAGACGGCGTTTGCGATGACCCGGAGACTCCGGCAAGCTGTCCGGCAGACTGCGAGGCTGGGCCGGCAGAGATGCCGACGCGGGGCGAGGGGCAGGACTTCACGTCTCTCGTAGTCATGGTGGCAGTCGTGATCGTGCTGCTGTCCATAGCCGTTTCAATCAAGAGGATTACTGGTAAAAACAAATCAAGGGAATAAGATGACAGACAGGAAAGAAATCATGGGATTGGCTGCGATAGCGGTAACAGTAGTGGCCCTGGCCTTAATGGTCAGCCTTGTTCCTCCGAAGGGGGGGCCGGGCGAGGGGCCCGGAGGGGACGATGGCGGACAGACAGATGAGACTTTGAAGAAGTTCGCTTCGCAATCGGAGCTAAGCTCTTTCATAAAATACTCTGCGGAGAGCGGGGGCTCTTATGGCGGATACTACGGACGCGGCATGATGCTGGAATCGGTGGCCGTGGACGCTGCGGCGGGCGCAGCTCCGAGCGCCGCCCCCCAGTCCAAGGCCTCGGAGTACTCGACCACCAACATCCAGGTGGAGGGCGTTGATGAAGCGGATATAGTCAAAAACGACGGGAAGTACATCTATGTGGTCAGCGGCAACAAGGTCGTCATACTGGACGCCTATCCGCCGGAGGACGCGGAGATACTCTCAAGTATAGAATTCGGGAGTGGGACGCCGTCTGAGATCTACATCAACGGAGACCGGTTGATAGTCTTCATTCAGGATTACAATTACGATGGGGGGGCTAGAGAGATTGCGCCATACTATTACGGCTCGAGCGGAAGGGCGATAGTCCGCATCTATGACATCTCTGACAGGGAAGACCCCGCGCTAGAGCAGGAAGTGGCGGTAAAGGGAAGCTATTTCGACTCGAGGATGATAGGCGGCTATGTCTATGTCGTTGTCAACGAGCCTATCTACTACCGGCCCTGCTACAGCTACTATTACGGCGGTGATGAGGTCGACTCGCTGGAGTGCCTGACAAGGGAGATAGAGGTTCCCGAGGTGACTGTCGACGGAGAGGCGATGGATAAGGGGTTCCCGGATGTATACTACTGGGACATCCCCGACAACTCCTACCGCTTCACGACGGTCCTGGCTGTCAACACGCAGACGGACGAGAGCCCGAACAGAAAGTTCTTCGTCATGGGGAGCGCGCAGGACATGTACGTCTCCATGGACAACATCTACGTCACAAGGAGCAAGTGGATGAGCGAGCAGGAGCTCATGGACAGGGTCTACGACGAGGTGGTGATACCCAATCTCCCGGAGGGCCTGCAGGACGAGATAGCAGACATCGAGGCTTCGGACAAAGGAGAGTATACAAAGAAGTTCGAAAAGCTCCTGGTGATAAAGGAGTACATAGCCAACTTGGATGGGGAAGAGGCTCAGGAGTTCCAGGACATGATAGGCGGCGAGATGGAAGAGCTGCGCGAGGAGTTTGAGAGAAACAGGGAGCAGACGGTGGTCAGCAGGATATCGATAGACGGCGGCGAGATAACACCGAAGGCTACGGGCAGCGTCCCCGGCAGCGTGCTGAACCAGTTCTCCATGGACGAGTACGACGGCAACTTCAGGATAGCGACGACCACTCAGAAACACAGTGGCGACCAGGCCAACCATCTATACGTCATGAATCCGGAGTTGGAGGTCATAGGCAAAATCGAGGACATCGCGCCGGGAGAGAGCATCTACTCGGTGAGGTTCATGGGGGAAAAGGCTTACATGGTGACCTTCAAGAGGGTGGACCCGCTGTTCGTAATCGACCTTTCGGACCCCGATGAACCCGAGCTTCTGGGCAAGCTGAAGATACCGGGATACTCGGACTACCTGCACCCTTATGATGAGAACCACCTTATTGGTATAGGCAAGGAGGTGGACGAGAGTGTGGACGCCGACAAGATACACTCAAGCGATGCGGTCTATTACACCGCCGTCCAGGGAGTCAAACTGGCGATATTCGATGTCACTGACGTCGAACACCCAGTGGAGATGCACAAGGAGGTCATAGGCGACCGCGGGACAGAATCGGAGGCCACGCAGGACCACAAGGCTTTCCTCTTCGACCGAAGCAAGGGGCTCCTTGTGATACCAATGTTGGTGGCGGAGGTGCCGGATGAGCACAAGGACGACGAAGACTGGAAGAGCATGGAGGGGGAGTTCACCTTCCAGGGAGCATATGTCTATGACATCTCTCTAGAGGGCGGCTTCAGCCTGAGGGGCAGGGTAACACATCTTGACGATGATGATGACGCGCTAGCTAAAAGCGGCTACTACTTCAGCTCGCCGCTTTCGGTGAAGCGCTCCCTGTACATGGATGACGTCCTCTACACGATATCCGACAGCAAAGTCGTGATGAGTGATTTGAACGTGCCGGCTGAGAAGATAAACGAGGTGGAGCTGCCCTACGAAGGGGGAGGCGGGGTTTATTACCCCTATCCGGAGATGGCTTTCTAGCCGGTCATCCGGGGCAGGAAAGCCTGACGGTGAGCTTTCCTCCCTTTTTCAATTCTTTTATTAAAGTCCTATCCAAGTCACCGGCCGCCTTGTCCGCGCGCACGCAGAGGGTGCGCCCGCAGAGGAAGGAGCTCTTCCTTATGACCATGGAGGCTGGATTGGTGAATGTAAGGCCGGGGTCGCCGTAAGCCGTGATTGAGTCCGCAGCGCCGTTGCATTCAAGGGAGATCGTAAGTTCACACCCCTTTCGGAGTGCTGTTTTCAGCCTCTCATCGAGGTCGACGCAAGCCTTCTCCGAACGGATTCCGATTATACAGTCGCCGGTCGGCGTGAGGAAATCCTCTTTGGTTATTTCGACAGTCGTCTTGTGGGTGGCGGAAACATGGGGGTGGCCGCGGGCTCTGAAGGATAATTGCATGTTAAATCGAAGCCAGATTCATGGTTATGTTATAGTTCCCGGAGTGAGAGCTCAATTCGAGCAGATACCTGGAGGCCGGCTGGTCGCACGTGACCGACGTCTCAAAGGGGAACTCGCCGTCTATGCGATTGCCGAATTGAGAGCACCTCGCCTGGAGGGGGAGAGCGCTTTTGAAAGAGGGCCAAACTTCTTCGACGTTCCGGGCAAATTCGGAAATCTTCATGATCTCCATGCTGCCGTAAGCCGACCGCTCCACCACCGAGACGGATTTGAGGTTGGTTATGACAAGCAGGAACACGGCTATGAATATCAGGAAGACCAGCATGCTGTAAACGTAGCCCTTTCTTTTCATGGTATTCCCACCGTTACCGTTAAAATCGTGACATCCTCGTTGGCTGGATTTATGAGCAGCCTCTTTGCGATGGCACTTTCCTGCGAGTTCTCTATCGAACCTATATCTATCAACTCTGAATTGCCGATTTCGACAGATATTGAAAGTCCCTTCTCCCTTGCTATGTTGTTCAGGCTGGTGTTGAGGTCTTCCAGTATGGGGGCGGGTATGCCCCCCCTCCAGGCGACAGACGGGTCGGCAGGGTCTATCGCGCTCTCTCCGACCGCGTTGGCCAGATCCTCGGCCCAGACGTTGAGGGTGTACATGGTGTTGGAGTCCGCATCCTGCATGTCGGTCATCAAAAGGACTATGAGGCCTATGGCTAGGAAAGCCACCGAATAGGCCAGAAGGCCGTCAAGCATCGCTGCGAGCCCCTTCTCGTTCATGGTTTGTCCTCCCATACTGAAAACGATATCCCCGCTATGTGCCCTGGAATCGGATTGCCCGCATCGTCGTGCTCTAGCATGAACCTGAGCTGGGACGATGCGGTGTTCTTGTAAACTACATTGGCGTATCTGCCATACAGTTCGGGATTTTCACCCTGCTCAAGATCATCGTGCCACAGTTTGTCGTCATCGCCAGTGCAAATCAGATTCGGATAGGCGAGGTCATGGCCGGGATCAGAAGTGTAGTCATAGTAGCTCCTGGCCATCACATGGTAAACATAGCGTTCAGGCAGGCGGTTATTCGAATACTCCTCAATTGCGGAAACAAGATTGCAGTCCTCCTGCCGGGGCGTCGGATCGGCATTGGCCACATAATCAGCGAGTCCGCGGGCCAGATTGTCCAGCTCACTCTCCTCGGAAAGCGTCTTCATCTGCTCCTCCGCCAAGTAGAGGTACTGGAGGCTCGCGCCCAGGATCATCATAACCGGCAGTATGGAGAAGAGAACGTCTATGGAGAAGACCTGCCCTTTCCTGCCCGCCTTAGTAGCCATGTCCATGTCAATTGAATTCCTCGTCAAGATATAGGTTATTTGAGCATTCCCAAGAGGCGATGTCTATTTCACTGGAGAATCTGGTTTGGGCTTCATTGCAATTCTCGGAAACGACGTAGACGTCCACACTAGCTCCAGCGGCTTCATCCACCCTGACCAGATGGGTGGTGACCCCCTCCATGGACAGCTCCAAGGAGATGCCCTGAGCCTTCATCCGGGCCTGGGACATCTTGTCTATGCCGGCGCCGTACCTGACGGTCTTGGTGGTGACAGCCCAAAGCGATATTATTATGAACAGCACTACGAATGCCGTCTCGAGGGCGGTCTGTCCTTTGGTCTTCATTCTGGATTTCATGTTGTTTGGCAGCTCTCGCAAGATAAACTCGAGCCTAATAGCTTGCATTCCTTGAATCTTATAACCTCGCCCGGGATGGCAGAATCCGGAAGGGAGCCTGAATCACAATCTATGTTGAATCCCAGTTTCCGTTCTTGAACGTTCTCCGCGTCTTTAGCATCCTCGAACTCTATGGGGTCTCCTGACAAGTCTGCCACATAACCTATCCGGTAGTCGTTGTCCGTCTCGTACTCGAAGAGATATTCGTCTAGCATCCGGAGGGAATAGCTGACATTGGAGTCGGTGGTGAGAGAGTTGTAAAATGAGTTCAGATTCCCTTGAACATAATCAGCTATCATGTTCAAGGCCATGAGCTTCCGCCCGGTCTCCACGGACGCCTGAGAGGTCTGCCAGTACCCAACAACGACTCCAGAGATTACGAGGACCAGGATTATGGCGAATCCTAGGTCGAAGGAGAGCTGTCCTCTGTTTGTCAATAGTTTCATATTGTTATTATCCAGTCTTCAGGCAATGACCAGTAGTTCCTTGGGAATATCCACAGGTTGCTGAAATTGCTCAGGTCCCTCAGGGTGTACGCATGGAGATTGAAGCCGGATTCGGCGCAGAATTTTATGGGGTTTCCGAGAACGTCCCGCAACTGCGTGCCAGACCCCCTGAGCACTGTCGAGTCGTCCTTGTGTGCGCAGAAAGGCATATATCCCAAAGGGTACTTGAGCTCTTTTGTCAGAGTCTTGTAGAAGAACGGCGTGTTGGGGGGGTCCGCCCCCGGCAGCACGTCCGACGGGTCGTACCAGATGGGATAGCCTTCAGAGGTGACCGAATAGCGGGAGAACCCTTGGCCGCCGGAGAGGGTGAGGTTGTTGTAGAGCAGAACGCTTATGTTCAGGTGGGGCCCTATTGTTCCGGAGCCGCTGCCATAGGACACGTCCACTGTGTTGAAGGGTATGTGGACCACAAAATCCCGGCGGTCGGCAACGCCCATCATGCCCGACTTCTCGACTGCCGAGTCCATGGCGTCAAGGAACTGCTCGGCCAGCAGCAGGTCGTTGGTGTCGGCGCTCTTCTCCACGGACTGCTGGATGGGTCCTCCGAGCCAGATAGACACGAGGACTATCAGGAAGAAGAGCATCACTATGCCCGCCTCTAGGGATATCTGCCCCTTTCCTGTGCTTCTCGGTTTTTTCATCCTAGCATGGATCTGCGCATATGCCGGCCCATCCGCTCTGCGTGCCGCAGGTGTTGCCGCTTCCGATGTTCGAGTGCGGCTCCACAGGAGACCTTTGGACGTCTGAATCGATGTTGTCGCAGAATACGTTGTCATCCACCCGGTTGTTGTCGGACGAGAACATGTAGAGCCCCCATCGGGAGTTCTGGTTCGCCGTGTTCCCGGATAGGGTGTTCCGGTCGGATTCGTGCAGGTATATTCCTGCGTGAGCGTTCAGGCTAGCCTCATTATTGGAGAGGTTGATATCGGTGGACTGGGTGAGGATAATCCCCATGTAGAGGGAATCGGTCTTGCTATTGGATATCGTGACGTTGTTACAGGTGAAGAGGTCGATTCCGTGCTGCCCGGACTCCTGCGTGCCGAAGACGTTGCAGTTCTTCACCACGCTGTCGGTCACCGAGCTCATGTCGAGGAACTTGGTGTTCGCGCCGCTCAGGTCTATCCTCTTCCCGGCGCAGTCGAAGGTCTTGTTGTTCAGGCCGACCACGTTGATACAGTTCGTTGCCGATGTGCTTATGGGTGCTATGAGCGTCACGGCGCCGCATGCGACGCTGTTCAGCTGCTCCGTGCAGCTCGCGCAGTCGTTGCATGTGCACGGCGTAGGCTGCGGGCTCGAGTCGCACGTGCAGTCGGAAAGGCACCGCCCCGGGCAGGCGGAATCGTCGCTTCCGTCGCACTCCTCGACCTCGCCGTCGTCGTTCATGTCCTGCTGAATGTCGTCTCCGCAAAACTCCTTGCAGGTGCATTTGTCAGGCTCGGCCGGAGGCTGGCAGGGACCCGCGCATGCGGCATTGTCGGGTCCGTCGCACTCCTCGACCTCGCCGTCGTCGTTCATGTCCTGCTGAATGTCGTCTCCGCAGTAGGTTGGTGTGGGTGCGGGAACCGGCTCGCACGTGCAGTCGGCCAGGCAGACGCCGCTGGCGCAGACACTTCCGTCGGTGTCGCACTCCTCGTCCCCCTCCCTCACACCGTTGGGGCACACGGGGGCATCCCAGCCACACTGATAATCCGCTATTATCCTTATTTCATCGCCGCCGCTCTCGAATGTGAGGCATGCGGTGTTGGCGTCGTCGTCCGACAGCAGCGCGAAGTTCTCGCAATCCAGATTGAAGTCCGAGCTCTTTGAATAGGTCTTTTCCACCATGTCCTGCCTGCGGGTGCCCAAGGGCGTAACGCCGAAGGAGTTCGGGTTGTCGACCCTCGTGAAGTCGTGTATCAGAAAGCTGGCGGTTGCGGCATTCCCCCCGCATGAGAAATCCTCGAAATCCTCGACTATCCTGACCGTCAGATAGTCTCTAGCCCCTTCGCCGCTTATCCCCACCATGTCGGCCTTCTGGATTATCGAATCCACGGCCCTCGCGGCAAGAGCGGAGGTGCCGATGCTAGAGACCGCCGACTTGCCGACAAGCCCCAATGGCTCGCTTATGAAAGCATAGATGTTGATTACTATCAGAAGAATCACTACTATTTCCAGGGTTATCTGCCCTCTTCTTCTCATGAGTTGGTTGCTAGTAATTAAGGTAACTGTAATAAAAAGTAAGAGAAGACCATCAGAGCGAGCGACAGCCCCAGCAGCTTGAGAGAGTCCTTGATCACTATGAGGAACCCGGGGCTCTTCCATTCGTGGCGCACTATGGCGAACGAGAGGAGAGCGCCGGCCATCCCGGTCAGGAAGAAACCGAGGAGCTGGGGCATGTAGCCCAGCAGGCCCATGCTGCCGAAACCCCCCGCCGCAAGGGAGGATATGTCCCACGCTATTATTAGAATCGCCCCGGCTCCGAGGAACAGGGAAAGGGCGAAGCATATCAGCATCAGGCCCAGGGTCGTGTCAAGACCGCGCGCTTGCTGGGGATAACCCAGCTGGAACGAGAAGACGCTCTGCTTGCAAGGGAGGCTCGTAGAGCAGCGGTCCCCCCGATATTCGGGGTCCTCCGGCAGAGCTGCGTGCCAGAAGGAGTAGGCGAGCAACAGTCCCAGCGAGATTACCAGCAATGTGACTATGATGTTGCCGTAGTTCATGAAGAAGGTCGTCCGCCGGTCGCTCTGGGCCACTATCTTCTCCTCCGCGGCCACAAGACTGTAGAGTGGGGGCGTGAGGCCTATCACTATGAAGGTTATGGCCAGGACGGATGCCTGGGAAGGGAAGATGTAATAGGAGAAGAATATGGAGAGGGAGGCAAGGACGAAAGTAAGCAAGAGCCATCTAAGATGGTCCCGATTCAATAGGAGTCCCGCCATAGGCCATCACTAGGTTAGTATCCAGTCGATAACCTGCCCCCGGGTGTTGTCTATCGTCCCGCCGAGGCTCGTGCCTATCTGCTCAACATACCCTATCATCGTCAGGACCAGAACCAGCAGCGTCAGCACGACCGCTATCATCAGCATGTATTCCAAAGCCGTCTGGCCCTTTCGTGTCATCTTTGTGAATGAATTAAAAGAAAGGGGGGAAGCCCCCGAACCAATTGCTTAGCCTGCCTCGCAGGTCCCGGTGGCTGCATTCCACGCACAGTTATCGTCGGCATTACATGTGGCGTTGCTCATATATGTGGCACACATCACATTTCCTACGGTGTCGGTAGCTCGATCCTCCGTAGCCTGCTGAGTGCCCTGCATCCACACCATAACCGCGACGACGATTATAATCGCTACCACGACTATGAGCAGATACTCTAGAGCCGTTTGTCCTTTTCTTGTAGTTGGGTTCATTTTTGTTTCTCCTTTTTGGGGATTTGTTGAGCTTTATTATTAAGGCTTACTGCTATAAAAAGCTTGTCAGGGTCTTTTTCCGGTTTTTTCAGCTGTATGTGGGGCAAGATTCTAAAAACCAACACATTTATTTAGCGTTACCCATAATATTCCCGATGATAATCATACCCGCCGTCGACATAAGGCAGGGGCAGTGCGTCCAGCTCGTCCAGGGGAAGCCGGGGACGGAGGAGTATTACGGGCACCCGGTGCGAGTGGCCAGGGAGTGGGAGGCCAAGGGCGCCGAGGCGCTCCACGTGGTCGACCTGGACGGCGCCTTCGGCGAGGGCGACAACCTGGACATGGTGGTCGAGATAAAGGAGCGCACCCACATCCCGATACAGTTCGGCGGCGGGATAAGGGGGCTGACCTTCGCCAGGGTCGCGCTGGACGCGGGAATAGACAGGATAATACTAGGAAGCATCGCGGTCAAGCATCCCGAGATGCTCAAGCTGCTGAGCAAGGAATACGGCAAAGACAGGATCATGGCGGCGCTCGACTCATACCAGGGCGAGGTGGTCATCAAGGGATGGACCGAGAAGACGGACATGCATACATCGCATTTGATAGAAGAGCTGGAGGATTACGTCTTCGGCTTTCTGGTCACGGACGTGGACAATGAGGGATTAATGCAGGGCGTGGACCTTGGAGAGTTCAAATCCCTGGTCAAGGGCACCAAGGCAAGAATCTGCGCGGCCGGCGGCATAACGACGCAGAAGGACATAAAGGGGTTAGAGAAAATCGGCGCATGGGGGGCCGTTATAGGCAAGGCGCTTTATGAGGGCAAGATAAAGCTTCCCAAGAAGAAATCCTAATCCTCGATAGACAAGAAGCCCTTGAAGGACGCGTTGACGCAGCAGTCCCATTTCTTCTCTTTTATGAAAGCATTGCCGGCAGGTATGAAGTCCTCGCCGCTGGTCAGCTCGAAGTTGTAGGTGTAGAACTCCTCCTCGGCGTCCTCAACCACTTCAAAGCAAATCTCGTTCTTGCCGGTGTTGAGATAGACCTCGCTTACGGGAGCGTCGCATATGCCCTTCAAATCGGCCGGGAGCTGCGGGCAGTCACCGACAGTGAATGTGGTCACCTCGACAGAGCAGACGCAGCTGCCGGGCGCGTAGACGTCGAAGCAGAAGCGGTCCCCCGCTTCCACCTCCATTATCTCCGGGAAGATTACCTCCGTTATCGGACCGGCATGGTATAGGTCGTTGTATATCGCATCGACCCGAGGACGGACAAGGCCGAACGCGAACTTCTGTATCCACTCGCCCTGGTTGTCCTTATAGAGCAGGAAGAATTTGAAGTTCTCTGTCCTCGCCACGAACACGTCGGTCGCCGGGACGTACCTTCTGAGGATGGCAACGGCGAGGTGCATCTTATATGTCTCACAGGAGGCCACGTCCTCCAGGCAGTCCCACTCGCATACCCAGCTGTTCTCGGACTCGTAGACCGCGGTGTCCACTATGCAGTCCCTGTCGACGAAACCGTCAGCCCCGTCGGTGTCGCACTCCCTCTCCACCTCGCGGATTAGGTTGCGGACGCTCCGGTCGTCGAAGTTCAGGCCGTATGCCCCGAATATGTTCTCGCCCTCGTTCAACTGCAGGCAACCCAACTCCTCGATGGGCGCCATTTCGCACGCCTCCACGGTAGGCTCCTCGGTCTCGTTGACTTCAGGCTCCGGCTCTTCTTCAACAGGCTGCTCGTAAATGGGAGACGGCTTCAGTTCAGGCGTCCGGTTATCAGTCTCTTCGGATTCGCCCGGGGCGGGGGAGGTCAGTATTATAACCAGTCCCACCACCGCCAGAATCACGATGACGCCGGCAAGGAATGTGAACCTTCTCTTCAGATAGACCTTCTGCATCGCAGAAGGGCTCTTGGATAAGGGACTCTCTTCAGCCATGTCCACCCCGTGATATAAATAGATAAAGGAATAAAAATGGATGGCTGGGGCGGGCCGAATAACGGTGTCTTTTTTAGGCTTGAGTCATAAGATTAACATGGCAAGAGCAAAGCCTTCTTTGAGTAAGGGGAAATCCAGGGAAAGGCCCCGGCCCAAGAAGCCCGGGGATATTCGAACTAATGCCAAAAGTCGCCCCCGCAGACCAGACACGCAAAAAAGGAAGCCGCTAAAGAGAGGCGAGGTCGGAAGAAGAGGGCTATTCAGATTCGGCGGCAAAGAGTGGAGGCCGCCGGAGAGAAGGACGCCCGGCCTAAATGGGTGGCAGACCGGCCGGCTTCGCGCGCATGAGCATTTCAGCAGGGTCCTGAACAGCGGTTTCGAGGATGCTTTGAGAAGGATGGGCAAGGCAGCATAATGGACACAAGAAGCTTCAACCGGATGGCGAACGACCTCGACGCGAAGATAAGCATGGTCGACGAGTTCATAGAGCGCGCGCATGACGAAGGCATAAGCACTATAGAGGCCATCGCCATGCAGAACCATGTCCGGCGGGAGTTCAGCCCCAAGCAGCGAGCCAACTTCCGGAGGCAGATAGCCTCGCTCTACCGCGAGGGCAGGATAAGCATGGACCAGAAGGAGCGCATGGACCATCTCCTGGACAAAGCCTCCAAGATGGCCGACCAGCACTTTTTGAGGCTTTCAAAAATCGTTCCCGAGAGCCAGGCCATAGCCGCAC
>CAZINR010000005.1:0-40076 GCA_964540655.1 uncultured archaeon | reverse complement strand
GAGGAGCTGTTCAGGGTCATGGATGGCCTTGACGTCACCATACGCCTGCTGGACCCGCCGCTGCACGAGTTCATGCCATCCGACAAGAAAGGGGTGGCTGAGGTCGCGGAGCAGCTGGGGATTTCCGCCGAGGAAGTCGAGGAGAAGGTCAAGAGCCTCCACGAGATAAACCCGATGCTGGGCTTCAGGGGATGCAGGCTGGCAATAATCTATCCCGAGATAGCCGAGATGCAGACGCGCGCGATATTCGAGGCCGCCGCCAATGTCAGGGACAAAGGCGTGGACGTCAGGCCCGAGGTCATGATACCGGTCGTGTCGAGCGCCAAAGAGATGGAAATACTCAGGGGAATCGTGGAGAAGACGGCCAAGACGGTCTTGGAGGAGAAGGGCGCGGAGGTCCAGGTGAAGATAGGGACCATGATAGAGCTGCCCAGAGCGGCCCTCACCGCCGACAAGGTGGCCGAGCACGCGGAGTTCTTCTCTTTCGGGACCAACGATCTGACTCAGACCACTTTCGGCTTCTCAAGGGACGACTCCGGGAAGTTCATACCCAAGTACAAGGAGCGCGGCATACTGGAAGTGGACCCGTTCGAGGCAATCGATCAGGACGGCGTCGGGGAATTGATTAAAATCTCGGTCGAAAGGGGCAGGAAGACCAGGAAGGATCTGAAGGTGGGGATCTGCGGAGAGCAGGGCGGAGAGCCCTCGTCCGTGGAGTTCTGCCACAAGGTCGGACTGAACTACGTCTCCTGCTCGCCCTACAGGGTGCCGATAGCGCGCCTGGCAGCCGCCCAGGCCGCCATCAGGAACAAGTAGGGGGGAGGCCCCCCTTTTTCTTCTTTGTTTTTCTAATTCTTAGCGATAGCAGAATGGTTCGCCCGTCTATAATCGCAGGCAAGTTCCTCGTCCAGCCGAGGGTCAACAGAATGCTTCGCCCTCAACAGAGCCGAGGCAAGACCCCTAAGGGTGTGGGGGGCCTGCTGACCAGTCTGCTCGGAGGCAAGAAAAAAGGCAGGGAACCCGCTCCTTCCCGCGGACGCATGGTGAGGCGCCCGATGCCTTACGCCCCGGCCACGAGGGTCCGGAGACCTGCCCCGAGGGCGATCCTGCCCGACGGAAGGCCGGTGCGAGTAAGGCCCGATACGGTAGTCTACGACCCTGCCACGGGCCGGACGGGCAGGATAGCCGATCTGGAGGCGTCCAGGAGGATGGCTCGCGGACGGAATGCTGCTCCGCGGTATGTGCCCCCTGCGGCAGCGCGGACCATGGCGCGCTCATATTTCGCCAAGCGGAGCAGGGCTAACGAAAAGCGCAGCGGAGGATTGCGCGAAAAGGGCAAGAGAGCATGGGGCGCGCTCTGGGGCGACCTGGCCAAGAGCGGTAACCCGCTATAAAGGCGTTTTCCCGTTTTTATGCCCCAATCCCTAAAATAAAGAGCTTTAAAACAAGGTGGTAAGAAAATGACTGAAGCATACTGTGTAAAATGCAAGGCTAAGCGCGAGATGGAGGACGAAGAGGATGTCGTGATGAAGAACGGCAAGCCCGCCAAAAAAGGCAAGTGCCCCGTCTGCGGAACCGGAATGTACAAGATCGGCGGCTAAGACCGCCTCTTTTCTTTTTATCCCCCTCCAACTCTTTTTAAGCCTTGACCGTCAGATTAGTCTGAAGTCAGCATGCCTCCCAGACCCAACAGGTTCCATCAGGTGCGCGCGCCACTCCTCCAGGCTTCGCAAGGCGCTGCCTTTGGCACTCTCTCTCAGCATAGGCGTCGCTCATGCCCGCTCTCCTTCTAGCCTACGCGAAGCCCGCCGCCCGCCTATGAGGGCGGAATTGGCTGAGGCGGCGGAGGAAGCTTCTCACCTGCACCAGAAGAAGGCGCATATCAGGGGGTGGGCGGAGGTCCCAGAGGCGGTCCTGGAATCCTACTACCCGGACCGGCAATCTGGTCGCTCTCAGGAAGCCTGTTGACGCAGCAATGCTTGCTCACGCACAGGGTCCCAGAGCCTCCCGCTTCCCGCTGCCCAGAAGGGCTCCCCCAAGGCTTGAGAGGGGAAGAAGGGGCTGAAAAACTCTTTTTAAGCCTTAAAAGCAATAGTATCCCAACGTCAAAATGGTCAGAAACAGGAAACTCAAGCCCGGAGAAAAGATGCCGAAGCAGCGCAGGTCCCACCCAAGACTTAAAAGGGCGGCCAAGACCGCTGCAGAAATCGTCGCTGTGGGCGCGATGGGCGCAGGCCTCACCTATGCGTGCGTCCGGGCCGGAAACAGCCCCAAGGGCGACCCTCCGGTCCCGAAGGGCATGATTGAGCGCAGTCATGAGCCTAAGCAACCGCAGTCTCCTAGGCGGAAGCGCAGACAGCAAAAGCCTCGCGAGAAAGCGAAAGCCCCCGAGCCCCCGGTTCATCACGAGCCGGCAGGCCCGCCGAAGCCGCCGCCCGGCAGCGGGCCGCCGCCGATATCCAGGGCTAGGCGAGGCTCGACACCGGCCGCCCGGCGCATCGTGCCCAGGAGCGGGAAGTCAAAGAAGGCCTGAGCTTGGCCTATTCTACCCTGATTTAAATCCCCGCGGCTTCAAACATACGGGATGGTGGATGCGCGCGATTTCAAGAAGTTCTCGTTCGTGGGCATAAAGAGCCCCAGCGTATGGGGCGTTATCGCTCTCATAGTTATTTCAGGCATAGCTGCCGGTCTGGGGGCTAAAGAGGTTTTTGGATCGAGGCTGCTTCTCGATTCCTACGTATTCATCATAGGGTTCATAGCCGTGAATCTGCTTTCCGGCTTTTTGGTTGACCGCCTCGTCGGCAACTTCAAGGCCAAATGGTCCTATCTCACTGTCCTCCTCAACCAGCTCGCCCTGATAGCAATAGCCTACATATTCATATTCTCAACGAGGATAAACTTCCTTGACTCCCTGGTCTTCTGGACGGCGATGTCATACACTCTGTGGATGCTGCTGCTCTCTGGCCTCGGGGCCGTCAGGATAGGCGCCCGCAGCTTTTTGCTGTCAATGATACAGCCGCTGTCGGTATGGGCCCTCATGCTGTCCTCGGTCAGCATAATCGCAATCGATCTGAGCAGCCCCATGGTACTCATGGTGGGTAGCATCGCCTTCTCGACATTGGTGATACTGTTCACCGAGCACGTCTTTTCGCTGGTATTCGCGGGCATGTCAGGCATGGCCGAGCTGAGCAAAGTACTCAAGGGCATACGCGGGGAGCAGGTCTCCCTGGATATCGGCCATAATATAGACGCTCTGGTGCAGTACTTCAAGATACGGGCGGGCGCCGAGGAGAGTGTGGTGGTCGCGCCGTGGCTCCACTCCGGCCCCATAAGAAGCGTGGGTGGAGGGAATCTCAGCACTCAATCCATCAAGAAGCTGAACGCCAGATATGGCGACTCCTACTTCATGCACGTCCCCAGCAACCACGAGTACAACCCGTCCAGGGACATCTCCTCCAGGGTGGTCCAGGCGGTCGAGGGAGGAAACTACGAAACCCTAAAATCCTCGAAGGTCGCCAGAGTGGAGAAGAATAACATAACGGTCATGGGGCAGAGGCTCAACGACGTTTACATAATATCCCTGGCCAGCGCCCGCATAGACGACTACGATATCTCCATATTCTCTGCCCTGAGGGACAAGTACCGAGACAAGAAGGTGGTCTTCGTGGACTCCCACCCCAATTTCCCCATGACTCAGTGCTTCAATGTCGAGACGTTCACGAGGGATGCGGAGCTGATAGAAGAGCTCATAGACAAGATAATCATGGAGCTTTCGAAGGCCTCGCTGAAAAAGGCCCGGGCGGGAAGCGCGGTCCGGTTCTTCGAGGATTACAGTGTGTTTGCGCTAATCTTCGAGGCGGAGGAGACCGTCCTCTACTTCATAGCGGACACCAACGGGCTGTCCGAGAACGAGGCCAGGATGATCCATGACATCTCCGGGAGGCTTGGCATAGACCATGCTCTATTCTTCACCACGGACACCCATTCCCTGACAGTCAAGGCCCTCATAAACAGGCCGGACACACCCAAGGACGTAATTGAAAGCATCATAAGAGAGGCCAAAGAAGGGCTGGCGGATGCCGAGCTCTCCTACGGCGAGAAGCTGATGAAGAACGTCAGAATCCTCGGCAAGTCCTACTACGAGCTTTTAACCGTTGTCAAGATAATGTCCAGGGTAACGCCCGTGCTGTTCTTCCTGTTCTTTTTGTTTTTGGCAGTGATGCTATGGATATTCTAGAGAAGACCCTGTTCCCGTTCTCCCGCATCCGAGAGGAGCAAAGGAGCATGCTGGAGGGTGTGGTCGATGTCATGGAGAAGGGAGGCTCCCTGCTGGCCAACGCGCCGACCGGCATAGGCAAGACAGCAGCGTCCCTGCCCCCGGCACTGGCCTACGGGCTGGAGAACGGCAAGACTGTCTTTTTCCTCACCCCCAAGCACAGCCACCACCACATAGTCGTGGAGACGCTCAAGAAGATGAAGAGGAGATACGGCAAGGACGTGGTCTCCGTGGACATCATCGGCAAGCAGTGGACCTGCCTCTACGAGGGCGCACGCGATTTAATTTCTAAAGAGTTCAACCAGTTCTGCCAGTCCCACAAGCGCAACGAGACCTGCCGCTTCCATAACTCCGTCTACAAGGACGGCTCCAGGAACCTCTCGGACAAGGCCAGGAAGGCTATAAGGGAGATAAAAAGCAGGAGCCCGCTGCATTCCGAGGGGGTGCTGGAGATATGCAAGGAGTATGGACTGTGCCCGTACGAGATAAGCGTCCTGGTGGGCAGGTCGGCGGACGTGGTGGTGTGCGACTACTACCACGTCTTCCACCCGCGGGTGAGGACCGCTTTCCTGGGCCGCATGGACCGGGAGCTGGAGGACATGATACTGATAGTGGACGAAGCCCACAACCTGCCGGAGAGGGTGAGGAGTCTGATGAGCCACAACCTCAGCGAATACACGGTCAGCCAGGCGGTCAAGGAGGCCAGGGCGCTCAGGGAGGAGAACCTGGAAGAAGATTTGATGTCGATAGTCGACGTCTTGAAGTCCCTCGGGAAGGGCATGAAAGGAGGCGAGATGTTCGTCAAGAAAGAGGACTTCACCGGCGCCATAGAGAAGGCTATAAGCATGGATGCAAAGCCTTTCGTGGACGACCTGGAGGCGTTCGCCGAGCGTGTCCTGGAGCTCCCCAACCGCTACCGCAGCTACTGCTCCAGCATAGCCGGTTTCCTGCGGGAGTGGACCGGGGACAAGAACGAGGCGGCCTATGCGCGCATACTGCAGACCTACACGTCCAGGAGCGGCAGACGCTACCAGATAAGCATCAAGTGCCTGGATCCCGGCATATACACTGAGGAGCTTTTCTCCAAGGCGCACGCGTCGGTCCTCATGTCCGGCACGCTCCTGCCGCTGGAGATGTATGAGACTGTTTTGGGCATACACGACGCGCGCCTAGAGCAGTTCAGCAACCCGTTCCCCAAGGAGAATCGTCTCGTCCTGCTGACCAGCGGCATGACCACAAAATACACAAAGCGGAGCCCCCACATGTGGGACAAGATATCCCGCACCCTCTCACGCATAATCTCGGACGTCCCCGGCAACACGGCCGTCTTCTTCCCTTCCTACAGGATACTGGACAACATCTCCCTGAAGGTGGACACCGGGAAGAAAGTCAAGCTGGTGGAGAAGCAGAGCATGAAGAAGCGGCAGAGGCACGAGCTTTACAGGAGGCTGGCCAAGCTCTCGGAGGGCGAGGGAGGGGTGTTGTTCGCGGTCCAGGCGGGCAGCTTCAGCGAGGGCATGGACTTCCCGGGAAAGATGCTGAACTGCGTGGCGGTGGTCGGGCTGCCCCTGGAGAAGCCCACCCTGGAGACGGAGGCACTGATAAACTACTACGACTTCAAGTTCGAGCGGGGGTGGGACTACGGCTACATCTACCCTGCCATGAACCGCGCGCTGCAGGCCGCGGGCAGGTGCATCAGGAGCGAGACGGACCGGGGGGCCATTATCCTCATGGACGACCGCTTCAACTGGGGCAACTACAAGAAGTGCTTCCCCCGGGACATGCGCTTCATCATAACCTCCAAGCCGAAGATGTACGTGGAGAAATTCTTCAAAGCTATTTAAGTCTCTTTTCAAGAATAATAGGCAGAATGACAGCACCTCGTCATGCGAAAAGGCAGTCCCATCACGACCCGCGCCATCTTTTCGTGCGCGCGATGCTCAAGCCGGACATGAAGTTCGGCACAGGGCACATGGGCAAGTCACCCGACAACTTCAGGACTGCCTGGATGCTGAACTCCCGGCATCCCGACTACCCTACCCTTTCCATGACATCCGGGGTCACAGGCTCTTATTTCATGCTCCCTTACGGACGCTCGAACGCGGAATCGCATCACGTCTTCCATGTCCTTGCGACCCCCACTCAGAGGCGGCGCATCACGCTCAATCGTTCCACGGCGCTGGAGAGGAGGGGGATGGACCCGGTGGGCGCGCCGGTCGTGAGCAGGGACCTCGTCAGACCGGACGGCACCTATGAGATAGAGGAGATCGAGAGCCCTGAAGAGCGCCGGTCCGCCCTTACTACGCATGCAGACATATCCCGCAGGCTTCTGGAGTTCCTGGAGAAACCTCCGAAGGGCGCGGAGCTAGACGAGAGGGACGAGCGGCTGAAAAGGTGGCTGAAGGACCACGTGGAGAGAAGCAGGCACTGGTTCAGGGAAGAGAAAGAGCTCTTTGACTAGCCCTTCTTCTGCTCCTTGATGACCTGCTCCTTGTACTTGTAGAGGTCCATCTTCTCCTCCAGCTCGCGGTGCCGGTTCCTGACCGTGACTTCTGTCACGCCCGCCGCCTCCGCTATCTCCTTCTGCGTCTTCTGCATGTTGTAGATGTCGGCGGCGATATAGAGGACGGCTGCTGCGACGCCCGCCGGGGCGCGCCCGCTGGTCAGGCCGAGCTCCTTGGCGTCGTTTATTATCTCGTTGGCCTTGTCCACCACGTAGTTGGGCAGCTTGACCTTGTGGGCGAACTTCGGCAGGTAGTCCGCAGGCGTGGTCGGCGGCACTTTAAGCTTCAGATGGCGCGCGACATAGCGGTATGTCTTGCCCACGTCCTTGGAGTCTATGCCCGAGACGTCGGATATCTCGCCCAGTGTCCTCGGTATGCCTCTGTTTCTGCACAGGATATAGGTTATCGCGGCTATTATGGCCTCTATGCTTCGGCCCCTGACCAGCCCCTTGTTGCAGATCTTGCGGTACATTATGGCAGCGTCCTCCTTCATGGATATGGGGAGGCCCAGCTCCGAGAGCTCCCTTGATATCTCGTTGAGCGCGGGTATGATGTCCTTCTCCACGGACGAGGAGACGTTTATCCTCCTCTGCCACTTCCTCATGCGGTACATGCGCTTGCGCGCTTCCTTGGAGACGGTACCCCCGCGTATGTCCCGGTCATATTTGTCGATCTCGGTGGTCAGGCCCTTGTGGGGCTTGGTGTATGTCATGGGGCTGCCCGTTCGGGTCCTCTTGAGCCATGACTCTGAGTCGAAGCTGCGCGTCTCCGCTCCCAGGTCGGCTATGCTCTCGTCAACCACTAGACCGCATTTGGAGCACATTATCTCCGCGTGCTTGTAATCTCTCACCAGGGTGCCTCCGCACTCCGGGCACATGCCAGAACTCTTGTTGTCGTCGGCCATTTTGCAGGGGGTTAATTATCCAGAATAATCGTTTAAGCGCACGGCTTATATTTTTCAGTAATGAGCAAAAAGCGTTTCGGTTTTCGAGGCTTTGTAGAAAAAGTCCGATTTGGGCCGACTTTTTCTTCAGAAATCAGCCATTAGCTTATTTGAAACTTGACCTGCTCCCTCTCCTCTTTTTATCCCCGACCCTTTCACGCAAATGCCTAAATGTTTGATCGACAAGCGTTCTGGCTTCTTTCCTGCTGATTGCCATTCGGCTCGAAATCTCATCGAAATCGACGGTCAGGTCCGGTTTCATCGCCCCGTCAAGCAAATAAGTCGCAACCCTTCTGTGTTTTGCAGGGAGCGTTCTTATTGCTGCGCGCAACCTTTGGATGCTCTCCCGTTTAATGGCTTCCCTAACAACCTGAGAGTCGATGGCATTGCCCGGCCTGGGTCGTTTGCCTATTATTTCCCCCGTTATCGGATTATAACCGAAATCAACCATCGTCCTCTCCTGCTGCCTTGCAATGGCGTCGGAGAACATAAGGTTCGTCAATTTCCTCTTCTCCGCGGCTTTTCTCCTGCGGGTCTCCCACATTGAGGTGAGGGAGGCTTGCTTGGACTCTTCCGGCATCGAATCATATCTTCTTTTTGCAAAATCCGGGTCTTTTGCGGCCAGCGTCCGTCTTGCGCGCCTGCGCTGCTCACTCCTCTCCTGCTTTGAACGTGCCAGGTCTTTGGCTCTTGCTGCAGCAGTTCCTGCCTCTTGAAATGCCTTGCGCTTGCCGGCGGGCATGGCATTAAACCTTTTTTCGGCTATAGCGCTCCTTTGCTCCTTTGTTTTTTCGGCCCACCCCCTTGTGGCTCTTCTGCTCATTTCCCTGCTTCTCTCTTCCTCTGTTTTTCCTTCCCACTGGGCCTTTCCGCCCCTAGACCTCCCCGCTTTTTTCTCCTGCTCTGATTTATGTTTCTCGTCCCAGTTGCGCAGCGCGGCTTCAATGCCTTCGACCGCCCTGTACTGCGAGAACATGGTCTGCATAGAGCGTTTTTTCACAGAGCAGCCGAACTCGGTGCCGAGCTTTTCTGCGATATCCCTTGCAAACATCCCCTGCTTGCGCATACTCAGAGCCCTTCCGAACATCCGCCTTGTCCAGGGTGTTTTTGGCATAATAGAAGCTTACTTCTCTTCCTTCTCGATTTTCTTCGACACGAAGTTCATCGCCATGGGGGCTATCAGTATTGTCATGGCGATGAGTATCAACACCGCGGAGAACAGGCTCTGTAGCCCTTCCGTTCCGAGAACGCCGCCGAACACCGCTTCGTTGCCCGCTGCCAGGCTCAGCAGCGCGGTCATGACGATAAGGGTGACCTCGCCGTAGGGCAGCATCCCCAGCCCCATCAGCACCGCCTTCCAGTTGCTGTACTTGTAGAACTTGCCCACTATGAAGGCGCAGCCTATCTGGAGGCTGGTTATTATGGAGAGCATCATCACCGCCAGCCCGAAGGACTGGGCCAGGTTGCTCAAATCTATGCGCGCACCCGCCATGACGAAAAAGATGGGTATGAACAGGCCGTATGAGATGGAGGATATCTTCTGCGAGAAGGTCTCCGTCTCGAGGATCGAGGAGCGCGACAGGGCTATCCCCGCGAAGAAGGCGCCTATCATCGTGCTCAGGCCCATGTTCGAGGCCAGGAACGCCGCCAGCAGGACCACCACGAATACTAGGGTGAACTGGGCTTCCTCGACCCTCAGACGGACGGCATAGAGTATGATGTAGGGCATCAGGTACTCCGCTGCCAGGAATATGCCGAAGAACGCCCCTATGCCCAGCATGACCGTAAGTATGTCAAGGGCCAGGTTGCCGCTCGTTGATGCTACGACCCCTATGACTATGGTCATCATTATAAGGCCGGTTATGTCGTTGATGACCAAGGAGCCGAGGATAGTCCTCCCCGGTTTGGAGTTTATCTGGTTGCAGTCCAGGAGGGAGCGTACGGTTATGCCCATGGAAGTCGCCGAAAGGGCTATGCCCAGCATCAGCGCAGTCTCGATGGGGTAGCCCATGGACAGGCTCCACAGGACTACTCCAGTAAGCGGGACGAAAGAGCTGACGACGCTCAGGGTTATCGAGACCTTCTTGTATTTGAGAAGGCTGCCGATGTCCACGTGCTCGAAGCCCGCGACGAACAGCAGCATGATTATCCCGACCTCAGCGAAGAGGGCGTAGACCTCCAGCGTCGGGTCGCTTATTAACGCCAATAGTGATGGGCCGAGCACTATGCCCGTGGTTATCTCCCCCAGTATGCTGGGTATGCCCACCCTCTCGCACAGCTCTCCCAGTATCTTCGCGAAGACGAGGACTACCGCTATAACGAGCAGGTATTCGATCATTTCTTCTCTTCAAGCTTGGTTTTCAGGTACTTGAGTATGTCCAGCTCGGAGACGAAGCCGATGGGCTTTTTCTTCATGTCGATGACCTCCAGGGTCCTGACGTCGGTGTCCAGCATTATCTTGGCCGCGTCGAAGACCTTGGCGTCCTCTCTCACCTTCAGATCGTTCTTGGTCATCAGGTCTTCCACTTTGGTGCCGGAGCGCTGCATGACCGCCCTTATGCCGCCCGGGCCCAGGACGTGCTCCCCGCCTATGTAATCGGCAGGGACGGCCAGCTTGAGGAGCTCGTGCTGGTTGACCTCGCCGATTATCCTCCTTTTGTCGTCCACGACGGGAAAGACCATGTCCGGGTTCTTTATGAAGACGTCTATCGCCTTGCCCAGAGAGTCGGTTTTTTTCAAAGATGCGAACCTCTTCCGCATAATCTCCTTTACCGTAGTTTCCATCTTGGGTTGGTGTTTAATAATTAAAGCTAAGATAATAAAAACATAGTCACTGCCTTAGCAACTCAAAAACCCGGTATAATGGAGCCTTACTCGACCTTTATGACGTTCACAGGGCAGGCGTCCCCGGCTTCCGTGGCACATCCGGCATCGTCCACCTCGATGCTCTGCGTGCTGCCCTCGCCGGCTCCCTTGAGGGAGCTCTTGCCGTCTGTCCCCATCTCGAAATAGTCGGGGCACACGCCCGTACAGGCCCCGCATCCGATGCAGTTCTCCCTATCCAGTGTAATCTTTGCCATTTTCCACCCGATTAATTACCTGTATGTTTTGAAAAAAGCGCCCCAGCCGGAATTCGAATCCGGGTCACGGCCTCGACAGGGCCGTATGATAGGCCACTACACTACTGGGGCAATACGGTTTTCGGTCTCCAGTCTTCCGTCCCCGGAGACTGCGCGATATTTGCTGTAAGACGTATAAAAAGTTATTTATCGGCGTACCATTCACAGAACTTCCTTATAGACTGCGCGCGGTGTGAAACCTCGGACTTGTACTCGAGGTCCTGTCCGAAGGTGAGCTCTTTCCCTTCCGGTATGAAAATGGGGTCGTAGCCGAATCCGCCCGTGCCTCTTGAATCCTTGGGCACCTCGCCCCTCACCTCTCCCAGAAAGGTCTTGACAGTCTTCCCGTCAGTGTAGGCGACAGCCGACTTCATGGTCGCGGAGCGCTTCACTTTGTGCTCCATGACCTTCAGCACGCCGTCCACGCCTATGGTGCGGAAGACGAAGGCGGAGTAGGTCCCCGGGAACCCCCTCAGCGTGTCTATGAACAACCCGGAGTCCTCGACTATGAGCGGTCTTTTGATTTTGGCGTAAGCGTCCTTCGCGCTCTCCGCTGCTATCTCCTTCGGGTCGTTCGAGCGCATCTCCACGGCGTCGTAGTCGTTGGGTATGAAATTTATCCCATAATGCGCGCCTATTTCCCTGGCTTCTGCCATCTTCCCCTTGTTAGTGGTCACGAAGACTATTTCCATCGCTGGTTGTTATGGGTTTTGTTTATAAAAGTGTAGTGTAACTGCGCGCAGTGTAGCGTAACTAACTATCGCATCCCCGCCCGCGGCGGAGCGTCGTGAAATCTCTCTGTAAATCTTCCCTCGCATATGCGAGAGTTACAAGTATCGGCCACGTTTCTCGGCCTTCTCCAGCTGCTTGAGCACTTCCGACCTGCCGTATCCTTCCAGCACTTTAGCCCAGAGCTCCTCGAATTTCGAGGAGTGGTTCGCATTCAGGGCCTTCTTGAGCAGCAGCAGGTCGGTGGCCTTGTCCTCCAGCTTCCTGCTCGTTCCGCCGAGGCCGAAGTCTATGAAGTGGACTCTCCCGCCCTTGGCTATCATGTTCGATGTCGTCAGGTCTCCATGGAAAATGTTCTGGTCGTGCAGCTTTCTGACCAGCGAGCCCACCTCCTTGGCGAGTCTGGTTTTTGACTCTATCTCTTTGTAAAGGGGCACTCCGTCCAGGTACTCCATTATGAACGTGCAGTCCTCCTTTCTGACCTCGAAGACCTCCGGCGTCGGGACACCCGCAGCGTGCGCACTGTTGAGGAGGCGCGGCTCTCTTGAGGTGCGCGCTTTCCTTATAATACCATCCAACTGTTTTATCCTGTACTCCTTCCCGATCCTCTCCTTGATGATTCTGCTGCCCTCCAGACTCAGAACGGCCTCTGCGCCCTTCCACCGGCCTGGAGTCTCCGGTTTGGGACCTTTGCTTGTTTTGGCCCAGGTTATCTCCACCTGGTCAGTCCGGAAATCCTGGTCGGTCTTGGTGTCCTCTATCCTGTGCCTTATGCCGCTCTTATGCATGACAAGGCCCGTCCACGCTATCATGGCGCCGTTGTCGCCGCAGTAGCCCTTTGGCACGGAAAAAGACGCGCAGTTGTCCTTGGACATAATCCCCAGCATCTCCTGCAGGCGCTTGTTGTTGGCCACTCCTCCGGTCAGAAGGAGGCACTCGGATTTCAGGTGGCACAGCGCGCGCTCGGTGGCTTCGACGAGCATTGCGAAGGAAGTCTCTTGAAGAGAATAGCAGATGTCCTCTATGCTGTTGTTTTGGAGCTTCTTCAGCGATTCGGTGTATATGCCCGAGAAAGAAAGATCGTTGCCCTTGACCACGTAAGGCAGTTGGATGTAATTGTCTCCCTTGCGCGCAAGCTCCTCTATCTTGGGGCCTGCCGGGTGCGCAAGACCGGCCTTCCGCCCGAACTTGTCCAGCATGTTGCCGATGCCTATGTCCAGGGTCTCTCCGAACACGCGGTAGCGTTTGTTCTTGAACATCAGTATCTGGGTGTTCGCTCCGGAGACGTAGAGCACCAGAGGCTGGACCCAGTCCGGATGCTCTCTGCGCGCGATGAGATTGCCTATCTCTATGTGCGCGACGCAGTGGTTCACCCCGATTATCGGGACCCCGAGCGAGAGTGCCAGTGCGCGCGCACCAACCCCTACGTTGGACAAGCAGGCCCCCAACCCGGGACCCTGGGAGAACGAGACAAGGTCGATTTCCTCCTTGTCGATGTCAGCCTCATCTATTGCCTCTCGCAGAGCCTCTCCGAAGTGGTCGGCCATGTATCTCGAAGCCTCTCTTGGGTGTATGCCGCCGCCTTTTGGAGAATAGGTCTTCTTGATGTCCGCCAGGATGTCTTCATCCTTGACTACACCTACGCCTAACGTGTGCGCTGTTCCCTCAATACCCAAAGAAATCACGTAGCTTTAGAGCGATATTGTATAAAACCCTAACGGTCTTGGTCGGCGGCATGTGCCATCATGCGGCAGACGAGCATGGTCTTGATGAAGGTCATTTTGAGAATGAAGCGGGGGCTCTCGCCCCCAGGTATAACGCCCAGGTCTGGTTTCCTTGGTCGAGCCTCCCTTTAGTTTTTAACGCCCCAATAAGGGCTTGATAGTGAAGAGGGGGCTTGCGCGCTTGCGGACCCCCGACCGCAAGCCGCCCCAACTGGCGCCCCTCAACGACTTACGGAGTCAGGCGAAGGTGAAAGAGGGGACTACCGCAATCTCCGGCGAAACGCCCACGATAGCCTCCTCGGACCCCACTACAACCATATCGGATTGGTGCTTGTTGTTGAAGGTTACTATGGATTTCGTTATTGTTTCCATGTGGGATATAGAAGGGGGGTATTAAAAGCGCTGACCCTGCCCCGTGAGCAGTGAGCAGTGGCTGTTGCCGTGGGTTTTTAGTGAGCAGTGCCACTTTTCCGCTCTTTCTGGTACTCAGAATACGAATACCAGACGGTGTAGGCTCCGGTGAAGACGACGGGCCCGAGTATGAACAGAACCATCAGCTCGGGCAGCAGCATGCTGAGCAGGATTATAGCCGCGGATATCTTGAACAGCTTCCCGGCTAGTTTGTTCGTCTTTTCCCAGACCGCATCGCTGCTCATGGTCCAGGGTGTCCTTATCCCTATGAACCAGTTCTTCTCGGCATGCGCGCACAGCACGCCCACGTAGTAGAAGAGCATGGCCATCAGCGGCGGGAGCACGAGCGCGAAGCTAAGCTGTACGCCGAGATTCCAGAGTATCATCACCAGCTGGATGGCGAACAGGAACAAGAAGAGCAGTATTATGAAGTTATCGTAGTGCGGCCTGAACTTCTCGATGTTCTTTTTGAGGGGGTCTATCTCAGGTATCTTCACGAACAGCAGGGCGAAGACGGCGAGCAGGCTCGGTATCAGGAACAGGCCCCACTCTTTAGACATGTAACCGTCCGGTTCGCCCTGGAAGCCCCAGTGGGTGATCATGACGTTGGGGACCTGCGGGTAGAAGTAGCCGCTAGCTAAGAACGCCAGGGCGACGATTGCCAGGATTGCGAGCGTGGGTTTTCTCATGCTTAAATTAGCCTTGCGGGTTGAAAAAGGCTTTACTCGCGTAGTAATTTATATTACCGCTTCTCCAAAAATACGCGCAAATCCTTGAGGATTTAAAATGAAAAAGACAATACTGTTTTGTTTGTTAATAATATCCTTTTCTATGCTCGCAAGCGCCGCCTCCAAGGATGTGACGGGTGTGACGATGGACAGCCCGACGACGGACCAGTCGTTGGCAATCGACGACACCTTCACCATGTCCTGCAGTGCGGCGCTATCGGGGAGGGGGGCGCCACCCTATGTGACGTACGCCCAGCAATACTGTGACGCTTCCGACTGTAGCGGCACTGTGACGACGATAACGATAAACGACGCTAACGAGGTGATAACTCTACAATCAGGCTCTACGAACCCTGAGTATAAGAAGGGCGACCAGAGCCAGTCCAACACGGCCGCAGCCAAGAACGGCGGGACCGTCTATGTCAGGTGCAAGGTCGTCGGCGGGACCACCTGCTCAGGCGGCTGCTACAGCGGGACGAAGATGGTTGACGTCTCGGGAGGCGGCTGCACCAACAGCTCGGACTGCTACGACGGCGACGAATGCACGCAGGATGTCTGCACGGATGGGGTCTGCAGCAACCCGGCGGAGCCCGACAACACGGGCTGCACGGGCGGAATATGCTGCTCCGGCGCGTGCGTCGTGGCCACCTGCTCTTCCAGCGGTGACTGCTCCGACTCAAACGAATGCACTAGCGACGTCTGCAACAACGCGGGGACATGCAGCTCATACTGCACGAACCCGAACGTGGCTGACGACACCTCCTGTACGGGAGGCGTCTGCTGCTCCGGAGAGTGCGTGGAGCCCACCTGCTCGGCAGGTGCGGACTGCGCCGATGGAATCCCTTGCACCACGGACACCTGCAGCAACGCAGGGACTTGTTCGGCGACATGCAGCAACCCCGACGTGACCACATGCTCGTATGGCGATGGATGTTGCTTGGCGGAATGCGACTACCTCAGCGATTATGATTGTCCGCCGCCCGAGATGTTCGTGACAGTGAACGACACGGACTTCGTCCTGAACGGCAGCACCTGGAAGTTCGCAGGGACCAACAACTATTACCTCTGGTACAAGAACCTCACCTGCGACGCCACTAATCCGCCGCCTGCGGAGGGCTGCGTGCCTGAGGTGCTGGACGACGCTGCAGATCTTGGACTAAGCGCAATCAGAACATGGGCTTTTGGCGACGGAAACAACAGCGGCAGTGGCTGGGACGGCTACAACTTCCAGCCGAGCGCCGGCGTCTACGACGAACCGACATTCGTCCATTTCGACAATGTGATTAAGCTGGCAAAAGACAGGGGCCTGAGGCTGGTGCTCCCACTGGTCAACAACTGGGACGACTTCGGAGGCATGAACCAGTATGTCTCATGGTGCGGCGGAGGCACGCACGACAGCTTCTACACCTCCACATGCACCAAGAACCTGTACAAGGACTACATAAACTACACCTTGAATAGGGTTAACACGGTGACTGGAATCGCCTACAAGAACGACCCTACGATACTGGCGTGGGAGCTCGCTAACGAGCCGAGGGCGACCTCCGACTCGAGTGGAGCGACCATGAACAATTGGGTCAACGAGATGAGCGCCTACATAAAGGGCATCGACAGCAACCATCTAGTGACGACAGGCCAGGAGGGCTTCTACAGCGGCGGAAGCGGATGGAGGTACGACGGCTCTCAGGGGACGGACTACATAGCCGACCACAACCTCAGCAACATCGACTATGCGTCCTATCACCTCTATCCGGACCACTGGGGCACAAACCTAGCCGATTCCCTGAATTGGATAGTTGAGCACACCTCGGATGCGCACAACGTCCTGGGCAAGCCGGTGGTATTGGGTGAGATGGGTAAGCAGGGTTCCTCAAGGGATACCTACATGACCGAGTGGTACAGTGCACTGGAGAGCAACGGCAGCAACGGCGATCTGTTCTGGATCTTGTACGACCATACATATACAGACTATGACAGCTTCGGCGTCTATTGCCCGGAGAATACATCCACTTGTAACCTAATCTCCGGCCACGCTGCTGCGATGAGTCCGTGCACCTCCAACCAGGATTGCGATGACGGCAACGAATGCACCAGTGATGTGTGCAACGTGGACGGCACTTGCAGCAACACGGTTTTGGCAGACAACACCAACTGCAGTTTCGGGGTCTGCTGCTCTGGAGTGTGCGCTCCGCTGACCTGCGCGGCCAGCATAGACTGCGATGACGGCAACGAGTGCACCACGGACAGTTGTATGAACGCCGGAACCTGTAGCGCATACTGCGACAACACCGACGTGGCTGACAACACCAGCTGCACGGGCGGAATCTGCTGTTACGGAACCTGCGGCGCAGCCGCTTGCTCTGTCAGCGGAGACTGCGATGACAGCAACGAGTGCACCACAGACACCTGTCTGAACGCGGGCACATGCAGCGCTTCCTGCGACAACACCAACGTGGCCGACAACACAGTCTGCTCTTCGGGAGTCTGCTGCTCTGGAACCTGCGGAGCCGCTGCCTGCTCTGCTGACGCTGACTGCGATGACAGCAACGAGTGCACCACGGACACATGCAGCAACGCCGGGACATGCTCTGCATCATGCAGCAACACGCAGATAACGCAGTGCATAAACGCCGACGGCTGCTGTCCTTCGGGCTGCGACTCGTCCAACGACGATGACTGCACGTCAGCCTCCTGCGACAACTGCTTCAAGGGAGTCTGCGACGGCAGTTGCCATCCGGCCAAGGAGGATTCTACTTGCCCGGATTGCGTCTAGGAGGCATTGGCTGAACAGAAACAGGAGCAGCAGGAAAAACCTGCTGCCTCTTCTTTTTCTTTTAACTTTTTTCTCAGAACGTCCTCACCCGGCCGTGTATGACGTCCTCAGTCACCTTCTTGATGCCGGCCAGCATCTCGTCGGCTATGGAGGTGGCGTCTTTCTGCGCTGATTTCAAGTCCTCGGCCATCAAACTTATGTAGCACATCCTCGGGTCGTCTATGGGCCTGCCTATCTGGCTCAGTAGTTGCACTTCGGCCTGCTCGACCCCGCTGACCTCCTCGACTATCCTGTCCGCGATGCGGAAGGAGAGCAGGTTGTATATCTTGCCCACGTGGTTTATGGGGTTCTTCCCGGATGCCGCCTCCATGGACATCGGGCGACCGGGGGTTATCAGCCCTGATACGCGGTTGCCCCTCCCGACCGAGCCGTCGTCGCCGTTCTCGGCAGAGGTCCCTGTGACAGTCAGGAAGATCCCCGACTCTCCCATGTCAGGCATATCGCCCGTGTTTATGAGGATTTCAACGTCCCGCTTCGTTACCCCCTCGGCCAGCTTCGCGAGCCCATCCTTGGCCTTCTCGATGCTTTCCTGGTACTCGCTTATGCCGGAGACGTGCTTGTCCACCTGCGCTATGCAGATAGTGAGCGTGATGTCCTCCTTCTCCCTCAGCCCCATGACCTTGATGTCCTCGCCCAGGGCAGGTATCCTCTTCTTTGTCTCGCGGGAGTTGAGCCACTCCTCGGACTTGAGGGTAAGCTGCTCGACCTCCGAGAAGGGCGCGAACCCTATGCCGAAGGAGGTGTCGTTGGCCCCTGGGATGTCCTTCCGGTTCTTGAAGACGCTCTGAAGGTCCGCCGAGCCGCAGCCGTACCTCGGGTCTATCTTGATTTGGGTGTCCGGGTCGAGGTTGATTATGTTCTCGTTTATGTAGTCGCGCGCGGCCTGGACGGCTATTTCAGACACGGGGACGACTTCCCCCTCCACCTCGTTTGTCGCCCTGCCGACCAGTATCATCTCCATGGGAGTGATTATGGCACCGCCGCCGAACTTGGGCCTGGACTTTCCGGCGACGATTTGCGTCTCGTCGGTGTTGTGGTGCATGACGGCATCGAAGCGCTTGAGATACTCCTTGCACAGCGCGCGGCTCACCGCGTCCGCCACGCCGTCGCTTATGGAGTCGGGATGCCCTATGCCCTTTCGTTCGACTATCTCGACCTCTTCGTCCTCTATATGCTTGCCGCACAGTTTGTCGACTATGATGTTTCGTGCCATTTTCCCACCAAATGTAACGGGAAGTTAGGCGGGAACAATATAAAAGGGGTTTTCTGAGAATATTAATTGTAGTAATATGAAGGTTATCCCTCTCGGCTTTTATTCTCTTTTCAATATATAAGACAGGCACTAACACTAAACAAAAAAATGGAGCAAGCGCTCAAAAGACTGATGCTGACCCCGCTGCTGGCCACTTTGTTAGTTTTTTCCCTGGGGCTTTTGATTCTCTACCTGACCGCAACGCTCACACTCGGAATCTGGTTCTTTGCGGTGTTTGTCCTCCTGGCCGTGATACTCAGCCCTTTTATAGCCCTGAGAATAGCGGGCAGGATATTCCCGGGCGGAGATTTGACCATACGGGGCGTCAAAGAGAAGACAGAGGAAAACCCAGTTGATCCAGTAGAATAAGATTGTAGACCGAAGACTGAAAACACGAGGCCGACTCTAGGAGAATTAAGATGGGCCCGACCGGATGTTGAGGTGGACACACCCCTTGGGCATATGACCTCGACAGTCGCCGGGCACATCGAGCTTTTCCTTAGAGAAAGTAAGATGGGCCCGACCGGATTTGAACCGGTGATCTTCGCCTCGTAAAGGCGACGTCATAACCGAACTAGACCACGGGCCCAGAGAAGTCCACGGTCCTGAGTCTTCGGTCTGCGAAGCGGTTATTTATGCGTTTTTGTTTAAAAAGCAGCCGCTACAGGACCCAAGACCCAAAACAGAAGACATCTAGGGACTCACATAGACTATGGTGTCGCCCCTCACAAGCAGGGAGCCCAGCTTCTTCTTGACTTCCCCGTCGTCGAGCTCCTCCGCCTCTTTCAGCGAGAGGTTGAGATGTGGGTCGTAGGCCTCGAGGGTCCCGCGAATCTCCATCCCGTTCTTCAGCTTCACCAATATGTTCTTTCCCAGAGCGCTAGTCAACAAATCAAAAGGTTTGGTCATTTTATTGAAAAAACAAAAATCACTTTTTGAATATCTTCTGCAGGAAGCCCCTCTTCTCGTCCTCGACCTCCTCTCCGGCCAGAATAGCCCCCAGCTTCTTGAAGGCCTTCGAGGCGGGCGTGTCGGGGTTCCTTATCAGGACAGGCTTGCCCTCCACAGAGCCGCGCTTGACGTTGTCGTCGTAGGGTATGCTCTGCAGTATCTCGGAATCCAAAAGCACCGAGACCTCCTCCGCCGAGACCTCCGAGCGGTCGCCCCTGACCATGTTCAACGCCACGCCCAGTATATCCATGTTCAGCCGGTTGCCGACCAGCTTTGTCTTGAGCGCGTCCGCCAGCGCGGACGGGTCCGGCATGGTCACAATCAGCAGTTCAGCCGCGGATATCATGGCTCCAAGCACGTTCTTGCCCAGCCCGCCCGGCGCGTCTATGATGAGTATGTCCGTCCCCTCGAGAAGCGTCGAGACCACCGGCTTCAGCCGCTCGACATCCACCCTCAAGAAGGTGTCCAGGGAGAGCCCTGACGGTATGAACTTGAGCCCTGCGGGCCCCTCGTATATGGCGTCCTCGATGTTGGCGTCTCCGGACAGCACCTCGTGCAGCGTGGTGGGCGTGTCCTCCATGCCCAGGGTTATCCCAAGGTTGGCCATGGCCAGGTCCGCGTCCAGTAGCGTTATCTTCTTTCCGAGCTGGGCCATCGCGATCGCGACGTTGGCGCAGACTGTGGTCTTGCCGACGCCCCCCTTGCCGGAGGCGATGGCTATGGTTCTAGCGGCCATCTTGTGTTATGTTTATGCTATTGTTTAAAAAAACCTTTTTTTCAGGAAGCGCGTCCTCTATCTCCCCGAGCATCAGTATTATCTCGTTGGTGGTCAGCTCCAGGGGAGTTGAAAACAAATAGATGGTGTCATTGGACTCCAGGACGTAGTATCTCTCCCCTCCCCGATGTATCCTCATGGACTGCATGCTCGCATACTTCTCCTTCAGCTCCCTGAACACATTGAGCTCGCGCGAGTAGTTGGCGGAGCCCAGCTTCCTGACGCTCTCACCCTGCACTATCCACAGCGAGTCGATGTTGTAGACCCTTTTTAGAGTGCTGGCGTTCACCGGGTGCGACATCGCCTCTTCTTCGTACCTGTAGCTAGCTTCTATGCTCCTCCTTATCTGGACGAGCCTGTCCTTCCGTTTTGGGTCTTCCCTTGACCCGAATCTCAAAAACTCGATCATTCCATTATGTTCTTCAGGAGTTCGTCCACCGCCCTGTCGTCGGGATGCGTTATCCCGTACTTCTTGAGCACGTCCTCCTTCGATACCTCTCCGCTGACCTCGACGCCCTCGGCTTCCACCTTGACCCTCCTCTCCTCTTCGAGGGTCTGTTGGACAAAGGTGTCGGGCAGCAGTTTCTCGACCTCCTCTTTTGTAGGTTTGTACTTTAAAACGTCATCCCTGTTCCTCTCCCTCACGCCGACCACGTCGTCCAGCTCGTAGACGTCGAACGTCCCCTGCCCCATGCAGCCGTTCATGAACAGCGGGAGGGCCTCCTTGCCTCTCACCACCTTCTCCCTGGCGACGTACTTGTACTCCGAGGCGATTATATCGCCCTGGTGGAACAGCAGCAGGCCCTCCTCCATGCCGTTGTCCGTCATTATGTCAAGGGCCATGTATCCGCTGAGCTGATGCTCACTTAGAGTGGGGAACAGCTTGCGGAAATCCACCTTCCTGGTGTCTATGCCCTCTTTCACGGGCCTGCCTACCGGCATGTCCATCATATCTCTATGAACTTGTCTACGCTGTTGATTAGGCTCTCGCTCAAATTCTTCCTCACCCCGAAGGCCATCGTCTCCTTTCCGTGCTTCTTCGCCTTCATTATCGGGGGCTGGAAGTCGCCGTCCCGTGTGACGACGCAGATGATGTCTATGTTGGGGTTGTGCACGGCCTCCATCATCTCCGTGGCCAAGGCCACATCACAGTCCACGGGCGTGACCACGGCCTCCATGCCCTCTGATGACACTGCCTCTATGAGCTTCTCGGGGGCGAACTGGTTGAGGAAGACCTTTGCTATCGAGATCTTGCCGTACTTGCTTATCTGCTGGACCAGGTGGCCCAGGTTGACGTCGAACTCCCTGCGCAGAAGATTCGGCCCGTCCACGAACACGGCGATGTTCTTCCCCCTCCCCTTTTTCAGTATCCCAGGTACTTTCATGGTCGTCTTTTTATTCCTTGAGTCCTTATACTACTCGTTATTTTACGCTAAAGCAATTAAAAAGAGAGCAAAATGGCCGTGAAGATAGTAGAGGTGAGGAACCTCAAGGAAGGTAACTACGTCGTCATAGACGGCGAACCGTGCAAGATAACAAGCTACTCGTCATCGAAGCCCGGAAAGCACGGGGCAGCCAAGGTGCGCATAGTCGGGGTGGACATCTTCGACGGCAAGAAGAAGCAGCTCCTCACCAGCGGCGACAACAAGGTCGAGGTCCCGATAATCACGCGCCAGGCGCATCAGGTGCTGTCGGTCAGCGGGGGCGTGGCCCAGCTGATGAACACCGAGACGTATGACACCATCGAGATACCCGTCCCGGAGGGCATGAAGCTCGAGGAGGGCGGCGAGGTCATGCTCATGGAGGCCATGGGCAGGAAGGCGATTCAGGAGTAGACGCCCCGTGTGCATTGTCCTGCTTGAGCCTTTATCGTATTTTTCGTCAGCGATAGCTCGTCCTGACTATCCCAAGAACCCTAACAAGCTCTCCTTCGACACGTTCCCCACCTTGCGGTCGGCCTCCTCGCCGTTCTTGAACAGCACCACGCAGGGTATGGACATGATTCCGAATTCGGCAGCTAGCTCGCGGTCCTCGTCTATGTTGACTTTGCCCAGAGGGACGCCCTTCTCTTCGCAGGCTTCCTCCAGCTTAGGGCCGAGCGTGATGCAGGGACTGCACCAGGGGGCCCAGAAATCCACCGCGCACTTCTCGTTCTTCCCTATGAAATCCTCGAACTCGTCTCCTCGAAGGTCCATTCTGGCTTTATTTATCCTTTCAATTATAAATATCAGGAGGGCAAATATCTGGAATGAAGCTTTCTGAATTTCTGAAGCTGTGGAGGGTGGAGAAGAATTCGCCCCGGCTAGCCAGGATGCCGCCCAACTTCTACATGGAGGCGCGAGAGCTCATAAATCACGAGAACCCATATGACGCCAAGAAGGCCAGGGGCATCTACGACGACATAGTCCACATGCGGCAGCACAAGATGCTGATGGCCTGCCTCAGGGAGCTGCAGGGCGGGGACCGCCCCGAGAACCTGCTGGCCGGCGAGGTCGAAGCCTACAAGAAGATATTCTCGGAGCTCAGGGCCATGCGGTCTGGAGACATCCAGTTGGTGGACGAGGAATCCCTCGGCGGCGATGAAGAGACCCCTCAGGAGACATTGCCGGAGGCGGAGGAAGACGCTGGGGAGAAAGATGAAGGTTCAGGTGAGCATTCTGGAGGGCCCGTAGAGGGGGGGACAGAAGAGCCTGTGGGAGAGGCGGCGGAAGAAGGGCCGGAAAAGGGATTGGAAAAAGGGCAGGACGAGGCCAGCGGAAAAGAATCAAAGGAATCTGAAGAAGGGCCGGAGGGGGCTGAAGAGCCTGCCGAGGAACCTGAGCCGGAGGAGGCCGAGGAACCCGCGGAAGAAGGCGAAAAAGAAGAGGATTCCGGGAAGAAGGAGGAAGAAGGCCCTGGGGAAGAGACAGAGGAGGATAAAAAGCCCTCAGATGAAGGCGAAGAAGAGGTTTTTAAGGAAGGAACTGAAAATAAAGCCCGCTTGCGGGTCAGGTTTTTGAAATCCATGCCCGCTTTCGTCGGCCCGGATCTGGAGAGCCTGGGTCCCTTCGAGGAGGACCAGGTCACGGAGCTGGACGCCGAGGTCGCCGAGATACTGATTAACAACGACGCAGTCGAATTAGTCTAAGATGAAAATATCCGATGAGGTGAAGGCTTACTGCAAGCACTGCAAGAAGCACACCAAGCACAAGGTCAAGAAGGACAAGAAGGGCAAAGCCTCCTCCATGAAATGGGGCCAGCGACAGTACGAGCGCGTCAAGGAGGGCCACGGAAGCAAGAGGAGAGGCGAGAAAGAGATTCGAAAGGTCAACAAGGGCGGCAACCTGCGCCTCACCTGCGAAGAGTGCGGAAAGAGCCACTTACGCTCCTATGACCGAAGCAAGAAAGAGCCGGAACTCGCAAAGCACTAGGCACGCATTGCGCATGCTGCTCGCGATCCTGCCCCTACCTTTCGCCCTGTCTCTCAGCCTGTTCCCCGAGCTGGGCGAGCTGCAGATAATACCCATACTGTTGGTCTTCGCCTTCGGAATGGCGGTCGGGACCATGGCCCACGTCTACTGGCTGCGCACCCTGCTCAAGGAGCGCGCCTTCTACCTCAGATTCTACAGCGAGAGCGCCCTGAAGCCGCACAAGATGGACAAAGAGCTAGGAACGAGGCACACCCGCATACTCCTGCCTTTCTATGCCCTCAGCATAATGCTCTTCCTGATAGTGTTGTTCGTCTTCGGCATCTTCAGCCTTGATTTCACCTACGCCCTGCCTTTCGTACTCGGGGCCATGGAGGGCGTGCCGCTGAGCTATTATCTGATGGAGAAGGGTATTTTTTCTTAACCCATTCTCAAATTAACCATGCCCGAAATAGTCGGCTTCGTATACGGCGAGGTAAAGCCCACTTCGTTCGAGATTTTGGTCGAGAACAAAGAGCTGGCCGAGAATGGAACATATGTCAAGATACATCATGAGATGTACGGCTGGGTGCTGGGGCAAATCTCTTTCGTGAGGCGGTTTTGGGACGACCGCAAGGGAGTCGAGAAGATAATCGCCCGCATAAGGGTCATAGGCTATAAAGACCCGCAGGGCATCATACGCCTCCCCAAGACGCCCTTCAAGCCCGAGGAGCGTGTCTTCAAGGCCCACCAGACCCTGATAAGGAACATACTCGGGTTGGACACACCCACTTCGGTCGGACTGTATGTGGGGAAACTGGAGGGCGAGGAGGGCATAAAGGTCTATCTGGACGCCAACAAGCTGATACAGAAGCACCTCAGCGTGCTGGCCAAGACCGGGGCGGGCAAGTCCTATACGGTCGGCGTCCTGCTGGAGGAGCTTGCCGACAAGGAGGTGCCCTGCGTGGTCATAGACCCGCACGGCGAATACTACACGCTCAAAATCGCCAATGACAACCAGAGCGACTACGACAAGTTCTCGCGCTTCCAGGTGGTGCCTAAGGCCTTCCAGAATGTCGTTGAGTACACCCCCAACAAATCCATAAACCCCACCGCCGACCACGAGTTCAAGCTCTCCGACAAGAACCTGGACGCCAAGGACATAATCGACATCCTGCCCACAACCCTCACCGGCGGCCAGAAGGCCCTGCTCTACCAGGCCATAAACGAGCTCAAGCCCAGCGGCGACTACACTCTTGAATACATAATCCAGCACCTCCAGCTCAGCGACACCAACGCCAAGTGGGGGCTGATATCAGCGCTCCAGACCCTGCTGGACACCAACATCTTCTCGACAGAGGGCATCAAACTAGATGAGCTGGTGCAGAAGGGCAAGACGTCCATAGTCAACATGAAGGGCGTCAAGCCGGAGATGCAGGGCCTGATAGTCTCCAAGCTGGCCAGCGACCTTTTCGAGTCGAGGAAGAAGAACAGGATTCCCGCCTTCTTCATGCTGGTGGAGGAGGCCCACCGCTTCTGCCCGGAGCGGGGGGTGGGGCATGCAATGTCCCTCAGGATACTGCGGACCATAGCGGCCGAGGGCCGGAAGTTCGGGATGGGGCTGGGCATAGTGTCGCAGAGGCCTGCCAAGGTGGACAAGAACGTGCTGTCACAGGCCAACACCCAGATAATACTCAAGGTCACCAACCCCAACGACATAAACGCCATATCCAAGAGCCTGGAGAACTTCACCCCGGAGCTGGAGGACGTCATGAAGAACCTGCCGCTGGGGGTCGCGCTCATAACCAGCGAGAACTTGGAGAGGCCGGTCCTGACCAACATACGTGTGAGGCGCTCCAAGCACGGCGGCGCGGCCGTGGATCTGATAAAGACGCGCTCGCCTTCCGGCAAGACGTCGAAGGTGCCGAGCATCGGGACCAGGACGGTCGCCAGCAAGGGGCTGGTCGGCAAGCTCAAGAACAAGCTGGTCGGCACGGAGACCGAGGCCAGGCAGGAGGAGGCAAAAGAGCAGGTCCAGAAGATGGCCGAGGAGAATCAGGCGGCGGAAGGGGTCCAGGCGGCCGGAGAAGAGCCCAGCTTCAAGGAGTGGAAGGAGAACCTCTCCCCGGACGAGATGGACTTCCTGGAGGAGCAGAAGGAGCCCAGCATCGGCAGGAAGCTTATGGGCAAGGTCAAGGGCTTCTTCATAGAGGAGAAGATCGAGTGATTTAATTTATATTCTTTATTCATCCTATAACACAGATTTAAAATGCCACCAAGGAATCTCTCAAAGCATATGAGAACTATAAGGGCGCATGTAGGCGGCAGGGTTCTCCCGGATGGTTCTCTAAAAGGGCGATTTAGGTTACGAACCGGAGGCTTCGCGGCCACGGGCAGGGTGCACGAAACCGTGCTTTTTAGGGATCAAAAAAGCTCTACTGGCGGCAAATTCGAACCGCACGTGACTGTTGTTGACATGAGCATAAAGCGTCCAAATCCGGTAACAGGCAAAGTAACTGGCGTTTCCGTAGACGGGGATTTGTTAATCGTAAAAACGGATTTGAGGTATCATCCCGAACTCCGGCTCCGTAAATCGGATTTTGAACATTCCCAATCATAAGCGGCTTAAGGTTCTTTGCGGGGTGAGTTAATCACTTCTGAAGCATGAGCTCGAGCATAATCTTTGCCGCCGTGACGGCCGTGACGCCGCCCGCGTCGTAGGGCGGGCTGACCTCGACTATATCGAAGCCGGCGAGGTTCTTAACAGGCTTTAGTATTTCCAGCACCTCCTGGATTATGAGTCCGCCCGGCTCCGGCGTCCCGACCCCGGGGCAGTGTCCCGGCTCCAGGACGTCCATGTCCACGCTGACGTAGGTCTTCAGTCCCGGCTCTAGGGTCTTCTTGAGGGCCTTGCCGAGCTTCTTCTCCTCTTCGGTGCCTGTCCTCACGCCTGCCTGCACTATGTCCACTCCCAGCTCCTGCGCGCGCCTCATGACAGTAGCGTGCGACCATTTTTCCCCGAGATACTCGTCCATCAGATCAGGGTGCGCGTCCAGGTGCAGGACCTGGAGGCCGTTATGCTTCTCGCTGAGCGCCTTTATGGGTGAGTAGGAGACGGAGTGCTCCCCGCCCAGGGTTATGGGGATGGCGCCCGGATTCTTCTCCAGCGCCTTCTGCCAGGTCTCCTCGACCCGGCGGTTGGTCTCCTGGAGATTGCCGTGGACGACGTTGACGTTGCCCAGGTCGTAGAGCTTCCGCTTGAAGAACGAGTCCGGCTTGTCCAGCTCCAGGAATTCCCTCCTTATCGCCAGCGGCCCGAAGCGCGCGCCGGGGCGGTAGGAGCAGGTGGAGTCGAACGGAACGCCCAGGATTGCGAACTCGGCGTCTTCAAAGCCGCAGTTGGATTCGAGGATGAGATTCCTGTCCGTGTAAAAATCCATGATGGTTTTTGAAGCTAACTGGAAATAAAGCGTTTTTGAAGTTTTTGCCTTAATATATGGACATGCCCGGGGGAAGCGCGCGAAGGAAAACCGGAAAAAAGCGGACAAAGGAGCCGGTGACGATAGTCTGCGCCAACCGGCACATAGACGGAGTCAAGAAACTGGCCTCCGAGGCGGTCGCTCCCTTCGTGAAGCGCATGGGCAAGCGCCCCGGCATACTGCTCGCCCAGGAGTTCGCGCCTACGGACTTGTTCGCTGTCCCGCCCCACTCCCGCGTCAAGGAGCACATCAGGAGCATACAGCACCATCTGAGGGGCAGCCCGAATCTTAGGGTGGTCTTCGCTGCGAGGGAGAAGGGGCACAGAGGATATCCACATATAGTCGCCTATTGCGTCTCGAGAGACGGGTATCAGATGGCCCTGAAGCGCGCGGTTTCTCGCGGAGACCGGGAGGCCATCGAGAGGATAGGGACCCTTGAGGCAGGCTCTAAGGTCCGCGGCAAGCGCATGGAAAAGTTCGATGCCAGGAACCCGGAACACCTGACCTTCCCTTTTGAGGGCAGAAGGTTCATAGTTCGCCCTTGCCGGGATGGGGCGGAGCTGGGCGGTAAAGAAGGGCACATAATGCTCGTCCCCGCCGACGGCCTGCCCGACATGATGAAGATGGCCGGCAGCGAAATAGCGGTGGTGACGGACCCAAGCGTCTATGGCCCCCGACTGGAGTTTCGGCGGATGGACGATGGAGAGCACTCAGGCATCAGGCTCAACAATACGGGGGCGAAGAACCAGGAGTTGGACGATGTGCTGGAGAAGCACGGTGTCAACGTGGAGCTGCTGCATGACGACTAGGCCTTCTTCCTCAAGACGACAATCCTCCGCGTCAGCGATTTGTGGACGTACATCGAGCACTCGCTCACCATCTCGAAACCCGCCCTCGGACCTTCACTTCTTCGCCCCGCCCCTTGTCGAAGTGAAGTGTCTTGTTGGCCTCTCCGGCCAACAATCGCATATGCGAGGGTTGCCCCCTGCGGCACTGAGAGGACCAAAAATCCGCCCGCCTTCAGAGCCTTGTAAGCTGAGGCCAGGAACTCGGAATAGAGCTGGTCCAGCCCTCTCTCGAACATCTTGCTTGCGCGCGCGTAAGGCGGGTCGGTGACTATGGCATCCATCTCCTCGAGCCTTATGTCTGTAGCGTCGCCCTCGCCTAGGGTAGCCTCCACGCCGTAGTAGCCCAGGTTCTCCCTGCAGCCCCAGAGCATCTCGCGGTCCCTGTCGGTTCCGAAGGCATCCATGCCCATCAGCCCCGCTTCTATCAGTATCGAGCCTGAGCCGCAGAACGGGTCCAGCACCCGGTCGCCCTCTTTGAGCCGGGCCAGGTTCAGCATGGCGCGCGCAAGCTTGGGGTTGAGGGCCAGGGGGTGGAAGAACGGACGGTCGTTGGGGTCGCGCGCGTTGAAGCCCTCTATCTCGTGCTTGTCGAACGAGATTGCCACGCGCTCGTTGATTTTGATGAGATGGACTGTGAGGTCAGGGCCCTCCAAGTCCACGGCCAGTCTCCTCCCCTCGAATATGACCTCTCCGGACTTCCTTTCCTGGGCCGCGTTGTCCTCGAAGCCCAGGCAGCGGACGCGGAAGCTCTCTGCTTTTTTAAGGTCGAGAGCTAATAATACCCGGTCCAGACTCTTCATGTCTGCGACCCTCTCCACGTAATAGAACTCATGAGTGAAGGCGAGCCGGGAGAGGATGCGGGGGTCGAGGTCTTTCCTGACGAGGATTAGCCGGTCCGCGCGCTCCATGATGTCCAAATCAGCATCATAGGCCTCGTAAAGGGCCCTGATTTCGTCCGCGGGGAGGCTGCGGCTCTCTCCGGACAGGCGGAATACGATCATGCTATAATGGCGGAAGAGGACAAAAAAACCAAAGAGGACGGGAAGGGCAGCAAAAAAACCAAGAAGAAGGACGCCCTCAAGCTCAAGAAGTGGGATGATTTCAAGACCACAGAGGAGATATACGTCCCCCAGATACTCGCCAACCAGATAATCGGCCAGGACGACGCCGTCGAGATAATCAAGAAGGCCTCGGCCCAGAGGAGGAACGTCCTGCTCATAGGCGAGCCTGGCACAGGCAAGAGCCTCCTCGGCCAGGCCATGGCGGAGCTGCTGCCGATGAAGGAGATGCAGGACGTGATTGTGCTTCCCAACCCGGAGGACGAGAACAACCCGGGGATAAAGGTCGTCAAAGCGGGCAACGGGCAGAAGGTGATGTCTAAGGCCCGGATGCAGAGCGCCGGCAGCTCGAAGTTCTTCCTGACTTTCTTCTCTTTCCTCCTGCTGCTCTACCCCTGGATACTCCACTGGCTGACCGACATAGACCCGGTCATAATCGCCGCGCAGATGATAGTCAGCATACTGCTTGTCTCAGTCATGATACTGGCAACCAAGCTGGTCAAGCAGGAGAAGAAGGAAATCCCCAAGCTGCTGATAAACAACGCCGGTGTTAAAAAACCGCCGTTCATAGAGGCGACAGGGGCGCATGCGGGCGCCTTGCTCGGGGACGTTAAGCACGACCCGCTCCAGACATTTTTGGGCGAATGCTGCATGTTTTTGAGGTCTACGGAGGGCAGAGCAAAGCCCATGCGCATAAAGGATCTAGTAGATTCCTATTTTGAAAAATACCCGAACCTGGTTGACAGGGCTGAAGACGGTTACGAGTCGATGGTCCTCCCGGATGACGAGGAGGTATATGTCAATGGTCTAATGGACGGAGCGGTCAGGCCTGTGAGGGTGCTTGGCTTCAATAGGAGGGACTATTCCGGTGAGATGCGCGCAGTGGGGGAAGACAGGCTGATTGTCACGCCGGAGCACAAAATCTTTGCGGATTCGGACTTTAGGGAGGCTAGGTCTTTGAAGGGTCGGGAGGTTTTACACTACAACGAGGCTCCAATATTAACCAAACACGACATAATCGAGACTTATGGGAGGGGGGATCAAGAATCTGCACTCAAGTATTACGAGTTCCTTAATCTGCGCGCGGAGAACCCGGCTCTCGGCTACAAGAGGCTGGCCAGGATGTTGGGTCAGCCGGAGGGCAGGGTGCGCTGGTGGCACAACGGGAAGCACAAGCCCCATGCCGTCAGGACAATCGAATGGCTGGAGGAGAGGGGTCTCCTTCCCCTGTCACCCTCACATAAGAAGGCTCCTCTGGCTGCCAGAATCCTCGGCGCGCTGTTCGGCGACGGTGGGGTCTTCTACAATCTGAATGGCATCTTCTTGTCTTCGGGCGAGGCCGAATCCTTGAAGCAGTTCAAACAGGACCTGACGAGTCTCTTTGGCAGGGCGATATCCAACAATTTCGATACTCGCGTTGGGGGAATCCACCACACGACGCGCGTTCTCCGGAACGCCAACCGCAATGTCGTGAGGTTCTTTGTGGCTCTCGGGGCACCGGTCGGCAGCAAGGAGCAAGAGATGGAAATACCCTCTTGGATTTATGCGCGAGAGAAGGCAAAGCTGGAGTTCTTCGGCGCATTCTTCGGCAGCGAGTTGTGTTCGCCAAAATTCACCACATACCTCAATACATTCAATGTCCCCATGGCCGGCTCTTACCGCTTAAGGGAGAACAGGCTTAGATTCCTAACACAAGTCGAGGACTTCCTCAACTCATATGGCATTCGATGTACCTCGATATGCGAGAACGAGTTCAGGCCCGGGAGGTACCTCTGGAAATTGCTTATTGCGAAAGACTTCGACAACTTCCTGCGCTTCAAGCAGCTGATTCCGATAAGATACTCAGACTCAAAGAAAGCCAGGATAGAAAAGGCGGCCAAGGATATGGCCGGACGGAAGGTTTCCAGATTCAGAAAGTTGCTTTCCCTTGACACATCTCTGGAGAATATCTCGGCGACACTCAGAGTGCCCTTCTCGAAATTCCAGCTGCTGACGGACGGCGGCAATGTCAGCTTTCCAACAAACCGAATCGAGTACACTGGAAAGATATACAACATCACGACCGAGTCCGGGAATCTCTTTGCCAATAATGTCCTCGCTGCCAATTCAGGCGGTCTGGGCACCCCGGCCCATATGAGGGTCCTGCCCGGCCTTATACACAAGGCCAACAAGGGCGTTCTGTTCATAGACGAGATAGGCACTCTTGACTTGAAGGTGCAGCACGATTTGCTGACGGCCATGCAGAACCGTCAGATGCACATCACCGGCCGGAGCGAGATGTCCTCCGGGGCGATGGTGGTGACAGAGCCCGTGCCATGCGATTTCGTGCTGGTGGCCGCAGGCAACGCCGAGGTCCTGAAGCAGCTGCACCCTGCCCTGAGGTCGAGGATACAGGGATACGGCTACGAGGTCTACATGAACAACTCCGTCCCGGACAGCGAGGAGGAGAGGAAGAAGCTGGTCCAGTTCGTGGCCCAGGAGGTGACTAAGGACAAGAAGATACCCCACTTCGAGCGCGATGCTCTCGAGGAGATACTAATAGCGTCCAAGAGGAGGGCGGGCCGCAAGGGCCGCTTGACCTTGAGGCTCAGGGAGCTGGGAGGCCTCATCAGGGCGGCGGGAGACCTGGCCGTGGAGAGGAAGCACAAGCATGTGACGAGGCAGGACGTCAAGGACTCGCTGAAAGCGTCCAGCACGCTGGAAGAGCAGGCTGCCGACAAGTACGTCGAGCGCAGGCGCGAGTACGAGGTCATACGGACCAAGGGCGAGGAGATAGGCAGGGTGAACGGGCTGGCGGTCATAGGCAACGGCGGCATAGTCCTGCCCATAGTCTCGGAGGTCACATCGGCCGAGAGCCGGAGCGAGGGGAAAGTCATAGTCACGGGCCGGCTGGGAGACATAGCCAAGGAAGCCGTGCACAACGTCTCCGCCATAGTCAAGAAGCACGTGGGCAAGAACATCAAGGATTACGACATACACGTGCAGTTCCTCCAGACCTACGAGGGCGTGGAGGGCGACTCCGCTTCTGTGAGCGTGGCCGTGGCCGCGCTGTCCGCCCTGGAGAAGGTGCCAATCAAGCAGAGCGTGGCGATGACAGGCTCGATAGACGTGAGGGGCGAGGTATTGCCGGTGGGCGGCATAACCCCCAAGGTCGAGGCGGCCATAGAGGCGGGACTCAAAGAGGTCATTGTCCCCAAGGCCAACAAGGGCGACTTGATTCTCCCGGCCGAGAAGGAGAAGGAGATAAAGGTGATCTACGCCGAGACTATACGGGACGTCCTCAAGAGCGCGGTGAAGGGTAGAAAGAGGATATTGAAGAAGCTCTAGATGAACTTGAACATGTTGAGCACGAGCCAAGCCACCAGCGCCAGTACTATCAAAAGGACGGCCGTCCCACCCATGCTCAATATGCCCAGGCTGAAGCCCCTGGTGCCGGCGCCGAACCTCTCGCCTGCGCCAGCTTCCCTCTCTGCGTTGAGCAGCCTTGCCTTGGCTCGCCTCTTCTGCCATCTCGTAAGATTGGGATCTCTCTCAATGGCAGCTATCATGGCATCGCGCTCCCTTATCCTCTCAGAGACCTCATCCCTGCCGCCCCGCTCCTGGAGCTGCTGAGCCGCTTGGTTCATATGTTCCTCCAAAGCGGCTACTCTTTGCTCTAGCGGGCCGGTTTCGGTGCCTGCTCTCCGAGCCTCGCGAAGCTCGGCCTGCGTTCTTCTTAGCCTGATTCTTGATGCGATTAATCCGGGCGTGACGCCTTCCCGCCCGCTCCACAGAAACCTCGCGACTTGTTCATCGGATCCCGCTCTCCTCCTGTTTGCCCTCTGATAAGCGCGGTGTGCCTCTTGCCAGAATTCTGTCGGCTGTACATCTTCTACGCCTTCTAGCCAACGGTTTATGTTTCCTCTTGGGCCTCCTTGCCTTGGTTCTGGTCTCCGGGCAGGGGGTTGCTCCGCTGATCTCGGTTCCGGCGCAGGTGGTTCAGGCTCGCGCTCCCTCCTTGTTTCCGGCGGACGTATGTCTGTCTCCGTAGGAGCCTCAGGCCTCCAGTCTCCTTCTGGGCTGATTGCTGGGGGATCTCTTACAAAATGCCTCTCATACAGCCAGCTTTGGAACACATGCGGCTCTGGATCTGACTCATCTCGGCCTATGCCCTGATCATGGCGGAATTCACTAAGTAGTCGGTCTCTTACTGGCTGAACAGAAAGCAATTGCTGATAAGTGGGCAGCTCCTCCCGGGCATGCATCCGAAGAAGCTCCATCTCAGCCCCATGTTCTCTTTCTATCTGCCCCCTATTCTCATGCCCTTCAATCCGTCCTATGAGCTCGCGGGCTTGCCGTTTGCGCTCTTCAGGACGTCTGACATTCAGAACAGTCCCCAGCATACGCTCTGGATGCGATCCTTGTGGCCTTCTACGAGCTTCTGGGGACATCTTCTAGTTAACCACTTCTTAGTGACAAATTAACATGTAAAAGCTTAAAAAGGCTCAGATTGTGACAGCTATGAGCGCCACCATGACCAGTATTATTACCGCCAGCACGAGGCTTATCTCCCTCATCTTGCGGTCCGCGTCCAGCTGGTGTATGACATGGTCGATGAGCACGTCCGTGGCCTCTATGCGCGAGCGTATGTCGGCGTACTCCATGCTGATGACCCTCAGCTCCTCCTTGATGTCAGCGAGCTTGCTGTGCTTCTTCTCCAGCTCCTTGACCTTATTGTGCAGGTCTTTTTGAGATTTGGACTTGGTTTTGGACCTTGGCGTCTTTTTCTTTGTCTTGGTTTTCTTAGTGGGCATTTTCCGTATTAATTATCGGTATCTCTTTAAAAATAGGTCAGATGAAGGGCATTTTGTACATGACAACATACGGATACTGCAGGAATTCACGCGCATCCGCTTTGTGCCTCCCATCGCATTTGCGATATATATCCCTCTGCCTCCTGTCCAGACTCAGCACAGGTCTTGAAACGTCTTTCATCAGCAGCGACGGCCATACCTCGTCACCCGCCAGTATCCCGTTCCTGACAGGATATTCGCCGGAGCCCTCGCCATATACCACCTGCATGAAGAAGTAGGCGCGGAACTCCGAGTCGCCGGGCATGTAATACTTGGTGTCGGCGGATGTCTTGATGTTTTTCTTGTTAAGGCTTCTCAGGAAATCCAGCACCTCGCCTCTCTGCATGCCCTTGTCCACCTGGTAATCCCCGCCATTCAGCTTCTTAACGCCCCATCTGTCCGGTTCTCTCCACACGGGCGAGCCCTCCTCCAGGCGGAAGACGGTCGTGGCGTGGCGCTCTATGTAATCAGCGTTCCGCTGCAGGAATCCGATTGTCTCTTCAGCCTGCTCTCTGGTCTCTCCCGGGAAGCCGAAGAAGATGAAGGCGACGTTGGTTATGCCCACGTCATGCGCGTCTCTGATTATCCGCTCCACCTCGCCTATGTCCGTGCCCTTTCGCATGCTGTCCAGGACCTGCTGGCAGCCCGATTCCACGCCCCACACCAGGACCCGGAAGCCTTTGTCGCGCATCCGCTTAAGGAGGGGTCTGGTGAACCCTTTGGGATAAGCATAGGAGTAATAGAAGGCCTGCGGCAGGATATCGACCATCTCATGCGCGCGCTTGGCTGTGAAGGTCTCGTCGTGGAGCATCATCATGTCCGTCTTGTGCTCTTTCTTGTAGAGCTCAACGGTCTCGGCCACCCGCTCCGGGCCGTATTCCCTGTAGCCCTTGTAGGTGGCGTGGTGGTTGCAGAAGGCGCACTTGGCCCATGGGCAGCCGCGGGATGTCATCAGCGGCAGCACGCGCATAGGGAGGAAGAAGCGATCCAGGTCGAATTGAGAGAAATCGGGCAGCGCCAGCGAGTCCAGGTCCTCTATCGGCCTGCTCCCGCCGTCATGGCCCCTGAAGCTGAGGTTGGGCAGCTTCTTGTCCTCGCCCGCCTCTATCATCGCAATCGCGTCCAGCAGCGCCGCCTCGCCCTCGTGGTGGATTATGTAATCGGGGTTGAATATGCGCATGATGTCCCTGCGCGCGCTTTTGGTTACCGTCCCGGGCCCTCCGACCAACACTCGCATATGCGAATCTTGCCTGAGGCGCTCTATTACCCTCTTTATTGACGTGGCGACGCCGGGGTGGTCATAGAAGTCCCAGAGCGAGAAGCCGACAGCGTCCGGCTTTTTCTTCATTATGCGGTTGTAAAGGAAATCAGGGAGCCACTCCGGCCAGACGCGCTCTCTTACGAAGGTGACGAGCTCCCAAAGGTCTCTCAGAGAGTCCGGGTTCGCCTTGTCGGCGATCTCGCTTGACGTGGCTATCTCATAGTTGAATCTCAGGAAATCCCTTAGCCAGTCCTCGCCCCTCTCTTTCACCGCTTCCTTGTATCCGCTTCGGAAGATGCGGAAGGCAGAATCGTCGACGAGGCAGTCCAGAGTATCGGGGGACCCCTGCACTAGGCTGGCCTCTACGCTGCTCTCCCTGCACTGGCCCAGGAGATAGGCCATGCCCAGGTCGGGTATGCACCGGAGCCTTGCTTCCTGCCGCTCTACTAGGGTTAGCCTCATTTGGGTACGAACAGGAACACTACCCACACCAGGAATATCAGCAGGAAGATGTTGGAAAGGACTAGATAGCTGACGCCGAGCAGCGGATAGCGGAAGACGAAGAGGTAGGTCAGTATGCCGCCGACTATAAGGGCCATGGTGGTGTTGCCTGTCCAGTTGCGGACGAATCCGAATATGGTTATGACCAGGAATATCCTGACCAGCAGCCACACCGTTTCCGCGCTACCGAATATGTCCATCTTTCATCTATGGCGGCACATGCGGGCGGTAGGGGCCCTCCATGGCGGCGCCCTTTGCCGCGCGCATCTCCCCGAGGTTGCCCTTGACTATGTCGCCGCCCCACAATATGTCGAAGCCGTGTATCATGAGGAAGAACAGCACAAGTATCATGACTGCGAGAATCCCGTTCGCGTAGAAGACGAAATAGTAGCCGAATATCAGGAATATGGCCGTGGACAGCACCCCTCCCCCCAGGTTCATGTGCATGTAGCCGTAGAGCATGACCAGAGCCACTATCTTGAGACCGAACATCACCTCCGTGCTCATAGTGCCGATGTTGAACATTTCTCCTAGGAAGGGTATGACCAATTCCAGCATTTTCTCTAATTAATGGTTAGGATTAAAAAAGCTCAGACCTTCGGTATGGCTATCCTGCCCTGGTCGTCACCCACCTCTTCCGTCCTGCCCTTGAGGTGCAGGTAGGCGGCCAGCGCCGCGCTCACAGAGTCCAGCTCGTCCTTGCTCATTATCCTGTCGGTGAGGCCCTTAACCATCGGCGCCAGCTTCTTCTGCATCTCCACGCCGTCCTTGTCATGGAACCCCAGTATCTTGGCGGTGGCGGTGTTGAACACCTCGATGACTTTGAACTCGCTCTTGAGGCGGTTGCCCAGCTCTATTCCCCGCTCCACGAGGTATGCCATGCCCCTCAGGTTATGCGGCAGGGCGCCGTACTCGCGCAGCTCCTCATCCGCCCTTCTCATAAAGCCGTTCTTGGCGGAGCTCAGGGGTGCGTCCATGGCGATTATCTCGGGCTTGACAAGCCTGCACTGCAGGATTATCTCATCGTCGCTCTTCAGTATAGTAGTCTTGACCCTCTTTTCGCCGTTCTCGCCGACCAGAACGCAGAAGCCGGTGTCGTTCTTCTCGCTGCCCGCGAGGTCTATGCCCACCACCCTGACCATGGTCAGGTATTTATATTTTAAACGCTTAATAATCGAGAACTTTTAATGATCATTAAAAGTTTTTTAGTTCATATGTTCGAAATACCGAGATGGTCGCTGTATGTGACAAGCGGGTGTGCATGCACTGCGGAGGGTGCGTCGGGGTCTGCCCAACCGATGCCATAACCCTGGAGGAGACCGTCATAAAGGTGGACAGGGACAAGTGCGTGGACTGCGCCACTTGCGTGAAATACTGCCCTGTGAGGGCGATGAGCCTCAAGAAATGAGCGAATACGACGTCATAGTGGTGGGCGCAGGCCCGGCAGGGTGCATGACCGCCAGGACCTGCGCGGAAAGGGGGCTTTCTGTTCTGCTCATGGAGAAGGACGCGGAGATAGGCTCCCCCAAGCGCTGCGCCGAGGGCATAAGCATCAGGGGCTTCGAGAGGGCCGGGGTAAGGTTCAATAAGAAGTACGTGGCAAACGAGCTGGATGGGGCCGTGCTGTGGTCGCCCAGCGGCAAGCAGGTGGTTATGAAAAGCCCGGATTCCAAGGGATACCTGCTGGAAAGAAAGGTTTTCGAGAAGCATCTTGCCAAGGATGCCATAAAGGCGGGTGCCGACTGCATGGTGAGGACGACCGCCACCGGGCTGATCGAGGAGAGCGGCAAGATAGCCGGAGTCAAGGCCGATTTCATGGGAGATCCGGTGGAGTTCAAATCCAAAATCGTGGTGGGTGCGGACGGCGTAGAGTCCAAGATAGGGCGCATGGCCGGTTTGAGGACCACCAACAAAATGAAGGATTATATCTCCGGCTTCCAGTACGAGATGGCCGGGGTGGAGAACCTCGACACGGAGAAGATACACATGTGGTTCGGCAACAAGATAGCGCCCAAGGGCTATCTCTGGGTCTTTCCCAAGGGGGACGACCTTGCCAACGTGGGTATAGGAATAACAGGAACTGCCAACGAGAAGAAGACCGCGCGCTCCTACCTGGAGAGGTTCATCGCGGACAATCCCCATTTCTTCAGGGACGCTTCTCCCGTGGAGGTGAATGCGGGCGGAGTTCCCGTCTCGGCCCATATGGACGAGCCGTTCGTAAAGGACAACCTCATGCTGGTGGGAGATTCGGCCCAGATGGTCAACCCCATACACGGCGGCGGGATGTCCACCAACCTCTACGCGGCCGAGATATGCGGCAGGACTGCCGCCGAGGCAATTGAGGAGGGAGACACGTCCGCCAAGAGGCTCTCCGGCTATGAGAAGGGGTGGAAGGATACGGACGGCGTCCGCATGCAGAAGCTGCTGAAGCTCCGCTATTTCGCCGAGAAACTCTCCGACCAGGACTTCGAGTGGTTCGCCGACAACCTCAGCAGCGAGGACCTGGACAAGATGCAGAAGGGCAAGACCTCTTTCCTGCTCAAGATGCTGGTCAAGAAGCCCAAGCTTCTGGTCTACGCCAGGAAGTACCTTAGGTCCTGATTATCCCAAGAGGATAATATTCTGCGCGCCAAACTATTAATCCGCCCTGCCTCAAAATCTGCGTGCGTTTTGTCAAGAACCCGCTCCTACTGCTCTTCATCGGTTTTCTGATCGGCATAGTCGCAGCCGAGGCATTTTATTACGCGTTCGACCCGATAGTGCTCAAGGACGGGTCCATAGAAGTTGTTACAGACGGCGATTACTACGACGCAGTTGCCCCCCTCATCGCAGGTGCCCGGGGGAGCGTCCACATGTCCATGTTCTCCATGAATTACCAGACCGCGCCCGAATACAGGGAATCCGGCGTGAACAAGCTGGTCAGTCAGCTGGTTGCCGCGCGCAACAGGGGGGTGGATGTCAGCGTGGTCCTGGACGACTGGCCGGAGGGCAACGAAAGGGCGCTCAGGCACCTGCAGAGGAATAACGTGCCTGTGAGCATGTTCTCCGGCGACGGCACGCTGCACGCCAAGCTCATAGTCATAGACGGTCAAATCGTGGTGCTGGGCTCGACTAACTGGTCCTATCACAGCCTGGAGAAGAACAACGAGGCCAACGTGATAATATCGGACCGCCGTCTTGCCTCGCTCCTCGAGGATTATATCCGCTCCCTCAGTACTTGATGTCCTTCTTTATCTCGCGCGACAGTTTGTCGAAGGCGCCGCGGGCGGCCTTCTCGAATTCCCAGTCCGTCGCTTCGGCGGTGTTTATGTTGACCCGGGGCAGCTTCGCGCGCACCTGGACGGTGTACTTGGACCTGTTCCCCGCCTTCCTATGCTCCTTCACGTTCACGTGCAACGACTCTATGCCGTGGCAGCCCTTGCAGAATTTCTCGCTCAGCTCGTTCAGCAGCTCTTTTTCTTCCCTATCCGTGTCGATGCCGGAGAATTGGACTTCCATGTGTTTCTTTGACGGACGCGCAAGAAAAGTTTTTATAATCGCTCTGCAAAATAACCCGCTGAAAACTCAAAATGAAAATAAACGAGCTTAAGCCCCGGACGGGCAACGTGGACATCGAGGTCGAGGTGGCCTCGATCGGAGAGGCGAGAGAGTTCGAAAAGTACGGCAGGGCCGGCAAAGTGGCGACCGCCAAGGTCAAGGACGACACTGGCGAGATAGACCTGTCCCTCTGGAACGAGCAGGTCGACGAGGTCAAGGAAGGGGACAAGGTCAAGATAAGCAACGGCTATGTCTCCGAGTGGCAGGGCAACATGCAGCTCACCGCCGGAAAGTTCGGGACCCTGACCGTAGTCAAGAAGGACAAGGAGTAAAGATGGGTCTGCGGAGCTTCCTCTCCGAGGAGCTCTGGCTCTTTCTTCTGGCCGCAATCATACTGGGACTGGCCGTGCCGCAGGCGGGGATGCACGTGACCCCGTACGCCATTTATTTCCTGCTTGTAGTGATGTTCTTCACCAGCCTGAAGATAGACCTCTCCGAGTTGGGCCGGACCCTGAAATACAAGAGGGAGCTCCTGACCGCCCTGCTCCTGGTATTCGTGCTCAGCCCCCTGATTGCCTATCTTTTGTCCTTCGCCCTTGAGAGGGAGCTGGCCCTGAGCCTCATACTCTATTCGGCCATACCGTCGGCCATGGCCAACGCCTTCTACATAGGGAGGCTGCGCAAGAACGCCGCCCTCGCACTCATGATAACCGCGCTCACGACCCTCCTGGCGCCGGTGGTGACGCCCCTTGTCGTCAAGCCGCTGACCGGGGTCCTGGTCGATTTGAACCCGCTGGATCTGTTCTTCTCTCTCGCCAAGCTGATACTCATACCCTTCGGAGCGGCAGAGCTGGTGAGGAGGTTCGCTTCCAGCAAAGTAAAGCCTCTGCTGTCCTACTCCGGCCCTATAACCACAGTTGCCATCTTCT
>CAZINR010000004.1:0-49130 GCA_964540655.1 uncultured archaeon | reverse complement strand
TTTATGTCGCCGACGAACGCGCCGCCGTACCTGAGCTTCACCTTGCGCGCGACGAGCTTGCCTATGAAATTGGCGAACTTGGGCTCCCATCCCTGGTTCCCCCCGCCGGCGCTGTAGAGCTTGCCCTCTTCGGGCAGGGTTATATTCTCCTTGACCAGACGATATTTCTTGGAATGCTCGTCGAAGACATACTCGTTGACCCCCTTCTCGGCGGCCATGACTATGCTGGTCAGCGGCCCGTACATGACGTAGAAGGCCACTATCTGGTTCTCGCCCTTGGTCAATATCTCCTCTTCCTTGTGGATGCCGATTATGGTCCCGAAGATGTTGTTGCTCTTTATGTTGGACGAGCCGTCCAGCGGGTCCATGGTGATGACATACTCGCCCTCACCCATGGTCGGCTTCTCCTGCTCCTCCGATACGACGGCGCGCACCTTGCCGGTAGCGAGCAGCTCTTTCGTCAGGACCTTGTCCGCCCACACGTCCAGCTTTTGCTGGGTCTCGCCGTACACGTTCTTGCTCTCGGCTGCCCCCCTCTTGCCGGGGAACTCCAGCCTCATCTCCGCGGAGACCGTGGCTATCTTCATTATTATCTCCCGGAGGGCCGGGTCCATCCAGGATATCGATTCGTCGAGCGTCTTTCCTTCCATTTTCAAGAGATTTTTATAATCGGAATAGTTAATGTCCCTTGACTAAAAAATGGACCTCAAGATTTCTGCGAAGGACGTGAAGGTGCCTGCGGGGGTGCCGAAAGGGGCAAGGGACGAGTATGTAAAGAACTATCTTGAAATCACGAAGAAGACAGGCAGGCTCATGCTGTTCGCCGGCGACCAGAAGGTCGAGCATCTGAACAACGACTTCTATGGCGAGGGCATCGCCGAGGACGACGCCGATCCGGAGCATTTGTTCCAGGTGGCTTCGCAGGGCGAGATAGGCGTCTTCGCCACCCAGATAGGCATGATAGCTCGTTACGGGCAAGACTACAAGAACGTGGCATATCTGGTCAAGCTGAACTCAAAGACCAATCTGGTCAAGACAGAGCAGATGGACCCGTTCAGCAACCAGTGGCTGGACGTCGCTAAGATCGCCGAGTTCAAGAAGAACAGCGGGCTGAAGATAGTGGCCGTTGGTTATACGATTTATCTGGGAAGCGAGTTCGAGAAGGACATGCTGCACCAGGCTGCCAACATCGTCTACGAGGCGCACAAGCACGGGCTGGTGGTGGTGCTTTGGATCTATCCGCGGGGCAAGGCTGTGGCCGACGAGAAGGACCCGCATCTGATTGCGGGGGCGACCGGGGTAGGGGCGTGCCTGGGCGCGGACTTCGTCAAGGTCAACTACCCAAAGAAGGAGGGCGCCGAGAGGGCCGAGATAATGAAGGAGGCCGTGGTGGCCGGGGGCCGGACAAAGGTGGTCTGCGCCGGCGGCTCGTCGACGGACGTTCGCAAGTTCCTGCAGAGGCTGCACGACCAGATTTACATCAGCGGGGCTTGGGGCAACGCCACCGGGCGCAACATCCACCAGAAGACCCTCAAAGAGGCGGTCGCCATGTGCAACGCCATCTCCGCCATAACGCTCCACGGCAAGAGCACGGACGAGGCGATGACCATCTACGAGACGTCCATGAAATAAACCGCGCGCAGAATGGGCAAGAAAATAAGCGCCACGGTCGGCGCTCTTCTCATCCTCCTTTTCGCCGCGACGATAGTGCTGTTCGCCTGGGCGATTTGGGAGAGGTTCATGGGGTAGGATGCGCTACAAACCTGATAGGTGCGATTTTATTCCTTTACGCCTTAACTTTGGGCATGACTCCTAAGAGGAAGGCAAAACCACGCGAGCGTCCGTCTTTCAGGGAGGCCCTAGGCATGGGCAAGAAGCGGCTCGGAAGCTTTGTGAGAGAGCCCTCCAAGCCAGCAAGGAAAGAGCCCATCCCCAAAGGCTTCGAGGAAGAGCTTGCTGGAGAGATAAGGCGGCTCAAAAGCCTGAATTCCAAGCACAAGAGGCTTCCGACCAAGAGGATGGCGCACGCCCTGCTCAGGGAATTGGGACTGTACTCCCACAAGCCGACTGCCATCCAGGTTGCGCAGGCTCTCGTGAGGAGCAGGGGGACGCACAAGGACGCGCTTCTGCCTTGGATGAATGCCGCCCTTTCACTCCAGAGGCGGCTCGACGGCAGAGGAGTCGAGATAATAGACGGGAGGTTGGAATCTCTGAACAGCCTAGTGAGGAAGAATGTCCTTCACAACGTCAGAGAAAAGCTAGTCCAAGATGACGGGCCCTATACTACGCGAACATTGGACAAAAGGACGGGAGGGGGTCATCGCTTGGTGATAAATGCTTTGAATCTCCTTGAAGCCGCGGGACTGGCCGAAAGGGTCTCATTGGAGGGCAAAGGGGGTAACAAGCAGGAGTACAGGTGGATGGCGACGGAAAGGGCGCACAGGGCGCCCATACCGAAAGGGAGTGCCGGCTACAGGCTTTGGAGTGCTATGGGTGTGGACCCCCTGAACATCAGCGAGCTGGCAAAGAGGGCCGGTATGCATGCTAAAGAGGCAGAGAAGTATATCGACAGGCTCGTAACAGCCGGGTTAGTGGATGTCGGAGAGCGAGGTAGGACTGCGACTTATGTGCTAACGAGGAAGGGTATGAGGCTCAGCGCGCGACAGAGGAGGAGCGAGTATTTTGAGCCGGAGCTGAGGCGCGCAATCCTTATGAGGCCGAGCGAGCAGAGCGGCAGAAGGAGGAGCAAAAAGTCGGCCTTGAATGGCCTCAGCAGAAGGCGCATAGAGAGATATGGGAGGACTGCGCTCTGCATGAGGGTGAGGGCCGAGTACGCGGAGCTTGAGAGGCATGAGAGCGGCGTTGTCAAAGGGGGGTTGGTCAAAGGACTGGCCGCCAAATACGGCCTTACGAAGAACCAGGTATGGCAGATGGTCGACCACCTGCCGATAGGGAATATGACTTCCCACCGCATGTGGGTGGAGGTCCTGCCCGCCATGCGCGAGATCGATCCAGAAGGGGCTGTCTTGTTCGAGCGGTTCCTGCTGAATAATGAAGGCAAGTTGAAAGGCTCCGTTTCGGGTAGCCTGCGAAAGGCGGCGGAAAGAGAGAGGGCAAAGGCTCTGAAGAGGGCCGCAGGCAGAGAGCATGCCAATTTAGCTATGAGAGAGAAGCCTGCCGAAAGGGGCATAGAGGGCCCTGCCGAAAGAAGGCTAAGGCTCGCAGCAGAGGCTGCGGACCCGGTGGTCCAGATAAACGAGGCTGAGAAAGAGCTCAGATGGGCAGCCACCGCCCCGCATGCCGAAGTTCAGGCAAAGAGCGGAATGGCAAAGCATAGATATTTAGGGGAGCTGCACGCAAGGATACGCGCGCTGAGGGCAAGGCTTGGAGAGGAGTAAAGGATAGTCGCAGATGACCGGGGGGCCCCGGCGGGATGTCGAAGAGTTCACCGCTTAGAAATCCTCTTTGACATAAGCCGGGGGCTGAGACAACGCTTAGAATAAGGAAAGCCCCCGGCGGGATCCGAACCCGCGACCTCGTCCTTACCAAGGACGCGCTCTACCAGACTGAGCTACGGAGGCAAGCGGCTCACTTCGCTTGTATGATGCTCGCCGGTCAACCCGGGCGAGAGACGCTCGGATAGGAGACTCGCCTATCTGAAGCGGGATATTTTGTGTTACACTACATAAAAAGCGTGCAGAAACCGAAAAGCATTTAAGTGTAGTGTAACTTCTTGTCACCGGTGAAAAGTAACGGAAGCTAAAAGCTTTAAAGGCGCGTCAAAGATGTTTTTATCCTTTTTTCGCTTAGTCTAAGAAAAGGTTTTTAAGATGCTCCAGATAAATAAATCGGAAATGGCCCACCTGCCCGAAAGCCTAACGGAAGTAAAGGAATACTGCTCCAACTGCGGGAAAGTGCTCGGCAAGGGGAGCAGCTTTGTCAAGGCTGTCATAGAGCAGGTCACGGCTGAGGGCGAGTCCGTGCTGGTCGATTATGACACTCAGTTCTTCTGCAAGGGCTGCATCAAGAAGGGCATCTGCATAAACGTTAAAAACCCGGACCTCGGCGATGTCCAGTGAGGAGAGAGTAGGGCTGCGCGCATATCTTTCGAAGATAAAAGGCATAGGCGGCGCCATAAAGCGGGAGCCTGAGGACTTCCTGGTCGAGGAGGTGACCCCGGATGGGATCGTCCTGGGGATAGGGGGGAGCCAGAGGTTCGAAGACGAACCCGGCGACTACACCCACTTCACGTTAGAGAAGAACAACTGGGACACTATGCGCGCGGTGAAGGCCATAGCGCGCGCATGCGGGGTCTCGCACAAGCGGCTGAAATACGCGGGCACCAAAGACCGCCGCTCCATAAGCGCGCAGCGGGTGTCCGCCTGGAAGGTGCCCAAGGAGAAGCTGGAGAAGCTGAGGATAAAGGATATCATGCTGCGCGACTTCTCCACTTCTGACAGCCCGGTCAACTTAGGGACCCTCAGCGGGAACCGCTTCACGATAGTCATCAGGGAGGTAGCTGATGATGCAGATAAGACTGTTCAGAAGACCGTGGAGCAGCTGGGCGGCAGAATGCCCAACTTCTTCGGAAAGCAGCGGTTCGGCATGCGGCTCGACAACCACATAGTCGGAAAGCACATCCTGAAGGGCAGGTTCAAGGAGGCCGTGATGGAGTTCGTGGCAGGGACGGGCGACGAGCCCGAGAATGCCACGGGGGCGAGAGAAGAATTGAAGAAAACCGAGGATTTCAAGAAAGCCTTCGAGACCTTCCCCAACTACCTGGGCTTCGAGAAGAGCGTCCTCAACCACCTGGTCAAGACGCCCACGGACTTCGTCGGCGCGCTCAGAGTCCTGCCCAAGAAGCTGAGGAAGATGTTCGTCCACGCCTATCAGGGTTATGTTTTCAACCTCGCCCTCAGCGAGTGCATTGAAAAGGGTGAGATTCCGGAAGAGCTGCCCCTGGTCGGTTACACTACAAAGCCTGACAGCATAAGCGCGCGCATACTGGAGGAGGAGGATATGAAAACAGAGGAGTTCAAAGTCACCCCCATGCCGGAGATGAGCCTGGAGGGCGAGACAAGGGCGACCCTGCAGGAGTTTAGGGGTTTCGAGGTTGCAGATTTTAACGAGAAGGATTCTAAGATAACCGTGAGGTTCATGCTTCCTCCGGGCACCTACGCCACCATGCTGCTGAGGGAGATCATGAAGGATACGGAATGACATCCAGGATTTCGCTGTACGCCAGGGCCATGAGGGTCAAGCACTCCTGGTCGTACATCCTGCTGGTAGCGGGCTCCATATTCTTCGTCTCGAGGTTCTTCTCCCTTCCCGTTTCACTGGGGCAGTCTGCGCGCATACTCGTGGTCATGATGCTATACTTCCTTTACAGCTTCTGCTCCAACAACTTCTTCGACAAGGGGGTCGACAGGCTGGACCCGATAAAGAGGGGGAGGAACCCCTATGCGGCAGGGGACGTCTCGGGAGAGGAGATGATATCGATGAATGTCCTTTTGCTTTCTGCGATGTTCCTCCTGGCATGGATCTGGTTCCCCGGCCAGCTGCTGCTGCTGGCAGTTCTGACCCTGGACATAACGCTGTACTCGCGGTATCTCAAGAGAAAGCCTGTCGTCGATCTGGCGTCCCATTTCATCTGGATATTCGGCTTCTTTTTGTTCCCGGCGCTGGCCCTGGGATTGCGCGCAGATACTGCATTGTCTTTGTGGCCCCTCTTCCTGGGCCTCTCGAACCTCACAATCCTGGAATGGAACCAGGTCTTCGACCTAGAGATAGACGAGAGGGCCGGGATAATCACCACGGCCGTCTATTTCGGGAAGAAGGTGTCAAAGTCCATATCATACGCGTCCATCTTCATGATACTGGCATTCATCATCTGGTTTTCCAACGATCTCAGGGACCTCCTGCCGCTGACCGCCATACCCATCTTGGTGCTAATCACATTCCGAATAAGAGGGGAGGACGTCGGGAGGTGGGCGGACTGGGCCATTCTGACCTACGCGATTCTTGCCGGAGCCATGGCCTTTCTTTTCCCGCAGATGGGCTCTTTTTAATTGCATAATCTATAACATTAGAGCTTGCACAGTCTGATTTTTGACACTGTCCTGCTGATTTCAAGATGACGGTGGAATTGATATATTTTGGAGTGCTAGTCGCCTCGGCAGCTCTGGGGCTGGCATTCGTCCGGCTGCTGAAAGGCAGGATGCTCTCTTTTGGCATAGGGGGGGCAGACATAAACAAGCCGGGAAAGCCCAATATCCCGGAGGCCGGCGGCATGCTTCTGCTCCCGGGCATATGGCTGCTGGTGCTCCTGCTTGTGAATCTGGAGATAATCAATCCGCTGGCCTACGCCTTCCTGTTCGTCATGACCTGCTTCGCGGCCATAGGCTTCTTCGACGACGGCTTCCGCCTGTTCAAAAAAGAGGAGGGATGGATCAAATATGTGGCCAACAGGGGGATAACACTCTTCATCATTACTGTTCCTTTCACATACCTGGTGATGCCCTCCCTCATGGAAGGCTATTCCGTCTGCACACTCTATTGGTATGTAGTGCTGGGCGGCTTGCTGATACTGGCGACCTCTTCCCTGTCAAACTCCTTCGCAGGGCTCAATGGTTGGGAAGTCGGTTCCTCGATGGCGGTGCTTTCCGGGCTGACGGTCATGGCCGCTTTCTCTGAGGTATACACGAGCACTCTGGTAGTCATGGGCCTGATAATGGTCGGCGCGGCCGGGGGGCTCTTCTACTTCAACCGCCATCCTGCGCGCGTATTCCCCGGCGACAGCGGGACCTTGCTCTTCGGCGCCTTCGCCGGCTGCATGATACTCTTCATAGACAGATGGTATCTGGCCCTGGGGCTGTTCGCGCCCCACATCTATGACATCCTTCTCAAACTCAAGACCAACCCGGGCGACATGAGCCAGAAGAAGGAGGAGCCATATGTGCTTGAAGACGGCAAGCTGCACGTTCCCAAATCGGGCAAACTGGATTTCGCCAAGCTAATCGTCAGCAAGCTGGGCCCCATGACCGAGGAGAAGCTGTCCCGTAAGATACTCGTAATAGTCGCGAACAACACCTTGTTCTGGACCCTCCTTTACATTCTTTTAAAGATAATCTAGGTCAAACTCCAAAGATGAAAATCGGCTTCTTCACGGACACGTATTTCCCGCAGATAAACGGAGTCACCTACACGGTCAGCCTCTGGAAGAGGGAGCTGGAGAAGCTGGGGCATGAGGTGTTCATATACTATCCCAAATGCGAGGGCTATGAGCCGCAGGAGCATGAGGTCCCCCTGAGATCTATACCGTTCTTCTTCTATAAAGGATACAAGATAGGCCTCCCGTCTTTCAAGAGGATAGAGAAGGACCTCGATTTGGTCCACATCCATGGCTTCGTCACACTGGCTACTCTGGGAGTGGCCGTGGGGAGGAAGCAGAGGATACCCAGGATACTCACATATCATACGCCGCCGGACCTGTATCTGCATCAGATAAGCTCCAATCCTCTGGTGGAGGCCAGTCTGAAGGTATGCTATTACAAATACGAAAGAGAGCTGCTGGAAAGATGCCAGCTGATAACTGCGCCTTCACAGGTACTAATAGACATGCTCAAGGACAGGCTAGGTAAATACATCTCAAAGACTATAGCTTTTTCGAACGGCATAGACGCGGATTTCTTTGAAGAGAAGCCCTTTGAGAAGTTCAAGAAGGACTACGATGTGCCGGACGGGCCGGTCATCGGATTCGCAGGTAGGCACTCCTGGGAGAAGCATCTGGAGGATTTGATAAACGTTGCGGACGAGTTCGACGGGACTATCCTGGTGGCGGGCGAGGGCGCGCAGCATGAGGATTACAAAAAGATCGCCAAGGGCAAAGAGAACGTCCGCTTCCTGGGTTTCCTTCCAAGAGAGAGGCTCCCTGAGTTCTATTCCCTGTTGGACGTCCTGGTCCTGCCCTCCAGAGCAGAGACGGAGGGGCTGGTGGTCCTGGAGGCGAACTCCTGCGGGACCCCTGCGGTGGGCGCAGATGCCATGGCCCTCAAAACTACGATAACCGAGGGAATCAACGGCTACAGATACGTCCCGGGAGACGTCCAGGACCTGAAAGATAAGCTGGAGCTGGTTTACGGCAAAAAGAAGAAGCTTGCGAAATCCTCGAAAAAGCGCGCAAAAGAGAGGAGCATCAAGAACACGGTCAAGAGGCTGGTCGAGGTCTACAGGGAGGTTGAAGATGAAGGTGTGCCTTTACCTTGAGGGGGATGCCCTGATGAGGAAGAGCGGCATAGGGGTGGCCCTGCAAAGGCAGAGAAGAGCCCTGGAGCTGGCGGGCGTGGAGTACACGACCGATCCGCTCGGCGACTACGATTTGATACACATCAACACCGTATTCCCGAAATCGCTATTCTACGCCAAGCTGGCTAAATCGAAGGGGAAGAAGGTAGTAATGCACGCTCACACGCTGGAAGAGGATACCCGCAACAGCTTCACCTTCAGCAACACCATAGCCCCGATATTCAGGAAGTACCTGAAGTACTTCTACGGGCAGGCTGACCACATAATATGCCCCAGCCAATACACAAAAGATAGGCTAGAGGACTACGGCCTGACCCAGCCGATAACACCGGTCAGCAACGGAGTGGACCTGGACATCTTCAAGTTCAGCCAGGAGAAGCGGGAGGATTACCGCAGGAAATACGGGATGGAAGGTATCGTGCCGTTCTCCATCGGTCACGTGTTCGTCAGAAAAGGGGTCAAGACCTTCGTGGACGTGGCAAGGGAGTTCGACAACAGATTCATGTGGTTCGGCAATCTCTTCCACGGGGCTCTCGTCAAGAACAAGGAGCTGGAGCAGGCCCTTGAGAGCAAGCCGGATAACGTCAAATTCACAGGTTATGTGGATGACATACTGGCGGCTTATTCGGCCGGCGACATATTCTTCTTCCCATCCATGGCCGAGACGCAGGGGATAGTGATACTAGAGGCATGGGCCATGGGGAGGCCCGTCCTGATACGCGATCTGCCCGTGTTCCGGGACTGGACCCGCGACGGCAAGGACTGCCTCAGAGCCAAGACCGACCAGGAGTTCAAGGACTATTTGCGGCAGCTGGTAGAGGACGAATCGCTGAGGAAGAAGCTGGTCAAGGGCGGGAAAAGAAGCGTGAAGGGGCATTCCATGGAGAAGGTCGGTCTGCAGCTCAAACGGGTCTACGAGGAGGTCCTGGATGAAAGCTAGATACGTAATCCTGGGCATAATCCTGCTGAGCCTCGCCGTCAAGATACATCCGCCGTTAACACATGATTTCCTGGTTGACTTCGATTCCATCTATCACACCAGAATAGGGCAGACTGTGGCCCGGACGGGCTGGGTGCCGTCTCGGGATTTTGTGGCCGGAGGGAGACCGCACCTCTATCCGCCCGGATACCACCTTCTGCTAGGCTATGCTAGCATCATGACGGGCATAGAGGTCTTCGATCTGATACAATACGCCCTTCCGCTGGTCAGCGCTTTGCTGGCCCTGACCGCATATTTCCTGATTAAGAAGTGGAGGGACGAGGAAGCCGCCCTCTGGGGGGCGGCCTTCATGGCCTTCAGTCCCATAGTGACCTCCCAGTCCTATGACAGCCCCCATCTCTTCGGCCTTCTTCTATTCCCGCTGATAGTCTACTTCTTCTTGAAGGGCAGGTACCTGCCGGCAGGCGGTCTGTTCGCGCTGACGCTTCTCTTCAATTACGGCATAGCCCTCAGCATCGGCGTCGTATTGCTCGCCTTCTCGCTCTGGAAGCTCAGCAGAGGCGACAAGAACTTCCTGGTATATGCACTGCTCATAGCCGCCATAGGGGGCGGGCTGATGTCCCCATGGCTGCTGATGTCTGCCAGCAGGGCCGGAGAGTGCCTGGACATATCCACGGCCGTCGTCAGCGTGAACGACCCAGGCACGTCCTATCTCTGGGTCATGGCGCCGTTCATAGCCGCGATAGGCTTCGGGCTGTTCTACCTGGTCAGAAAAAGCCGTGATGATTATGCGGTTCTGTGGAGGATAGCTCTGGGCATCTCGGTGGTTGCTTTCCTGGTCTCGCTCTTCATACCCGAGCTGCATCCCTACGACCAGATACTGCTGTTCGGCTTCAGCATGCCGTTCCTACTGACGGAGCTGAGGATTAAAAGAGAATACAAGCTAGCCATAGTGATAATCTCCATAGTCGGGATGTTGCTGTCGGTCATGGCCGTAGAGCCGGCTTTGTCCGAGGGCGACGTGGCGGGCGCCGAGTGGATTGACGAGAACGTCGAAAGCGGCGTGGTTTTGGCCAACCTGGAGGTGTCGGGGACCATAAACATGTTAGCGATGAGGCCGGGGATACAAACCAGCTTCGACCAGTTCCTGGAGTGCATCCCGGACAGGGAGAGGTGGGTAGACCTGCACACTGCCCTGAAGACGGCGGACGGGCAGGAAGCTTTGATGCTGATGGAAAAACACGGCGTGGATTATGTCGTGGTCGGGGAGAGGGACGTCGAGCACTACGGGTTCGACATCCAAAAGTTCAAAGAGCTAGGCCTGGAGACTGTATTCCAAAGCGGGGGGACTAAAGTCTATAAAACATGAGGGTAGCCAACTTCACCGACACATACGTTCCGCAGAACAACGGCGTGGCAAAGGCACTTTACGAGGTGCACAAAGCCAAAAAAGCCTGGAAAGACGAGATATTCTCCCCGGTCGGCGAGGGTGTCGAGAGGGTCGGCGGCATACCCGTGCCAACTTCGCCGGAATACGATTTCGCGCTCTCTGCCGGGGACATAGTCAGGCGCGCGAAGGGATATGACATAATACACGTACACACCCCCTACCCCATGTTCTACTACGGCTGGAAGTGCGCGCGGGAGAACCTCCTCCCCCTGGTCGGCTCGTTCCACACAGACCCCTCGGCCTTCTTCGGCTACTACGCGTCCACGGACTCGCTCCCGGGCAGGTTCGCCTCCAAGGTCATGTGGAGGTACCTGATGCGCCTGTACAACAGCTGCGACTCGATAATCGTCCCCTCGGAATGGACCAAAGGAGAGTTGGAAAAGAGAGGCGTCAAAAGGCCCGTCTTCGTGGTGCCCAATGGCGTCGACACGGAGAGGTTCAGCCCAAAAACGGACGATGGCGGATTCAGGAAGAGGTTCGGAATCCCAAAAGGCAGGAAGGTCGTGCTTTTCGTCGGTCGCCTTGAAGAGAGGAAGCGGCCGGACATCTTCGTCGAATCGGCCATGATGTCGAAATCGGATGCAGCCTTTGTGATGGCAGGGGAAGGCAAGATGAAAAGGGCCCTCCGGAAAAAGGCAGGCAGAGATGTGATGTTCACCGGTTTCCTGGATGACGGAATCCTGCCCCAGGCCTTCGCAGCTGCCGACATCTTCGTGTTCCCCTCGGAGATGGAGACGCAGGGGATAGTCCTGCTGGAGGCCATGGCCTCCGGGTGCGCGGTCATGTCGACCGAAGTGGGGGCGGCCGGTGAGCTTCTCGACAAAGAGGATATGTTCAAGAATCCGGAAGAGTTGGCAGGGAAAATCGACACTCTCCTGGCCGACGGGAAGAGGCTGGAGGGCTTGAAAAGGAAAAACAGAAGACTTGTAGAGAAGAGATATTCTATGGAGAATACGGTCAAAGGGCTGGAGGAGGTTTACAGAAACACTCTGGAAAGGTTCTCGGGAAAGAAGATAACGGTCATCGTCCCCACGAAGAACGAGATAAACCATATTGAGAAGTGCTTGAGCTCAATCAAAAAACAGTCCTACAGGAACTTCGAGATCATAGTCGCTGACGGCAACTCGACGGACGGGACAGAGGAGGTGGCGAAAGAGTATGGCAGGGTGGTCTACTGCGGCAAACCCGGGCCCGGGGCGGGCAGGAATGCCGGGGCAAAGGAAGCGGAAGGCGAAATCCTTGCCTTCACGGACGCGGATACGCGCGTGCCGGAGGACTGGCTGGAGAAGATAGCCTATCATTTCTGCATAGACCCGGAGCTGGCTGGCCTGGGTGGAGTCCTGCGGCCATCTGACGGGGGCATGATGGATGAAGTGCTGTTTCGCATGAACTCGGACCTGTTCTACAGGCTGACTTCTTCATTGGGCTTCCAGCAGCTGGCCACCCCGAACTGCGCATACAGGAAGGACGAGTTCATGGCTGCGGGCGGATTCGACGAGGAGATGAGCATGTTCGAGGACACCGACATGAGCGTGAGGATGAGCAAGAGGGGGAAGATAAAGGTGGATGGTAACCTGGAAGTCTATAACTCGGTCAGGAGGATGAGGCAGGAGAACTATGCCCTGATGTTCCTGAAGTACCTGAAGGTGTATTTTAATTACATCGCGGGAAGGCCCATAAAGGAAAGGCACTTCGACACCATCCTTCATTAGTTGAGAATAAGATGGGCGCCGGGACGTTGAGAAAATCCCAAGCCCAGCAATCCTTCTCGATATAAGACGACCGCACTCGAGCTAACTCTAGCATAAGTAAGAATGGGGTCGCCGGGATTTGAACCCAGGTCAGCAGGTATCTCCATGCGCGAAGCGTATACCTACATCTCGTCATCGCCGCGATTAGAGCGGCTCGGTGCTCCAAAGATCCTTCCCTGAGAATGATGTGTCAACCCGTTTCTTTGGGGATGAAACACCTTTCTTTTTGAAAGAAAGGGGTTCCTCTGGAGCCTGCGAGGATGCCAGACTACCCTACGACCCCATTACGACAGAGCGGTGATGCTTGGATAAGCACTCGCCGGCCTGATCGGGATATTATAGCAAGAGAACATAAAAACGGTTTTTCATTCAACAACTGTAAGATAGGGGATGGATACCGGCCGGAGAATCTTCGAGCTTGCCGTGCTTCTGGCAGTCACCGCCTTCATGCTCCTGAGAGGCGCGGACTATTACCTGACCATGAGCACGGTCATAGGCTTCATAGCGATCTTCAACTACTGGAAGAAAGAAAACCCTGAGAACCTGGGTCTTACAATCAAGCGTATATGGCCGGCAATCAGGATTCAGCTCCCGTTCACGCTGGTGGGCGTCGCTGGCCTGGCTATTTTCGCGGTTGTCAACGGCTATGGCCTCAAAGTGCCGAATCTTGGGTATCTAGCCTATTGGAGCATCTCCATACCTGCGCAGGAGTTCATCTTCAGGGGCTACGGACAGGGGCTGCTCAGGAGAGCTATGCCAGCCTTGGCGAACGTCTTCATAGTATCGCTTGTCTTCTCGCTTTCCCACTTTTTCATAGGAATCCCACAGGTCGACATCGTTATGCTGACGACACTCATAGCCGGATTCGCCTGGGGTTGGGCCTATGAGAAGGAGAGGAACTTGTTAGGTCCTATTTTCAGCCATGCTGTCCTGGGGACACTGCTGTTCCTCATACTACCTTAAGATGCGCGCAGAAGAGATTTTGGGGAAACTGAAGTCTATGGCCAATCCCGAAAACGTCAAGGGGATGGCTCGCTATGGCATAAGCACGGAGGGGACACTGGGAATCTCAGTCTACGTTCTGAGGGGGATGGCGAAGGGCATCGGCAGAGACCATGGGCTGGCTCTCGAACTTTGGGCATCGGGGATACACGAGGCCCGTCTGCTGGCCGTCTTCATCGACGACCCGAAGCTCGTAACCGAAGAGCAGATGGAATCATGGTCCAAGGACTTCGACTCCTGGGACGTCTGCGACCAGGCCTGCACGAGCCTGTTCGACCAGACGCCTTATGCTTACAGGAAGGCTGAGGAATGGAGCGCGCGCAAGGAGGAGTTCGTCAAGCGCGGAGCATTCTCGCTCATGGCCGGTCTGGCGGTACACGACAAGAAGGCGCCGGACGAGAAGTTTGAGAAGCTCTTCCCGATAATAAAGAGAGAGTCCACGGACGAGCGCAAGTACGTCAAAAAGGCGGTCAGCTGGGCGCTTAGGAACATCGGGAAGCGCAACAAAAGACTAAACGCGCGCGCCATAGGGGTCGCCAAAGAGATTCAGAAAATCGACTCAAAGAGCGCGCGGTGGATATCTTCAGACGCCCTGCGGGAGCTGCAAGGGGGGAAGATTCAGAAAAGACTAAAACATTAAGGCCTACCAGAGGGGTGGCCCTCCCCTTTGAACATCGAATTCGACCGTATGACCCTTATGTTTAGCCCGCAGGGCGTCTGTTATCGCCTCTTTCGTGTGGGTCGGAACTTGGCGCGAACCGTCTGCTTTTGGTCCTGTGGGCAGCACTGAAATGTATGTCCCCGGACCCGCATGTACCACACATCTTTTTCCGTCTATGTGGTAATTGAACTTTCCATGCGTCGGCGGTTTCCTATCTTTTCCGAATAGGGAGAAATGCACTTCCGCAGTATGTACCTTAGGCTTTCCTGGCATTTTTTATCCTCGTTTATTGGGTAATCGTTTATCTAAGGGGGCAACATATAAAAAAGTGAACGGATCTGACAGTGGTGAGCCTTGCATCCATTTTAAGGATTCTGAAAGTTAAAGATCATCAAAGGAGATGGGATCCCCACAGTAGTTATACATCATGGGATCGTCCACCTCGGTCCCGTCGGGAAGAGTTGAGAACCCACTTGCATGGACGATATCCTCGACTATCGGCGAGACGTACATGCAAAAACCTCCCTGATCAGTCACGGGCACTGATATCTTGCACGCAGTCTGGCCTTTGTATGTCACTGCTCCGCAATAGTAACCCGCAATAACGGGTGCGGCATTGAAAATTCCGCTATCAGGGCAATTCTCGACCGCGACGCCGTCCCCGCATTGACAATATCCGGTTATGCAATCAGTATCTTGGTCTTGCCCGGAACCGGAATCGCCTGAAGCAGTCCCTTGCATAGCCCCGCCGACCATCGCCCAGTCAAAGCAGACGGTCATCTGGTCGGATGAAACCGAGTTTACCTCCAAGGCGGCATAATTGCCATCCCTGAGCTCCACGGCATATGTGTTGCCGACTGCGGCTGTGGGGTTCAGTTCCATAGCGCCCGCATAAACATCGTCCATGGTGACTGCGGATGGGTCCTTGGTCCCCGCATTGATTATGCCGAGGCTGTTGCAGCTCCTCAGCCCGGCCCCGCCTGCCATCCCCTGCCCAGCGCTGAAGGGCGTCTCCTCGAGGTCGCAGTCGGGCCATACATCCTCATCTTCGTATTTTACGCCATTGACGAAATCCATGAGCTCGCCGTGCTCCAGGCAGACCTCGCTGCTGCCGCCTCCCGTAGAAGGGCGGGTCGCGACATCCTCGTCCGAGTCCGGCGAGTCCAGGTATGAGCCGAGTATGTTGCCGAAGGCGTCCGTCACGTACCAGACGCTGGAGTCCTCGTTGAAGTACATATAGCCTGTTTCGCCGGCATGCGCCAGGCTGGCCCTACAGAGCTCCTGTCCCTGGAAATTGACCATGCCCTCGACCACGGCATACATGCCTTCATAATATTCACTGCCTCCGGGAACGCACCAATCAGCGTAAGCCGCCTGGTCGCCGTATGCCGGGGTGTGCCCGGGCTGGTTCAGCACGAAGACAAAAAGCAGGCCTATGACTATTATTATGACCAGCAGCACTATGAGGGCTATGGCAAGGCTTATCTGCCCTTTATTCATGGGGTAGTAATAGGGCAATCCATAAAAAACTAACGGACCCGGCGGTACCCACACCTCCAGAGGAATCCGCACCGTTGGATGAAACTGCCAAGGACCGTTTTAGAAATGAGTCTAACAAGTTCCGTGATTCCACATTATTTATATAAATTCAAGAGTATAACTAAAAATGGAAAACCCATATAAGATATTGTTTCTGAGCCTTTGCATTTCTTTTGTTATCATGTATGGTGTTATGTTTCTCAACGTCTATTCATTAGACCACATATATTTGAGCTACACTAGGTTTTACATGGCGCTATTGATGGTTTCGCCTATGGCTATTTTAATGCTTGTTTTGATGAGGCAGATGTTCCCAAACAAAAGGATGAATGCAACTATAGCCTGTATCAGTGCTGCAATCTTTGTAATATCTCTTATATTACTAAGGGCGCAAGTTCCAGTAGACGATGTGCAGTATATGCAAGCTATGATACCCCATCACTCAAGCGCTATTTTGACTAGTGAGAATGCCGATATAACCGATCCCGAAGTCAAAAATCTATCTCTTGCAATAATTGAGACGCAGGAAAGAGAGATTGCCCAGATGAAGGATATCTTGAGAAGGTTAGATAGTCCTTAGAAAAGTGAGCGGACCCGGCGGGATGTTGAGAAGAACCTAAGCCGAGCATCCCTTCTCGACATAAGCCGGGCCGTACGAGCCTACGCTAAGACAAGTAAGTACGGACCCGGCGGGATTCGAACCCGCGATCTACAGCTTTCTCCAGACCTCTTGGCGAACCGTTCTTTTTCGCCGGCGTTTTTCTTCTGAACACGAGGTTCACATAACGTGAACCCGTGCACAGGTTCGCTTTGCGAACCTCGTGGAAAAAGGCCGTAGAAGGCTGTCGCCTTATCCTGACTAGGCTACGGGCCCGTATAGTTTGCGTTTTCGGATATAAAAGACCTTCGACAGGACAAGGCAGCCTTATTCGTCGCAAAGCTCTCCGCCTATCGCCCAATCGCTCTTCCTGACGTCCTCGTAGACTATCCAGACGTGCTCTCGCGGAGTCCCGGCTATCTCGGAGACTGCTTCGGTTATGGCCTCGGCCAGCTCCGCCTTCTGCTCCCTCGTCCTGCCGTCCCACATGCTCACTCTCACAACAGGCATTTTACAGAAAACCGTAAACCCAAGACTGAAGACTGAAGTGGGCCCAGCCGGATTTGAACCGGCGGCCTCCACCATGTCAAGGTGGCGTCATACCAGGCTAGACCATGGGCCCACAATAGACAAGACTAAAAGAATATCCGGTTATTTTGCCTTTTTCTGGATAAAAAAGGTTTAAGCCAACATGGAAGCTGCTATAGCCTTTGATATCTCGAACACTATAGTGCCGATAAGGGCCATGGACAACGAGTAGAAGATTATACCCTTCCACATTCGCATGCCCCTGACCACGGCCAGCATTATCCCAGAGATGAATGTCTCGATAATCAGATATAGCCAGAAAAGGTTCAGTTCGGTTCCCGGGATGTTCAGCGGATTGGCCACCTGAGTTGTAGCCCCCACATTAGCCACCATCCCCCCGATTTCGGTAACAAAGCCGAATATCAGTGGTGCCACCACTGCGCCTGCCGCGAATATGAATATGACGTACATAAGGGTCTTGCTCGTCCTCTCTCTCTGCAGACGGGCCATCTCTCTGGCATCCGAAGCTACTGCGTCCAATATGTCAGCCAGCTCTCCGCCCGCCTTCTTCCCGTCTATGACTATCTTGAATATCCTCTTCAGCATGAGGACGTCCACCCGAGATATGAGGTTCTCCAGAGCCTCTTCGAAGCTGAAGCCGCCCTCCATGTCGCTCAGTGCTATTTTAAGCTCGTCTATGAGCGGGCCCTTCTGTATCTTGGTGAGGTCAAGCAGCGCCTGCTCGATAGTGGCGCCCGCCCTGAGGGATGTCGCCAGCTCTTCGAACACGTCGGGTATTGAGTCCTCCATCCGGGTGTCACGCCTTTCCTTGAGTATTATGGGGAAGCCTATTATCAGCAAGGGCACGGCTATTATCGAAATCAGGGCAATCGCAGGGCTGGAGGGGAAGGCGATGAACATCAGGAGGCTGAGTATTACGGCTATGACTATCGCTATCACGACCCATATCACCGGCGACACACGTATCTTGCTGGTCTCGAGATACCTGCTGTACCCCCGGTCATCCCCCCTGTCAGACGTGTCCTTTTTCATCTTAGACTTTGGGCTCCATCAACTTGACCACATAGGTTATGAGTATCATAATCAGCGGGAACATCAGCAGGACCATGAAGGTCAGCATTGTTATATCGAGCATCCCTCCGCCTCCGCCGACATCCTGGAGCGGCCGGGCGCTTCCGACCACCGCGAAGACCGCTATTACCACCGGACCCACTATGCCGCCTATGAGGTACACTATCGCGAATGCGTTGAGCTTCTCGACGAAATCGGATATCTTCATCCTCATCTCGAAGGTCAAGTCGTCCGCTATCTGGCTTATTATGTTCGCAACATCCCCACCCATCTGCAGGGCCCTCCTTATGTGTATGGTGACTCTTGTGAAAGATGTCGAGCCTATCCTGTTGGAGGCATCCTCTAGCGCCTCGGAGAAGTTCTCGCCGGATTTCACGTCCCATATCACTTTGTCCAGCTCAGTAGACAGCAGACCATAGTCCGCTTTGGAGACGGAGGCCATTGAGTCGAATATGCTTATGCCGGCGCTGAGGAGGGCCGACATATGCCTCAGGGCGAAAGGCAGCTGCTTGTCCACATCCTTGGAGCTGGATTTGAGCTGTATGGACGGAAGATTCACTGCGAACAGAGAGATTATGAGCAGAGACAGGATGAAGGTTATCAGGGGCATCACTATCGCCGAAAGTGTCAGGGGGAGGGAGAAGGTCAGAAGGAAGACCGCTATGAAGAGGATTATGCTCACTATGAACCCCATGGCTACGGAGAAGGAAGCGTATTCGTCGGGGTAGAGTGGTATCTTGGATCTTTTGAGGTCGTTCTCCAAGGACTCGCCGCTGATGTTGAACAGCATTTTGGAGAGAAGGTTCAAAGGCGGAATCTGCCCCATCGGATATAGCCTGTAAAGGCCGGACAGCCTCTCTCCGGTCAGTTCCCTCTCGCCTATTGTCGGAACCTCCCCCTTTATGGCTCCGCCGATTCTGTCAAGTCGCTTTTTTCCGCCTTCAGACTTTTTCATCATAGGCGTCTCGGCCTCCTTGAGCTGCTTGAAGACGTCTTCCAGCGAATCGGCCCGCTTCTTGGATTCTTTGGAGGCTATGAAATCATTGTCCCCTGACTTTATCTTCTTTTCCCATTCCGTTTCAAGCTCTTCGGAAGAAGGGAGCCTCTCTGGTCCTGTCGGTTTTCTGGAAGAATCGCTCTTTGCCCGTATCTTGCTGAAGGTCTCGTCCCAGTCCCTAAGGTCCTTTAGGTCCTTGGATTTTTTGTCGTCAGGCATCGTTAGATATTATAGGGGTTCTTTTAAAAATTAATCGTTCTGGTCGTAGTATTTCTGTATGAAGGTCGCAAAGGATTTCAACGACGTTATGTCTTTCTTGGCGGCGGCGGACAATAACTCTTTTCTTACATCCAGCTCATGCTCTATCTTGCTCGACGACATCCCCGAGTATTTCTGCATCTTCTTCTTGACTGAAGAGTTCTTGTCAACCAGCACCATATCGTCTTTCTCGGAATTCCACTCGTAGAGCATGTGCAGCTCAGGCTTCTTGTTGCCCGTTATCTCGGCTATCTCGGTTATCCTCCTGACCAGCCCGACCTTGGGGACGTTTATGCGGTTGAGGACCACTACCAAATCCAAAGCTGTCGCCATCTGCTCAGGGACGTTCATCGGCGGCGACATCAGCCTTACAAGAGTCTCATCGCTGCTGTTCGCGTGAATGGTCCCCATGGAGCCCTGGTGCCCGGTGTTCATGGCGGTGAAGAGGGTGAATGCTTCGGCATGCCTTACCTCGCCCACTATGATTCTGTCGGGCCTCATCCTCAGTGAGTTCTTCAGGAGGACGTCCATCGTTATCTCGCCGGTGCCCTCGATGCTGGGTGGCTTGGTCTCAAGCCGCACCCAGTGCCTCAAAGGTAGTTTCAGCTCGGCCGTGTCTTCTATTGTGAGAACCCTTTCGGTCGGTCGGACGAACATAGAGATGCAGTTCAGAAGGGTGGTCTTGCCCGATGAAGTCCCGCCGGATATAAGGGTGTTGCAAGGATAGGACTGCAGGCCCTCCGCAGCCAACCATAGAAAAGCGCCCGCCTCCGCATTCAGAGTGTTGAACTTTATCATGTCAACCAGAGTGTACGGGTTCTCCTTGAACTTTCGAATCGTTATGCTGGGGCCGTCCACGGAGGCCGGCTGCAGCGTGGCGTTAACCCTGTCACCGGAGGGCAGGCGAGCGTCCAGGAGCGGGTTGTTTGTGTCCACCCGTCTCGAGACGTCTCTTGCTATTCGCTCAGCTATGTTCGTGACGTACTCGTCGGAATCTATGCCTATGTTGGTTATCAGCATTCCGTGCTTCCTATGGAAGACGTAAACCAGCCTGTTGGGAGGGACGACCATTATCTCCTCAAGCTTGTCGTCGTCCATCAAATAGTCCAAGAGGCCGTATCCGCCCATCTCTCTGGAGATTAGATCGGCGTAGGCCTGCATCTTGCTCTCGGAAACGTTTATGGACGAGGTCCTCGACACCATGTCGTATATCTTGTCCCTTAGGCTCTGCTTGCGGACCTTGGAGTTGGTGCTCTCCTTTCTGGTGTCGATTATCTTGACGGCGACTTTCTGTATGGACTCGATCACCTTGTGGTCCGCAGGAGTGAGGTTGGGCAGTTTGACGCGATAAAGGAACAGCTCTTTCCCGGCATCCACGATCTCGACATTGCCGTAGCTGTCGATTATCTTCTCCTTGGAAGTCTTCTCCTGCTTCAGAAGTTTCAGGAGGCCCTCGCCGGGTGCCGCCCCGGGCTCGCCCGCAGGCTGCCCCTTTTCGTCAGGCGACTCATTTTCCTCTTTTTTTTTCTTATCTTCAGAGGAGTCCTTTCCAGAAGGGTTGTCTGCGGCTAAAAGCTTCTGCAAGTCGAGCTCAGGCATTTTTGGGTCGTATTCATTACCGCTTAAGCTATAAAAAGGTCAAGTCTTCGCCCCGGTTTGACGGACTTGACCTGGCCCGTTAGACAACTCCGGCAACCGGATAGCTTATTTAACGGTAAAAAAGCCGGTTTGGAAGTTTGGAATATTGGATTGGCGAACGCACTCGCTTCACTCCAGCGCCTTGATGACCTTCTCCGCTATCTCCCGCCCGACCCTCTCCTGCGCCTCTTCAGTGGAGCCTCCGAGGTGCGGAGTCAGCAGGATGTTGCGCAGTGTGGGAAGCGGGGAGTCCGTCGGCGGCTCTTTTTCAAAGACATCTAAGGCCGCGCCTTTTATAGCTCCGTCTTTGAGTGCCCCATGCAGGGCCTTTTCATCGATTATGCCGCCGCGGGATATGTTTATTATTATGGCCGACTCTTTCATCAAAGACAACTCTTTGGAGCCTATCATGCCCCTGGTGGAGTCAAGCAGCGGAACGTGTACGGATACTATGTCAGAATCCTTCAACAAATCTTCGAGGGGCACGAGTTTCGCACCCACGCCGACGGCAGCTTCTTCTGAGACGTAAGGGTCGTATGCCAGTATCTGGCAATTGAACCCCCCGAGCAGGCCGGCGAGGAGCTTGCCTACATTGCCCAGACCGACCACGCCCCATGTCTTCCTGGAGACCTCCATGCCCCTGAGCTTCTTCTTCTCCCACAGACCCTCTTTCATCCCCTTGTCCGCACGGGGCATGTTCCTAAGGAGGGCTATGGCAAGTCCAAGCGTCATCTCGGCGACACTCAGGAGATTCGCTGTGGGGGTGTTCAGCACCTGGATCCCCTTCTTCTTTGCGTAATCCACATCTATGTTGTCGAGCCCCGCTCCGGCACGGGCGATTATCCTGAGTCTTTTGCCAGCGTCTATCAGTTCCTTTTTGACCTTTGTCCTGCTTCTGACTACCAGGACTTCCACGTCTTTGATTTTCTCAAGCAGGTCGTCGGGCTCCCAATCTAGGAACTCTTCGACGTCGTGCTTCTCCTTTAGCATGGAGACGGCCTCGGAGGTAATCCTGTCGGTGACAAGAATCTTGGACATTTTCATCTGAGTTTAGAAGGAGTCCTGTCCGGATAGTCGATTATGTCCTCTTCCAAGGGAAGTATGGTCCTGTCCGAGCGGTAGAGGACCAGACCTATGACCATGAAACCCAGCCAAAGGAAAAGGGAGCCTATCGGGCCTGTCAATGAGCCGAATATGTCGCCTATCGATGCAGACGGGTAAGCAAGACTGCCCGTCTCGAGGGCTGTATTCAGTTCATAGGCGGCATTCAGCACGAAGAACGCAGAGGCGAAAGTGAACAGAGCGCCGAACATCTTGAGGAGATGGACATATTTGTCCCCGACCCTCACCAGCATCATCCTGTGGACCATTTTCTCTTTCGTATCAATAACGCAGCCATCAATAAAAATGCGGCGAATACAATGACCTGAATCTCTCCCTGCGGCGACCATGGCAGCTCGGCGAGCATGCTCCGGGAGTCCCTGGTATCTGTCTGGGGCGGCTCGCCCATCTGGTTGCCCGGCATTATGGTCGGCGCGTTGTTGTAGGTGGGTGCCACCGTCATGCCGTCCTTGTAGCGCGGGTCCCTAGGCATGTCGAAGCCGTTGTAGAAGGTCCATTTGCCCGTCTCCGGGTCATAGACCCCTATGCCCTGGGTCCCCCTGATCTTCTCTATGGGCTCCGGCCCGAAGGTCTCCTCCCCCTTGACTATCTCCCCCTTGTCATCCTTATGGACGGATTTAAGGGTAGGTCTGCCTTCATCATCCAAGCCTATCTCCAGCAGCTTCAGGTGATCGTCCGTGGTCGTTATGCTTATTGTGTTGGCTTCTACCTGCAGACTGGCTATTTCCTCCGGGTCCTCGCACACGCCCGTCTCCCTGTTGCACATGCGGACATATTTCCTGCAGGTCCCAGTAGCATCATCTTTGTCGGCGATGAACGTGACTGTATGCTTGTCTGTCTCGAAAGAGAGGACCGGCCCTATCATATTCATATATTCCCTCAGATCCGGCCCCAAATCGAGCATGAAACCGTGGAAGTTGCAGATTACCTCCTCGGCGTCGGGGACGCCGTTTTGGTTGTTGTCCTCCTGCCCGTCGGGGGTCCCGTCGTCGTCGGAATCGGGGTCGTCGGGGTCAGTGCCGAGCGCGTGTTCCTCAGAGTCTGTGAGGCCGTCGCCGTCCGAGTCGACGCCTTTCTCAAGCTTCTCGGTCTCCTCCTCGTCTATCTCGAACCTTGACGGAGTCTCCTCGCCCAGCTTGTAGAGCCACACCATGAGTTTGTTCTTGTCCGAAAGCCACATCAGCTGGCCGGACTCCGTATGGATTATCTTGACCTTGTCGTTCAGGTCCACGCCGTCAAGCAGAACGGTCCTGTCAATCCGTATCTCCAGGCGCGCCGCCTTGGATATGCCGAATGGGTTTGCGTAAATGAACTGGCCGTTCTTGTGCTCTATCTGCGTCCCGCTGTCCAGGACTATGGTGTTTATCTGGCCCAGCTGCGCCAGGGCCATGTCGTACTCTATTTCGGAATAGTGCCTGTTCATTATGCCGTTGATATAGCCGGTTATGCAGTTTATTATCTCCGTCACCTTCAAACTGCTCCCGTAGTCTCCGGCGCGGAGCTCCGCGGTTGCCGCGCCCCCGAGTATCGTCCTGAAGAGGATGTCCTCTGCCTCCGGGTCGTATTTTATCTCCTTGACCTCTGTCGGTATTATTGTTCCGGTCTTGGGATTGTCCACCTGCTGCCGCAGCATGTCGTCCTCTTTCTCGAAGACGGTCCGCTTCTTGCCGTCCTTGTCGACCTTCTCAATCTGCATCTTGGGCGTCCCGTCCTCGGTCCGTATTATCTTTATCACGGTCTTGTCCTTGCCCCCCGGAGCCAGGTTGTCCACCATGGCCCTCTCTTTGACCTCCGTGTCCATGGGCAGCTGGATGGACTTCCCCGTGAAGTAGATGTAGCAGCAGTTTTTTACCTTGAGCGCGCCGTAGAAGCCCTGGGCATACTGGCCCCTGAACCAGAAGGTCTTCTGGTTGAGGCGCTTGAGCTCCTGCTCCTTCACTGACCTCTCGACCACTTCTTCGGCGTTCTTAGCGATGTCTAAAAACTTGTTCAAAAAGCCTCCTGCAGTGCCAGAGTAGCTCACCGTCTCCTCTTCCCCGGCGCCGATTATCATCGAGTCAGGGACGTCGTCGGCCCCTTCCATAGTCTTCCTGGCAACCTCGCCTTCAGTGAGCACGGCACCCCCCGTGGGTGAGGTGGAATCCGCCAGCATGTCAGTCTCATTGATCGCTTCGGCGGTCTCAGCAGAGGAGAACAGGTCATCGAGAAGCTCAGTGCCGCTCTGCTTGTCGTTGACCGTCATGTGTACATAGTAATCGGTGTCTATGCATTCTGCCATGTAGTATGCCGCGAATGGCATCGTTATGAAATCGGCTACCGGAATCGACTGGGCTATCAGGAAGAAGCCTGCTGAGCTGAAGAAGTTCTCCGCCCCGGGAAGCGCCCAGCTGGAGCACCGTGTCTGCTCCTTCGGCGGATTGAGGTAATCCTCGAACAGAAGTCCCCTACCGTTGCTCTCTATTTCTTCGACGCTCGTCTTCCCTGTCAGAGATTCCATGAGATTCGTGATTGCTTCAAAGCTCAATCCCTTGCTCCTCCAGACCTGGGACTCGATATCCACCCCGTGGGTCTTCACTATCATAGTCGGGAGGCAGCCCGCTATGTTCTCCACCTCCGTAGTGTAGCTGTGGGCCTTCCCGTCCGATTCGAGCACCAGGGTATCGCCCGAGAGGGACATACGAAGTATCCCGGCGCCGACAACGAACGTCTCGTCATACTTGCCGCTTCTGAAGGTCCAGGCGGTGTCCTTGACCTTGTTGCCGTCGTCCCTGCATTTGGGCTCTATATCGAGCTCCTGCGGCTTCTTATCGGTGTTGCCGGACCACCTCCACTGGAGGAGGCTGAACCACCTGTTGACTATGTCGGGTATGCCGATGTAAGACAGTATTTTGTGGAATCCTTCCAGATAAGACGAGTCCTGGGAGTATATGTCGACATAAGGCGGCACGCCGTCAAGATACTCCTCTATGTTGGATTTGCCCTTTGCGGCCTGGCTAACTTCGAATATCATCTGGTGCGCCCCGACGGTGTTGGAGGCTGGGGCATGGGCCGTCCAGTACATGACGACGCCCCTCTGGAAGACGTTCCATGCCGTGCTGCCGGTCCTGCCGACCAGCGTCCGCCCCAGCTTCTTGAAGAACCCCTCCTGAGCCCTGTTTATCTGCTTGAGGTTCTTGGCCTTGGAGGCTGCCTCGGACATTTCAGTCACTTCCCCGCTGACCCTGGCGACGGCCGTCTCGGAATACTGGGCTGGCTTCTTCAATATCTCACTCACCTCATCTGCCTGAAGCCCCAGCCCCTTGAGGCCGCTCTTCGCCGCGCTCTTGGCGCTCGCCTCGGCGGCGGCTCTCGCAGCCGCGTCTTGAGCTAGCCCAACGTTGGTCAACCCGCCGGCCGTCGTTATGTAGGGCTCAAGAGCCCTGCTGACGGCGGAGGGGTCGGCTCCGGCGTCCGAGAGAGCCCTGACTATGTCGTCGGCCGTGGTTGCCGGAGCGCCGGGAAGGGCGCTAGTGAACCGATGTGCTTCACTAGCCGCCTTAGTGCTGTACAAATCAATCATATTCCGGGCTACATCGTCGAAGCTGGACCCTGCGGGGAGTTTGTATCCGCTAGCGGCTATGTATCCCGCAAGCGCGCTCGGGGCTGAGTGGGCACCTGCTGCCGAGACCAGGACTTCCACCGCCTCGTCCAGATTGCCCGTGGAACTCACCCCCAGACGCTGCAGAAGGCGAGCGGCCTGAGGTTCTGATATTGCCTTCTGTGAATAGAGCATGGCGATTACGGATTTGGACTGCTCGGTAGTGGCAGCCGAGAGCCTGGACATCTCATACCCCTCCAGTATGGTCTTGGCCCCGGCATCGCCCTTGAAGCCCTTCTGAGCCATCTTGGCCGCCGCATCATCCAGACCCCTCTCCATGATGCCCCTGCTAAACTGGTCGGGCATCAGGGGTTTTTCGAAGCCTCCGATTGCGTCGCCTGCCTGCCTGGCGGCTGCCGCCGCATCATCCTGCAGCTTGAGTGCTGCCTCTGTTACCTCATCAGCAAACCTAGAAGCCTCTCCAGGATTGAGGGCCCTTGTGCCTCCCCGTAATACATCGTCCAAATTCCTTGACATACTGTTGGCTATCCTCGCCTGGGTGGTTACGATGTCCGAACCGCTAGTTGCCACCGCCTTTCTCGCCCCTGCGGCTATCGTCCGACCAGCTGCCGCTTGCTTGGAGCTGAGACCCCGGACCACTCGCCCCTTGAACCAGGAGAGCATATTGCCCCCTGCAGCCTTGACCTTTTTGGCCAGGGTGAGGGGGGACGGCATGACGAACGACACTATTGTGGCTATGGGCAATAGATTGTCATATGTCTTCTGGACGCTCGAGTATATCAGCGTCTGGTAATCGGTGGGCGCGAAGGCGCCGTTGCGCTCGAAGAACTTGAAGTCGTTCACTGCCATCAGATTGTCGTGTCCCGGCCCCCACAAAGAGCCGAAGAGTCCTGAAATCTTGCTCTCATTGGTGACGTTATCGGCGCACTCTCCGACTCCATCCTCACAATAACTGACTCTTGTGGTCAGATCCTTCGTACAAGCGAAGTAAGGGGTGTCCGTTCCGGATGTGAACTGGAAATACTCGCAGCTCACGCAGCCGTGGCCGCTCCTGAAGTCCCATTTCCTCTGGCCGTCGGCAGTGGCTATCTCGCCCTCCTCGATTTCGCTGCCATTAGCTTCAGGGTCGGTTCGGTTGTTGTGGTCGATTATTATCTCTTCCGTGGTCCTCTTCAAAACCTCCTGGACGTTCTGGTCCAGTGAATGGGACGGGCTCGGGGCGACTTCCACCCTATTCTGGTATCCATCGCCATATACCTCTTTCTGGATTGTCTTGATTTCCTCGTGGGTGAGTTTCCCTATGTTGCACTCGAAGGAATGGGTCTCTGCAGCCGGCGTATCGGGAGCCTCCGCGGGTTCCTGGGCTAACCCCACGGGAAAGCTACTCATAAGTAAAACCGCCAACACCAAGACGGTCAAAGGCCTTCTCATCACTTTGTCTTGTTGAAAACGACCAGGTAAACGAGGAAGATAAAGAGCAATATTATAATATATGTAGCCATGTCCGAACCGAACAACAGGAGATTGGCCTCAAACCCGTATTCCAACGCTATTATATACTCCAAAGCGCTGGCTATGAAAGGATACACCGCCAGCGATATCATAAGGCTTATGAAGAATATCACGCCGGCCTTCTGAACCAGAGTGGTGGTCTCTACCCTCTGCCTTATGAGGTCCAGTATGTAGACTGCCGGGAACAGTATTATCGCGAACTGTATTATCCAGAGGGCTATGTCCATGACGCCTTCGAAGGCCATTTTGGGTCGGATTAATTAAGATAGTAATCCTTAAAAAGGAAACCTCACGCATGCGGGCGGAACAGCTTTATCTCCGCCTTGCGGTAGAGCTCCGGCTTGGTGGTCACGAGGGGCAGCCTCAGGGCCGCCGCGGTGGCAGCGATTATGGCGTCCCCGGTCCGCGCGCCGTTGCCGCGCTTGAGGCGCCCGGCATCCCGGGCTATCTCGTACTTTATGTCTGCGATGTCGAAGACCGTCGAGAGCCAGTTGTCCAGGCTGGTCTCCTCCCTCTTGTCGCGCACGGCCATGAAAAGCTCGCACACAGTCTGGGTCGAGACCACCGGGGTCATCTGGCCGGAGAAGACGAACTCCTCGAAGAACTCCCTGACCCTCTTGTCGCCCACCAGGAAATCGGCGATTACTCCCGTGTCAAGGAGCGCGCTTTTGCTGAAGCTTGTTTTTAAGTAGTTTCTCAAGTCGTTCATCTGCGCTTTCCCTTACCTCCTCTAGCTTGAATCTGTTGTCCGACCACATCCCGCATATGTCCTCGCTGAGCTTGCGGACATCCTCTATCTTGCGCATGACCACGGAGTCGGTCTCCGCGTCGTACGCCACCTTTAGCTTGTCCCCTGGGTAGATGCTGCACTGCTCCCTGACGGCCTTGGGTATGACTACCAGGTTCTTTGAGTTGACGGTCACGAACCCCATGTTATACTTTCTTGGTATAACTATTTAAATTATTTCCCGCAGACCAGTTCGACGACGTCGCAATTCTTGAGCTCGTGGTCCTTGCCCACCTTCTTCTTGGTCCGCATGTCGACTGCTGCCACGAAATTGTCGCCGAAATCGGTGTGGAGAGAGTAGGCGAAATCCAGGGCCGTGGTTTTCGGGGGCATCAGATAGGCGTCCGGGAGGACGTTGCCGTCCTTGTCGGCTAGCTTCTGGCCCACCGGGTAGACGACTATACAGCCAAGTAAGTCAAAAACGGCGGTATTGAGCGCCTCCTGCGCGCCGGTCCTACCGTGCTCGCCGAGGAACTGCTTCAGGAACTCCAGACCGTGCTTCTGCTTGTCGTCCAGCTTCGACTCGTCCAGAATCTTGAAGTCGGAGTCTCCGGGAGTGTAGCCTATCATTCCCGCCTTAGCCGCGTTCCGAAGGGCCAGCTCGCTCTCGGCGGAGACCGGTATTATCTTGTATTGCGGGAATTCCTTCTTCAGCCGCTTATAGCTATCCTGCGCCCCCTCCACATCCATCTTGTTCGCGGCTATGAGCATGGGCTTGCCTGTCTCGCGCAGCTTGGTCGCGAAGTCGCTGAGGTTGTCTTCGCCCCACTCGGTCGGGTCTGCCGGCAGACCTGTCTCGTGAAGTGCCTTCTCGACCTCGGCTTCCGCCACGCCCAGCCCGGTGAACTGCACCGCGACCTGCTCGGTCAGCTTCTTCCCCTCCTGCTTGACCTTGCGGGAGAACTTGTCCCAGTTGCTCTTCAATATGCCGAAGAACCATAAGTCTATCTCTTCCTCCAGGAATCTTATAGTCTCGGCAGGGTCGTAGCTGCCCTTCTCGACCTTCTCGCCCTCGGCGTTGGTGGAGCCGCTGACGTCTATGACATGTATCAGCGCCGAGGCCTGCCGCAAGTCGTCCAGGAACTGGTTCCCGAGGCCCTTGCCCTCGTGCGCGCCCGGGACCAGACCGGCCACGTCGAGAAGCGTGACGGGGACGAAGCGCTGCCCTTCCTTGCAGGATCCGTGCTTGGGATTGCAGGAGACCTTGAACTCCGCGCACGGGCACTCGACCCTCAAAAAGCCCACTCCCTGGTTGGCCTTTATGGTGGTGAACGGGTAAGGAGCCATCTCCGCCCCCGCCTGAGTCAGCGCGTTGAAAAGAGTGCTCTTGCCCTGGTTCGGCGCCCCCACGATTCCTACCTGCATGAGTAAGTTAGCGCGGGATTTTTATTAAACCTTCAGTTAGAGTGAGCGATATCTTTTAGGGTGATTTTAAGATGGAAAAGAATCAAACTATGGTTTTGGTTGCGGTTTTGGTTGTCGTGGTTGTCGTTATCGTCGCGGCCGTCCTTCTGATGGGCGGCGGCGGTCAGCAGGCCCCTCCGGGATACCCGGGGACTGCTCCGCAGGGAACGGCCCCCCCGGCTTCGTCAGGAGAGTCGCCCCAGCCCACTGCGGGGGCCAGCGGAGGGGAGACCAATATAGACATCAACATAGCCAACGCTATGGCAGACGGGACCCCGGTGGAGTGCGAGATGACCGGTGACCTGGGCAAGATGTCCGGCGACCCGAGCGCCGAGGGCATGATGATGACTGCAAGCATGAAGGTCGAGGCCCCCAAGATGTACATGGAGGGGACCAGCATGGGCCAGAGCTTCAAGATGATAAGCGACGGGGCGATGGTCTACATTTACTCCGCGGGCCAGTGGTATGAGTTCCCGATGGGGGAAGAGATGGACATGGCCCCGGTGAGTCCGGAAGAAGTGCAGGAGATGATTGACGACATACCCGAGGGGGTCAGCATAAACTGCCAGGTAGTCGGTGACATCCCGGACAGCATGTTCCAGCTCCCGGCTGGAGCGAGTCCGGTGGACCTCTCCGAGATGATGGGCGAATTCGACCCGAGCATGTACGAGGGTATGTATTAAAGGAGGGACTGATAACATATAACATGGGTCGGGAAAAAGCGGCGGCAGTGATAGTCGTCATATTGATCGCAGCCGTCGCCCTGTATTTTCTTACGAAGGGCGGGGAGCCCTCCGAGGATCCCGAAAGCGAGAGGGAGATTATAGCGGAGGCTTTATCAGCCGGGAGACCGGTGGAATGCGCGCTCAGCATGGACGCGGACGAGGTTTATGAAGTGCCCGAGCTGCAGGGAGTCGACGTGGAGGCCACCATAAAGGTGGAAGCTCCTAAGATGCGGATGGAGGGCTCCACGATGGGGTTCGATTTCACCATGGTTTTCAACGGCAGAAGCCTGTACGTCAATCTGCCCGCCCTGGGAGGGGCCTGGTACGGGCAGACCTTGAACGACACCGCCCAGTTCTCATCGCCCGATAGGATAGTCGAGATGTGGGGACGGCTCAAGGAGGGCATAACTATGGACTGCCGCGAGGTGGATGACATACCCGAGACGGAATTCCGCCTGCCGCCCGGGGCCGTCATAAAGAACATGTCCGAGCTGGTCGGGATGGCCGATTTCAGCATCTTCCAGCCTTAATCTGCCAAGGCCTTTTTAACCAGACGCTCCGCTATCGCCAGTTTCTTTTTCTTTGTTTCAGAGGCCTCGTGGGTCCTGGGTTCCGAAGGGTCCGAATAGGGTCCGACCGAGTCGCCGTAATCGAATCCCAACAGGGTTATATTGCGCGCGCCGAAATGACGGGCGATAAAGACGGCCCGGTCGCCGTCGGTGAAGCCGCAGAAATTGCGCACGTTGGGGAGCGGCTCCACCTGGGTGGTCGCTACCGCTCTTTTGAACCGCGGCAGCAGTTTCTTCAGCCTGCCGGTGTTGTCGCCGTGGGCGTGCACGACCATGACCGCGCCGAAGCGGTCTGCTAAAAGCAGGTCCTTGGTGTCGCCGTCCAGGTCCGTGACCACTATGTCGGGATAGACGCCGCTCTCCAGAAGGAAAGAGGTGGCACCGTCCACCCCGATTATCGTCTTGTTCTCGCGGTCCGCTTCCTCGAAGTCTTTTTCAAGCGAGGGGCCGGCGCCGCATATGATGACTTCCCTGTTCTTTATCAGCCCCTCCAGTTTGGTCAATGGCTGCTCTTTGTCGCCCATTATGCGCGCAGCCGTGTCCCGGGCCTCATAGTCGTCTTTGGGCAGGATGCCCAGCTCGCGGCATATCTTCTTGTACTCCTTCATCCAGTCTTCCAGCTTCACGTTTTATTTTATGATAACGGTAAATAAAGGCGTGGACTTGGAGGGGCTGGTCAACAGACTGATGGAAACGGGGGCTTCTGAAGAGGACATCAGGGCTAGGCTATCGGATGAAATATTGACTTGGAAGGGTTTGGATAAAAAGGCTGCGGAAAAACTTGCAGGCGCTATATTGAAGGAGGTGAAGGCCGCCCGGAAAAAGACTGAAGACCCGATACTGAAGATCGTCCTGAAGCCATCCAGAGCCGGCGCCACCATGCACGACCTGGGAGTGGGCTGCAGAGGGGAAGGGGACTTCTTCGTCCACCGTCTGATAGCAGACCTGGCGGGCAAGGGCTCGCTCATCCCGCCCGAGCAGCAGGACGATGCAGGAGCAGTGGAGGCCGGCGGCAAGATAATAGTCGCCTCCGTTGACGGCACGCACTCGCGGCTCTCGGATTTCCCGTTCATGGCCGGCTTCCATGTTGCGCGCGCGGCCATGAGGGACGTGATGGTCAAGGGGGCCAGGCCGGTCGCGCTCATAGACGACCTGCATCTCGCGGACGACGGCGACGTGGGCAAACTCTTCGACTTCGTGGCGGGCATAGCGGCCGTATCGCAGCTCACGGAAGTGCCGCTGATAGCCGGCTCGACACTGAGGGTGGGCGGGGACATGGTCATCGGCGACCGCATGGTCTCCGGAGTGGGCTGCATCGGCGTCGCGAAGAGGCTGCTCAAGCGCGCGGATGTGCAGGTCGGGGACCGGATACTGATGACCCAGGGCTCCGGCGGCGGGACCATAGCGACAACGGCCATCTACTCCGGGCGGCACGAAGTGGCCAAGGAGACGCTCAACATAGACTTCATAAAAGCCGCGAATGCGCTGTTCGAGAAAGGGCTTTTGGGCAAGATACGTGCCATGCTCGACGTCACCAACGGAGGGGTGAGGGGCGACGCCAACGAGGTCTGTAAGACTGCAGGGGTCGGCATGTCTCTCGAGGAGAAGAGCATCAGGAGCGTGGTGAACCCCCGCGTCTTCCGCATGCTGCAGGAGCTGGACATCGATTATCTGGGAGTCTCGCTCGACTCCTTATTAATATTCTGTCCCGAGAAAAACAGGGATTCGATAATGAAGGCTCTGTTCGACGAAGGGATAAGCGTGGCCGAGGTGGGAGAGGTCACAGACAGCGGAAGAGCCTTCCTGGATGGCGAGGAGTTCAAACCCGGATTCAGGGAATCCGCCTATACGCCGGTGAAGAAGGCGGTCGGCGAGTGTGCTCCGCAGGAAGAGGAGGAGCTGAGGAAGGGGGCGGAAAAAGCCTATAGGCGCGCGCACGAAAAGATTAAAAAAGTGGTTGAACATGTTGGAAAAGATAGGGATTAAGGAGAAGTGGATATACGAGGTGCTCATGGAGACGGGCGGCATACACCGGACGCCCATGGGGATATGGACCAAGGATTTCAAGAGCTTCATGGTGGACGTCTACCAGGACAGCAGCACCTTCAACAACCTGAAGAACGAGGGCATCGGCTCCGTCTATTTCATAGAGGATCCGCGCTATTTCGTCGAGACCAAGGACCCCGAGTATTTCGCCAAGGCTGATTTCAAGGTCGTTGCGAGCGTGTCCGGCAATCCTACCCGGTTCGTGTGCCAGGTCCTTCGTCTGGACTCGGAGAGGGACGGAAAGCCGCTGAACCGGGCCAGAGGAGCGTTCCTGGAGTACCTGGTGGACCGGTCCAGAAGGAAGAAGAGCCCTGAAGCGGAGAAGAGGTACGCGCACTTCAAATCCATCATCAAGAAGGTTGCTCCCGGTTCAGCATACGACCGGCTCACAGACATAAAATGGAAAAGGTAAGGACTGTAAGGACCCCCTCTAGGCTGCACCTCTCCCTGATCGACCTCGAGGGCGGGCTGGGCAGGGTGGACGGTGGAGTGGGCATAAGCCTGCAAGAGCCCGATTTCAAAATCAGGTTCAGGAAAGATTCAAAAATCCGTATCTCGCACGGAAGTTCCGAAGAGCAGGACCTGCCTGCGCATATGCGAGATGCCAAAAAAATCGCTAGAAAGGTCTGCTCGAAACTGGGCGTGGAGGGCATAAGAGCAGAGATAGAAAGCGGAATACCGGAGCATGTGGGCCTAGGCTCCAAGACCCAGCTCTATCTGGCGATAGCCTCGGGCATATGCAAAACCTACGGCATAAAGAAGTCTGTGAGGGAGCTGGCCGGGCTGGTTGGTCGGGGTGGAACGTCCGGCATAGGCGTCGCCGCTTTCGAAAAAGGCGGCTTCATAGTCGACGGGGGGCACTTCTCAAAAAAGGGCTTCAAACCGTCCCGTTTCTCGAAGGCTCCTGTGCCGCCCGTTCTAGTGAGAGAAGAGTTCCCGTGGAATGTGGTCTGCGCCTGGCCGGACGAGAAGGGGGCTCATGGCGAGAAGGAGAAGATGGTGTTCCAGAGATACTGCCCACTGCCCAATGAAGAGGTAGAGAAGGTCTCTAGGATTGTCCTTATGATGCTGCTCCCGGCCATGGCCGAGAAGAGTCTTGACGGCTTCGGCCAGGGGATTAATATGCTGCAGAAAGCCGGATTCAAGAAGGTCGAGATAAGCATCCAGTCTGACGAGGTCAGGCAGCTTATTAGCTTCTTACAGAACAATTCCGCCGGAGGCGGGATGTCCTCTTTCGGACCGGTCTGCTTCGGCTTGTGCGAGACCGAATCGGAGGCCAAAACGCTGGGGGAGTCCGTGAAGGGGGAGTTCGGCTTCAACGTAGTGGTGACAAAAGCCAACAATAGGGGGGCAAAATGGTTCTAGAGCTGCTGGCACTGGTTCCAGGGGTGGGGCTGCTTATACTGGCAAACTACTCCGAAAAGCGAAAAGAGCTGCGGATACTGACCAGGGCGTTCCTACTGCTGACAGTGTTACTCGTGATTCTTGAGGGCCTGGTTTCTGTCGCGCTGAGCGGGACAGACCTGCTGGCCGAGATGGGGCTTTCAGGCGGTTACGGATACGGTGCCGGGTTGTTCCTGACCGGCCTGCTTTCACTAACACTCTTCCTCGACCCGGTAAGGGAGTGGCTTGCCGGGCTCATAGACATAGAGGCAGAGAATTGGCTGCACGCGACAGCCATGGTCTTCGCCGTATTGGTGGTCGGGGTTTCCGTCTCCACGGCGATTAATTTTGATTTGGTGGTCTTGGGCGGCGGCATAAGCACCATATCGATAGTGATTCAAGACATCCTCTTCGTGACATTCGCGGTCTTCGGGGTGGGTTTCACCACCAGGAGGGATTGGCGAGAAACCTTGAGAAGGCTGGGGTTAAGGCGCCTGAGCTGGAAAGAGCTCGGGTTCGCAATAAGCTTCCTCGGACTGATGTTCCTAGTGGTCCTGGCAATCGGCCTGGGGGCAGAGCTGCTCGGCTACGACTCCGGCATCCTTGATACAGAGGAGGACCCGACCGTGCAGCTAATCGGCGGCATAACCGTGCTCACCGCGATAATCTATTCCATAGGGGCGGGCATAGGCGAAGAGCTCCTGTTCAGAGGGGCGATGCAGCCCCGCTTCGGGATATTGCTGACATCTATAATATTCGCACTGGTGCACATCCAGTACCCGGGCATGCTGCAGATAGCCACACTCATAGGGTTGAGCGTGGTTTTGGGATACGAGAGGAAGGTGCTGAATACGACGGCATGCGTCATAACACATACGCTCTATGACCTGCTTCTTATGATATCGGTCGCGCTGGCATGAGATCCCTTGAAGTGATTAAAAAGCTGGAACGAAAGAAGAAGCTGAGTTTAATCGAAAAGATACTCGCCGTCACGAACGGCTCGGTGACCCAGATTCTGGAGATGGTGATTGGCGAAGCCGTGGAAATCAACACCCTCAGCCAAGAGGTCGGCCCTGCCGGGGAAATGGCTGGGGCTCTAGGAGTCAGCGAGATGGACGACATTAACTTCCGGGATGTCGAAATCAAGGATTCTAAAGGGAACGTACTGGTCAGGGCGAGGTCCTGGACGCCACTCAAAAGGCTGGAGCCGGAGTTCAAGGAGGATTTGATGAAGGCGAACGTGCCCATCGGCAAGCTGCTCATCAAGCACGGCATAGAAGCGCGCAGAGAGCTTCTGGAGGCGTGGATAGAGGATGGGAAGCTGAAGAGGACCTACGACATAATCAGGGAAGGCGAGGTGCTGATGAGAATCGAGGAGGAATTCGAAAATAGATTACCTACTTGAATTTCTTAATCTTTGCCCTGGTTATCGCAGCAGCCAATAAGGAGAGGGCCACAGCATCCTCCTCGTTCTGGGGCTCGGTCTCGATTAGATGCGCGGGGATGTGGTTGGCCAGTTCTTCAGGCAGTTCTTCCGGCTTTTTGGGCCTGAGATCCTCTTTGGGGAAATGATGGTTTAGGACTTCTCTGGCATCTCCCGCCCCCGGCAATTGGCTGACCTTGACCTGCAATATGGGGCGAACGAGGTCGTAGAAAGTATCGCTCTCGTGTTGCTTTGTCGAATATCTCGCATCAGGCGCCCTCCGAAGTCTCCGGGAACTGGCAAATATCCTGGCCGCACCTAAAGGTGTAACATCGAATTCCTTCTGCACACCTGCCGGGTCTATCGCATACCTGCGGACGAACTCGTGGTCGAGTCTTCGCAAGAATTCCGCGTTCTCGGACTTTTGTACCACATTCAGCGCTTCAAGATCCCGCGAGGAACCCCTGAAAGCCCTTCTCCTCCTTTTAGCTGCCGTGTCTGCCCAGCCTGCAAGTGGGGCTGAGACAGCCGCCATGACAGCTCCAGTGGTTGAGAGGCCGGGCCTGTTGGTAGCCGCTACACCCGCGCCTACGCCGAACAGCACTGAAGATGCTGTTTTAAGTGCTTCATGGAACTTGCCCTGCGCCCAAGCTCTCTTGGCGCGGTCAAGGAGTATCTGGGCGGCTGTTCCCCTGTCCTTTGGGGCACGGGTCTTCCTCCTCTTGCTGCCCGGTGCCCTGGGCAGCGGCGGCGGTGTCGCAGGAAGTCCCGGAGGCTTCCCCTTAACTGAGCGCGAGCCTTTGGCCATTTTATCCTTCAGTCGATAAATATACCAACAAAACATTAAAATGCGCGCATTGGGCATAGACCCCGGGACCAGCAGATGGGCCTTCGCATTCCTGGAAGACGGCAAACTGGCGGAGGAGGCGGCGATTCCCTCCGCCGAGATAAAGAAGAGGCCTGAAAAAGTCCTGGATTTCACATCGCGCGCTGATTTGACTGTGGCGCCTTCCGGATACGGCAGACCCGTTAAAAGAGTATCAAAACTAAGCGAGAGGGACTTCTTCGAGATTCTGTTGAGGAGGGGTGGCGATTCCGAGGTCATGGGGCTGGAAAGGGTTCTGCGGCTGCTTAAGAAGGAGCGCGTCAACGCCCATATTATCCCGGGTGTGAAGCTCTTGCCGACTGTACCTAAAAGGAGGAAGAAGGGAAAGATAGACATGGGGACGCCGGACAAACTCTGTGTCGCGATAGCAGGTATAGTCGACCAGACGAAGCGACTGGGCATAAGCTACAACCACACCAGCTTCGTGCTGGCAGAGATCGGGGCGGGCTTCGACGCCTTCCTGGCGGTGAAGGACGGGCAGATAGTCGACGGCATAGGCGGGACAATATCTTCGGGCACTTGGAGGGGCCGGGACGGGGAGATCATGTATCTGAGGGGTGAGCTGAGGAAGGCAGATTTGCTTAAAGATAAAGTCAGCGTTGACGTAATCGCGAAAGGAGCGATAAATGACATAAGAAAGTTGCGTGAGGAATGCTGCCTCCGGGAGGTCCTGGTGTCGGGAAGCAAGTCGGAGATGCTGCTCGGCCTGCTGAAATACGAGTTCAAAAGCGTAAGGCGTCTCGAGAGCTGCGGCTCCAGCAACGCGGCCTATGGCGCGGCGATAATCGCCGACGGGCTGGCGGGCGGGAGATACGAGGAGCTCGTAGATCTGGTCAAGATAAAAGAGGCCAAGGGCAGTAATCTCTATTACACGGGGTTGAAATATGGCGACTTTAAAAGAGCTGGAAGAGGAGATAAAAGAGATTAAGCGCAGGAACCGCCGCGTCGAGGCGGACAAAAGCTGGGAGCTCAGCTACGCCCGGCGAGGCATCCTGACGCTGTTCACCTATCTGGCCATAGGCATCTATTTAAAAGTCATCGGAATCCCTGACCCATGGCTCAACGCGATAGTCCCGAGCCTGGCGTTTATGCTCTCCACACTGACGCTTCCCTTTTTTAAGGACATCTGGTTAAAACATTTCTACAAAAGATGAACGTGCTATGGTGCATAACGGGTGCGGGCGAGTTTTTGAAAGAGTCCATAAGGGCTATGGGGCAGCTCAAGGGTGCCAGGATAACCGTGTTCGTGTCCAGGGCTGGTGAAGAGGTACTGAGGAAATACGGCCTTTTCAGAGAGGTGAGGAAGACGTGGAAGGTCAAGGTGGACTGTGATTATTCCGCTTCCGACGCGGGAAGGGTCACCATGGGGCAGTTCGATGCGGTGGTTGTGACGCCGGCGACCGCCAACACCGTCGCCAAGGCGGCCAGCGGGATAGCAGACAATCTTGTCACGACCGCGATTTCGCTGGCTCTCAAAGCCGGTGTGGACGTCTACATGGTCCCGACTGACTGGAAGGGTGGCAAAGTCAATATACCCGACGTCGTCACGCCGGGCGGCAGCGTAGTTCACATGAAGCCCAGGAAATCCGACCTGAGGAACATAAAATACCTGGAGCAGGAGAAGGTGAAGATACTCGACAAACCCGAGCAGATTCTGAGAGAGCTCAAATGATAAAGGCCGTTATTTTTGACCTGGACGGGACTTTAGTGGACACCACGTCACATTATCTCGCCACTTATCTGACCATACTCAAAAGGGACCTGGGCCTTGAGCCGGACGAGAAGATGGTAAGGGACAAGTTCGGCATGCGGGCCACCGACATCATGGTCTCGCTGCTTGAGGATATGGGGGTCGACAAGTCCGAGGTGGACATCGAGAAGGTCATAAACACGATTCGCGACGAGTTCGTCAAGAGGATAAAGGATGTAGCGGTGCTGCCGGGAGCCGAAGAGCTGCTGGTTAAACTCAAAAAAGGAGGCTATAGGCTGGGCCTAGCAACGTCCTCCCGCCCCTACGCCGCCTGCAACATACTGGAGCAGTTCGGGTTGGACAAATACTTCGACACCGTGGTCACGGGCAATGACGTGGAACACGCAAAGCCCCACCCGGAGATGTTCCTTCTGACAGCGAAGAAGCTCGGATTCAGGCCGGAGGAATGCCTGGTCGTGGAGGACGCGGTCTATGGGGTGGATGCCGGGCGCGCGGCGGGAATGAAGGTGGTCGGAGTCTGCACCGGGGCGTGCGAGGGGAGTGAGCTGGAGAGGGCGAAGCCCGATTATCTGCTGGATACGCTCGAGGACTTCAAAGAGGATATTTTAACATAAATGCGCAAACTTAAGCATGCTTCCTAAGCGGTTTAATTCTGACGCAGAGGGGAAATGGCAGGATAAGTGGGCCAAAGACGGCCTCCACAAATTCGACATTAAAGACGAGAAGCCCGTCTATTCCGTGGACACCCCGCCGCCGTTCACGTCCGGCAGCCTGCACTTGGGCCACGTCTACAACCACGTCTGGATAGACATGGTCGCGCGCTACAAGCGGATGACCGGGCACAGCGTCCTCCTGCCGCAGGGTTTCGACTGCCACGGGCTGCCCACCGAGCTGGCGGTGGAGAAGAAGATGGGGGTCAAGAGGCAGGACCGCGAGGCTTTTCTGAAGGCCTGCCGGGAATGGACGGACAAGGCTATCGCGCGCATGAAAGGGCAGTTCGATTCGCTCGGCTATTCTACGGACTGGTCGCACAGCTATCGCACCATGGATGGCTCCTACAAGGCACGCGTCCAGAAGACGCTGCTGGAATTCTACGAGAAGGGGCTGCTTTACAAAGCTAAACATCCCGTCTTGTGGTGCTGGAAGTGCGGCACGGCCCTCGCCAAGGCCGAGGTAGGATATGTAGATGAATCGGGCAAACTCTACTACATCGACATAGACGTGGAGGAGGGCCACAAGCTGACCATCGCGACCACCCGGCCGGAGATGATGCCGGCCTGCGTCGCTGTCTTCGTCCATCCGGACGACAAGAGATACAAGAGTTTCATAAACAAGAAGGCGACTATGCCCGTCTTCGGACAGCAGGTCCCAATACTCGCGGATGAGGACGTGGACATGGAGTTCGGCACGGGGGTGGTCTACCTGTGCACATTCGGCGACGAGCAGGACATAAGATGGCAGAAGAAGTACGACCTGCCCGTTGTGGAAGCGATAAGCCCCGACGGGCGCATGAGCAAAGCGGCCGGGAGATTCGAGGGCATGCGCCTGGAGCAGGCGAGGAAGACTCTTGTCCAGGATTTGGAGAAAGAGGGCAGGATAAGGAAGGTGGAGGAGATGCAGCACAACGTCCTCTGCCACACCGAGCGGTCCTCCTGCAACACCCCCATAGAGCTGCTGCCCATGGAGCAGTGGTTCATAAAGGTGCGGGAGCATCTCGACGGCATAAAGAAGGCTGCGCGCACTATGGGGTGGCATCCGGAGTACATGCTCGGCCGGCTGGAGGACTGGTGCGAGTCCATGGACTGGGACTGGATAATCTCGAGGCAAAGGGTCTTCGGCACGCCGATACCATTCTGGACCTGCGAGAAGTGCGGGGAGGTGATACCAGCGGACGAGAAAGACCTGCCGGCGGACCCGCGCGGGACAACCAAGAAGTGCAAATGTGGTGAGACCGCCAAGGGAGACCCGGACGTCTGCGACTGCTGGATAGATTCCTCAATAACGCCGCTCACCGTGACGAAATGGGGCGATGACGAAAAGTTCTTCAAGAAGACCTATCCGGCCAGTCTGCGACCGCAGGGTTATGAGATAATCAGGACTTGGGCCTTTTACACCATATTCAGGAATCTGATGCTGACCGGGAAGCCGTGTTTCAAAGACTTGATGATAAACGGCATGGTGGCCGGACCGGACGGGAAGAAGATGTCAAAATCCCTGGGCAATGTCATCGAGCCCGAGGACGTGCTCAAAAAGTATCCGGCGGACGCTATAAGGCAGTGGGCGGCCGGCGGCTCGTTGGGGGAGGACTACCCCTTCTCCTGGGACGAGTGCGAGCACTCGAGCAAGTTCCTGACTAAGCTGTGGAACATATCGCGCTTCATAGAGGGCCATCTGAAGGACTACTCTCAGGACAGCTCCTTGGAGGGGCTGCGGCCCACTGACAAGTGGATACTATCCAAGCTGCAGACGGTCATAGGGAAGACAATCGACAGCTTTGACGGCTATGTCTTCAACATCCCGCTGCAGGAGATAAGAAGCTTCGTCTGGCATGACTTTGCGGATTACTATCTCGAGATGGTCAAACACCGGCTCTACAAGCCGGACATATACGGCGACGAGTCGAAGTTCATGGCCCAATACACGTTGCACTACGTGCTCGAGAGCGTTCTCCGGCTTCTGGCGCCGATAACCCCCCACATAGCCGAGGAGATATACACCGAGGTCTTCAAGCATAAGTCCGTCCATCTGAGGGAGTTCCCCAGGGTAGACAAGCACCTGGTGGACAAGGAGGCCGAGAAGGAGGGCGATCTCCTGGTCGAGATGATCGACATGGTGCGCAGCTACAAGACCGATAACAACCTCTCCCTGGGCGCGGAGCTTGACAGGGCGATTATCGAGAGCCCGGATGCCGAGGCGGTTAAAAAATTCGAAGAGGACATAAGGGGCACGGGCAGGATAAAAGAGCTCGAGATTAAGAAGGGGAAAAAACTGAAGCTTGTTATTTGAGCGCTTCTGCTATAACCGGGGCCAGCGGGACCTTGCTGACCTTCGTCGGCAGCGAGTCCGTGCACACGACATCTGCGCCTTTGAACATGTCCAAGCCCTTCGCGAATACTCCGTGCACGCAGCCCAGATAGACCTCCTTCGCACCCTGCTTTTTGAGCATCTGAGCCGCTTTCTTCATAGTGCCGCCGGTGGCTATGACGTCGTCCAGGATTATCGCTCTTTTGCCCTTGACATCCAGCTCTTTCGGCTGCATCTCGACGGTCTCGCCGTCCAAGCGCTTCTTGACCAGATAATCGCAGGGGCACCCCAGCTCATTGGCAGCGGACTCAGCATATCTTTTGGAGCCTTCGTCAGGAGAGAATATCACGCAGCCATCCATCCCATTGAAATGCCTCCCTAACAGCGGGAACGCGTCCAGGTTGGTAACCTTGACTCCGCCAAAAGTAGCCTTCCCGGCCTTCTCCAGGAAATGGGCATTGACCGTGATTATCTCGTCGGCGAACCCGTCTATGATTTTCAAGAAGACCTTGGCGCTGACAGCCTCGCCCTCCTCGAAGGCCGAGTCCTGCCGCTGGTACATCAGATGCGGAACCACGCACTTTATTTCTTTGGCGCCGTTGTCTTTCAGGGCGGAGAGCGTGAGTATTAGCTCTATCAAGTCGTCGTTGGTCTGGGTAGTGTGAATCAGCGCTACGTCTCGTCCCTTCACGGGCGTGAGCAGGCGAACATAGATTTCCCCGTCGGGGAAAAACTTCCTCTCGATTTTACCCTGTTCGGCTTTCAAATCGCTAGCGACTTCTTGGGCGATGGATTCCGATTTCTGGCTGTGGAAGATTATCATTCCTAAGTTAATCCTTTGAGAAAGAAAAAACATCCCCCTCTTTCGTCTTCGTGCGCTTAATAGTAGCGACAGGACACTCAACCACGTATTTCGCCGAAGCTTTGGGGCGGAATATCTTGAACGCCCAGGGGCGGGCATCCTCATAGAGGTCAACTACTTTGAAGTCCCGGTCCAGCCAGATGACGTCTATCGGCTGTCGCATGAACCACATGTGGATGGAGGAGTCGGCTACGGAGTGCTGCGGCGAGACCAGGACCAGGGTTTGGGGTTTTTTAGTGAGCATGAGGCCCTTGATGCGCGCGAACACGCTGCGCGCCTCTTTTGCGTCTTCGGATATTACCGTCTTCCTGGTCTTGTTGGCGATCTCCACACTGTTTTAAAGTCTGGAGTTAGAAAAATAAGCGATGGATTTCTCTAGTCCTGTGAGAGACTTCAGATGGAAGAAGGGCGTTTCCGCCTCCCGACTGCTTGAGGAGCTGGGCTCGGTCGGCTACCAGGCCTCTGAGCTGAAGAAGGCCGGCGACATAATCCTCGAGATGAAGAAGAGCGGGGCCAAGGTCTTTATGAGCTTCACGTCGAACATGGCCTCATCCGGCCTGCGAGGGCTCTTCGCCCAACTCATCGAGAAGGGTTTGGTTGACGTCGTCGTCACGACCGTGGGAAGCATCGAGGAGGATTTCATCAAGGCGCACAAGGGCAAGTTCTTCGTGGGCAGCTTCGAAGAGGACGACGAGGCTTTAGGGCATAAAGGGATGAACCGCATAGGGAACATACTCGTCCCGTCGGACGATTATGCCCAGTTCGAGAAGACGCTGAAGTCTGCTCTCAAGGAGGTTATAAAGCCAGGCTCTGCAGTAACACCCTCTGAACTCATCCGGGAGCTGGGCAGATATTGCGACGATGAGTGTTCTATTCTGCATCAGGCTTACAAGAAAAAGGTCCCCATCTACTGCCCGGCCATAACGGACGGGAGCTTCGGCTACCAGCTCCAGGATTTGCGAAACTGCATGGACTTCCAGATTGACGTCGTCAAAGACATGAAGAACATCGCCCTGGAGGCGTCGCCAGAAGACCAGATAGGCCTAATTGTCTTGGGCGGCGGGGTGGCGAAGCACCACGCCATACTAGCCAATCTCACCAACGGGGGGGCAGACTACGCAGTCTACATAACCACGGCCTCGCAGCACTCCGGCTCGCTCTCCGGAGCGACGACCGAGGAGGCTAAGTCATGGGGCAAGGTAAAGAGTTCGGGCGACTCCGTCACAGTCCACGGAGAGGTCAGTATACTGTTTCCTCTGGTCATGAGCTACGTCCTGGACCGACTCTGATGATTGAGATACCCCGGCACCTTCTGGAATCGAAAGAGCCTTTTCTAGTCTGCTCCAGGTCGGTCCTGAAGCAACAGCTTGAGAGGCTGGAGTCGCTCGGTCTGGAGGTTCTCTATTCCGTGAAGACGAATCCGGAGCCGCAGATATTGGAAGAGCTTCACAAGATGGGAGCCGGCTTCTCTGTGCCGGGGATAAAAGAGTTCCTCTTGCTGACGTCCATGGGGGTCGAGCCGAAGAGGATGTTTCACCACGAGCGCGTCCTGACCGGACAAAAGGCCGATGCCCTCATAAGGTCCGGGTGCAGGAACTTCACGGTCGAGAACCGCACCTCTTTTGATATACTGGCGGAGAAGGCAGACGGTGATTTCACTATACTGATAAGAGTCAAGGGGTCCGGAATCGAAAGCGGCTATTCGGGGCGTTATTCCCCGGGATTCGGACCGGGAGAGGTGGGGAAGCTGATAGAGATCTGCAAGAAGAAGGGCGTAATCGCCGGGGTGCTGCACCACAGCGCATCCCAGATCGAAGACCCGGCTGCCTGGAGGGAGAAGTTCCGGGAGCTGTCAGACCTGCCGAAGACTGAAATCGTCGACATAGGCGGGGGCATGCCGATAGATTATGGCAGAGAAGTCCAAGATAAAGTGCTGGATGCGATAGGCGGAGGGCTGAAAGCCCTAGAGGCGCAGAGGATACTCGCCGAGCCTGGGAGGTTCATCGTCGGCCCGGCCTGCAGCCTTGTGACGAGAGTGGAGGCGATAGACGGTGAGAACGCCATGCTGAACGCATCCGTCTACAACACGCACATAGACACGATAATCGCCGGGATAGCCCTCCCCTGCAGGGCTTTGAAAAACGGGGCGGGCAGGGCTTATAGGCTCCTGGGGTCATCGCTCTGCAATCTGGACGTGTTCAACCAGAAGGTTAAGCTTCCGAAATTGTATCCCGGAGACGTTGTTGTTTTCGACAAGGCGGGGGCATATAACTCCTCTTCCGATTTCGGGTCGGACAGCGGAGTGAGAACCTACATCGTGGATTAGCGCTTCCACTTGACCGTTCCGGGCTTTTTGCCCTTCTTCTTCATTACGTCTTTTATGAGGCGGTCTATCTTTTTGTGCTCGTGATGCTCGGCCTTCTCTTCCGGGGTCTTGGATTGCCCTTTCTTTTCCCCCTTAGGCTTCTTCTCCTTTTTCCTGCTTCCCTTCTTTTTGCCTTTCTTATCGGTCTTAGGGGGTTTCTCATCGGACCTTTCCAGCGCCCCATCCGAATCGCCGATGTGGCCCTGCTTTATGGCGTCTATCACCCGCAAGGTGTGCTCGGCCTCCTTGACCATGCGCCGATAAGTGAAGGCAATCAAGCCCGCGAACATCGCTATCGGGAGCAGGGCCCAGGCGCCGCACGAGAAAGGCTGCTCGCATATGGGGAGCAGCAGGAACAGCAGAAGCTGCAGGGCTATTAGGTTGTAGGCCATCTCTACGGCCATCTTCTTCCGGCCCTTCTTCCCCGATCCCCACCACAGGACAAATAGGAAGACTATGAATGGAAGGACTGCCAGGGTTATGGTCAGGACATCCATCGGCTGGCCGGGCGCGGCCGAACCTCCGCTTATCGCTGCCACAGTGTCGTTCACCATGTTAAAAGAAAGGATACTGGAATAAAAAGGCAAGTGAGTTTATTTGGATTTCAGGTTCTCTAAGTCCTTCAAGAGCTCGTCAACGCTCTTCTCGTGCTTCCTTATCTTCTTCTCGTCGCCCTCTTCCGAAGGCTCTTCTTCCTCGTCGGACTCATCCGGAGGCTTTGTAATATCGGAATGCTTCTCCTTGATTTCGGTGAGAGCCGCTCTGTGCTGAGGCTCTACGTCCAAGTTGTCGAACTCCTCTATTATGGAGTTCAGCTGGTCGGATATGTGGTTGGTTATCACCCCGATTATCTCGGAATCGGATACGTCCTTCTTGCTTACCAGATCCTTGAGTATCCTCACCAGCTCGTTGAGTCCCTGCAGGCGGCCTATCACATAGTTCAAATCCTTCATCTTGGGTCTTAATTAGACGCCTCTTTGAATATAAATCCGTTTAGCCTAATACCTCAATCTCTCAACCAAGGGCAGCAGTATCTCCATAGTCTCCTCCGGCGGGTATGCGAAGTACACTACCGCGCCCGATGAGCCGGGCTCGTCGCTCACCACCGCGCCCGGGTAGGTGCCGTTCTCGAGGACTAGATTGGCCACCAGAGCCGAATCGTAGTCGTTCGAGATGCTGCTAATGCGATCGACTCCGGGCAGTCCGAACTGCCTCTTTATGCCCGCAGCGGACCAGTGATCCCTGTCCACTATCTCCAGGGAGGCGTTGTCGGTCACAACATTTCTCAAAAAGCTCACTCCCAACGTTCCGGCAAAGTCTATCCGTATCCTCTCTGCCTCTTCAGGCAGGAACTTGCAGGTTGAGTTGGATTTTACAGTCTTGCAGTCACAGACGCTCAGGGTAAGCTCGTTTATGCAGACTATGTCTCGTATCCAGCCAGTTTGATTGGCAAGCACCCGGCCATCGTATTCGACATAACCTATCGTTCCGGCGTCTCCCACCCAGATTACATTCCCTCCGCCCTTGACATAATCATCCAGATTGATTAGTTTGTCTTTGTCCAGGCGCTTCGCATCCTCGACTATCACAAGCCCATACTGCTTGAGCTTTTGGCCCAGGCCGGAGCTAAATTTTCTCACGTCTATCTCTTCGGAGTAGAATATCAGCTTATTGGACAGTTGGCTCTTGAGGGCCTCCCAGCTGCCTATCGAATCGTCCCCATAGAGTATCAGAACCCTCGGAACGCCGAAGACCCTCTCGTAAACGTCCATCAGCCAGCCGCCTATGAGCGGGATGTCGCGCAAATAGAGGAAGTTGAAATACTGAAGCATGAGCAGCAGGCCTATTATCAGGAAGACTACTACCACCATATTGACTATCAGCTTCGCCTGAGCTCTGCTCTCGTCTGCGGGCGGTGGCGCGTACATGATTAAATTATCGTCCTAGACTTAAAAACCTAGTCTAGCTCCTGCACCCGGCCGTTGGCCAGGGCCTGGAGTGTTTTCACGCCCTCTTTTCCACCGACTGCTATTAGCAGGTCGCCTTCGTTTATGCGGCTGTTCTTCTTGGGGCGATAGTTCCATCTCTTCCCGCGCTTTATGGCTATGACGAACATGCCCGTCTTGGTGCTCAGCTTGAGCTCGCCGAGTGTCCTGCTGGCCATCATGGACTCGGGTTTCACCACCGCCTTGATGATTGCCTCCTCGGCCTCGGAAAGCATGCCCTGCAAGACAGGATGCTCTCCCTCACCCCTGAGCACCACCTCTGATATGCTCTTGGCCGCGTCGGACATGTTCTCGGCGGCGTGCGCTATGTGCAGCATCGCCACCATGTCCTCGGCGTCCTCCAGGCTCCTGGCGGCCAGCATCGCCTTTATCTCCGCCTCTATGCGGAGCTTGTCCATCTGCTCCTCCATCTCCACGACCTCCTCGGCCAGCTCCATGCTGTTCAGGAGAACGGACGAATAGGCCAGATCGGTCATCGCTTCCGAAAGGTCCTTCATCTCGACTAGGATGTCTTTGAGGGTCTTCTTGCCCTCGAGGACCTCGTCGGAGATTTCTTCAATAGTCTCGACTTCTTCCATCTTTGTGGTTATTTTTTTCAATCAAAAGATTAATAAGGCCAAATCGGCCACTAAGAAAAGGAAAAGGATGGTGAATATGTCGCCTATGGTGGCGACAGTCGGGGAGAGGACATTGTCGGGATCCATGCCCTTCGAAGAGGTGAAGACGGCCAAGAAGACCGTGAGGAAGACCAAGAAGAACCCGGATATGAAGCCTGCGGCCACCGCGATGAAGGTCAGAAGCACGATGTCCGCCTCGCCTATTCCGGTCAGCAGGGCCACCAGGTAGGCGAACACCCCCAAAAAGAAGGACATGAACAGATTGAGTACTACGGAGGCATAGATGTTCTCCTTGACCACCGGCTCCCTGAACATGGAGAATCTGAGCTCAGGTTCGACGATTCCCATGTGCATGTAGGAGCCGAACCTGCTCCCCATGGCGCTGGAGATGTTCCCCCTCAGCGAGAGGACTGCGGGTATGAGTAGTAGCAGGCCCGGTATCGTGGAGAGCTGGAGCTCCCCGTTGGCCAGTATGATGCCCGCTAAGAGCTCGCCCAGAAGGAGAAGGAACAGTATAGGAACACTCTCCCTCATTATCCGGTTGAAGTATTCCATGCTTTAGTTTGACGTTTTTCCAAAAAAAGGGCTATTCGCCGATGCCCATCACGTCGACGCCGCCGATTCCCCAAAACCCCTTGTCGAGGGTATAGAGAGTGGCCTTTTTGGCGCGGGCAGTGGCCATGATTATGGCGTCGGCTGTCGAGAGCTGCGGGTTGCGGGCCTTGAGAGGGCCGGCAAGACGGACGATCTCCTCTGTCACCCCAACAACCGCGATGCCTGAGCGCTTAAGGTGGTCAAGAGCCTTTATCGCGACTTCCGCGCCGTTTACCCTTGTGAACTTCTCCAACAGCTCGCAGACAGTCACCGAGCTTATCAGGCCCGCAGCCTGGCCGTCGGCGACCGCGCTCAGCCATTTCTTGACCTCCTCGTATCCCGGCTCGCAAAGCCCGTATGATATGAGGACCGAGGTGTCGAAGACTATCAATACCATTTTTTGTTTCTCACCTTCTCCCGGTCCTCGTCGCGCATCCGCCGGACCATCGTGACGGCGTCTTCATCGAACATGCCCTTGAACATGCCGCAGAGGGCCTCTACCGGGTCCTCCGGCTCGGGTATGAGGAGGATCGTATCGTCCAGGCGCTCCACGGTTATGTCCGTGCCCGGCTTCAGGCGCATCCCTTCACGGAGCTGTTTAGGTATGACGATCTGGCCCTTGGTCGATAACGTAGCCATTTTATTGTTGGTCCTTTCCGAGATGATTGAAACAATAAAAGTCGCTTCATCTTAGATGAAGCATATTTTCTTACTTTTAATCTAGAAAATAAGAAAATAAAAATGAATTTCTTACTAATACTCGATTCTCAGCTTTTTAAGTTCTTAACGTCAATTCGGCTTGATGATTCTGCAGGTCGCCCTGGATTTTGTGGACCTTGAGAGGGCTCTGAAGATAGGCAGGGAGGTCGCGGACAGCGTGGACTGGGTGGAGGCTGGGACGCCGCTGATAAAGGCGTGCGGCATGGACTGCGTGCGCGCGCTGAAGAAAGAGTTCCCGGGCAAGAAGATAGTGGCGGATTTGAAAATCGCCGACACCGGAGACATCGAGACGGAGATGGCCGCCAAGGCCGGGGCCGATGTCGTCACTGTCTTGGGCGCTGTCGACGACCAGACCATAATCCACGCCGTCGAGGCGGCCAAGAACTTCGGCTGCGAGGTCATGGTGGACCTGCTCAACGTCGAAGAGATTGCGACCCAGGCCAAAAGAGCCGAGGAGCTGGGCGCCGATTATGTGATGGTCCACACGGGCATCGACCAGCAGATGGTGGGCAAGGACGTCTTCGCCGACTTGAAGGACGTGGCCGGCGTAGTGGACATCCCGGTGGCCGTGGGCGGCGGTCTGACAACTGAGAACGCCGCTCAGGCAATGCGCGGGGGCGGAGAGATACTCGTCATAGGAGGCGCGATAACCAAGGCTCCGAAGGCCGGAGAGGTGGCCAAGAGGTTCAGGAAAGTGATGGAGGACTCTAGGGTAAAAGGCGCCGGGAGTGTAAAAAAAACCCAAACTATCGGGGAGATTCTGAGTAAGGTATCCACGTCCAACGTCAGCGACGCCATGCACCGCAGGGGCGAGATGCACGGGCTGAGGCCCGTTTCCTTCAAAAAGAAGTTCTTCGGCAAGGCGTTCACCGTCAGGGCATACCCGGGCGACTGGTCCAAGACCGTGCAGTCCATAGACGCGGCGGAGAAGGGGGATGTCATCGTCATAGACGCGCACGAGTCACAGGTCGCGCTCTGGGGGGAGCTGGCCACCAAGAGCGCAATCGCAAAGGGAATC
>CAZINR010000003.1:46247-53572 GCA_964540655.1 uncultured archaeon | reverse complement strand
AGGGCGTGACGACTCTGGTGGAGATAGAGGTCAAGGGAGCCAAGAGCAAGGGCGACGCTAGGCTGGTCGCGCGCGCCATAGCCGACTCCTGCCTGGTGAAAACATCTGTTTTTGGCAACAACCCCAACTGGGGGAGGGTGGCCGCCGCGGCCGGAAGGTCGGGCGCGGAGCTGGGCGAGGAGAAGCTGAAGGTATGGTACGAGGTCAAGGGTCAGAAGTATCTGCTGTTCGACGGCTTCGCCCAGGACTTCGACAAGGAGACGCTGGGCGAGGAGATGAAGAAGATGGAGAAGATAAAGATAATCGCTGACCTGGGGCTGGGCAGCGGGGAGGCAAAGGCCTGGTCCGGGGACATGTCATACGACTACGTCAAGATAAACGCGGAATACACATGATGGAGAAGATAAACACGCTAATCGAGGCCATACCGTACATCAAGAGGTTCGCGGGCAGGGTCTTCGTCATAAAGCTGGGCGGCAGCATGCTGGTTGACAAGAAGATAAGACTGACCATACTCGAGGACATAGCGCTGCTCAAGTTCGTGGGCATCAAGCCGATTCTGGTCCATGGCGGAGGCAAGGACATCAGCAAACTCAGCGAGAAGCTTGGAATAAAGGTCAAGTTCGTGGATGGGCTGCGGCACACCGACGACAAGACGCTGGAGGTCGTGAGGATGGTGCTTGGCAAGGTCAACGGAGAGCTGGTCGAGGAGATGGAGGGCCTGGACTGCAAGGCGATTGGCACAACCGGCAAGAGCGGCAAGATGGTGCGCGCGAAGAGGATGAAGAAATGGGGCAACGTGGGCAGCATAGAGAGCGTCGACAAGAGTGTCCTGGACGGGTTCCTGGAGCAGGGGTACACCCCGGTGGTCCAGCCGATAGGCCTCGACGAAGAGGGTCATGCGGTCAACATAAACGCCGACGACCTGGCGGCCGCCCTGGCCAAATCCATGGGGGCGGAGAAGCTCATCTATCTGACCAATGTGCCAGGGCTCCTAGAGGACGAGAAGGACGAGAAGTCACTCATTTCGAGCATCACCACAAAGGAGCTCAAGCAGAAGCTCAAGTGGGACGAGATTCAAGGCGGCATGATACCGAAGACCAAGGGCATAATCGACGCCGTGGAGAGCGGGGTCAAGAGCGTACATATAATCGACGGCAGGAAAGAGCACTCCATCCTGCTGGAAATCTTCACCGACAAAGGTATCGGGACGATGGTGACGGAGTAATCGGTGTTTTATCCCTCCTTCCTCTAAATTACAACGTTCGATGGAGCTTGAGGATTTGAAAAAACTGGACGAGAAGTTCGTGCTGCAGACCTACGAGCGGTATCCGCTCGAGCTGGTCGTGGGCAGCGGATGCAAGGTCTGGGACTCCGAGGGCAACGAGTACCTGGACATGCTGGGTGGGATAGCCTGCCTGCCGCTGGGCCATGCGCACCCGAAGCTGGTCAAGGCCGTAAAAGAGCAGGCCGAAAAGCTGATGCACGTCTCCAACCTTTATTACATGGAGAACCAGGCGCGCCTGGCTGAGATGCTCAGCGGCCTGTCCCCGACGAAAGGCAAGGTCTTCTTCAGCAACTCGGGGGCCGAGGCCAACGAGGCGGCCATCAAGTTCTCCAGGAAGCACACCAAGAAGCGGGAGATAATCGCCATGAGCAACAGCTTCCACGGCCGGACCATGGGCTCGCTGGCGATTACGGACAAGAAAAAGTATCAGAAGCCGTTCGAGCCGCTCATGCCGGAAACGAAAGTGGTGGAATACGGGAATCTTGAAGCGCTGAAATCGGGAATAAACGACAACACCGCTGCTGTCTTCGTGGAGTTCATACAGGGCGAGGGCGGAATCAAGTTCCCTGGGGAAGACCTGGACGGAACTGTGGAATACATCAAGGGCGTGCGAGAGCTGTGCGAGGAAAGGGGAGTTCTCATGGTCATGGACGAGGTTCAGACGGGGGTCGGCAGGACAGGCAAGTTCTTCGCATGCGAGCATGCGGGCATAGAGCCGGACATCATAACAACGGCTAAAGGCATAGCGGGCGGCTTCCCGATGGGAGTGACCCTGCTGAGCGACGAAGTTGAGTCCTGCGCGCAGCACGGAGACCACGGCTCGACGTTCGGGGGCGGGCCGCTGGCATGCGCGGCCGGGATGGCCGTCCTGGAGACCATCATAGATGACAAACTCATGGAAAACGCCGGGAAGGTCGGTAATTATTTAATCAAAAGGTCGGACTTCGGCGAAGCTAGAGGGCTCGGCCTCATGGTCGGAGTAGAAGTGGGTTCCGAGGACAAGGCCAAGGACATTCTGAAGAAGTCAAGGGCGCGCGGGGTCTTGGTCAACGTCACTGCAAAGAAGGTCATAAGGATGCTGCCGCCGCTGATTTTAACAAAAAAGGAAGCAGACTCAGCAGTCGAACAATTACGAGAGGCCGCAAAATGAAACGGATAGCTTTGGATCTGACTGTCGAGGACAAACCGGGAGTCTTGAACTCGATAAGCGAGGCAATATCCAGGACCGGCGCGAACATAGCGCACATAAACACCGGTGAGAAGAGGAGGGGCAAGACGAAGGTCTACTTGGAGCTGGAGAAGGTCAAGGACGCGAAAGTACTCGAAAAGTCTCTTTCCAGGCTCAAGACCATCAAGAAGGTGACGGAGGTCCCTACGTTCACAGAAGTCTACGGCAAGAGGGTCATAGTAGTGGGTGGAGGGGCTCAGGTGGCCGAGGTCGCCAAGGGCGCTATAAGCGAGGCCGACCGCCACAACATCCGCGGAGAGAAGATATCTGTGGACACGATCCCCCTCGTCGGGGAGGACAAGATAGAACGGGCCGTCAGGGCGGTTCCAAGACTGGCTAGGGCTCAGGTGCTTGTGCTGGCGGGGTCGCTGATGGGGGGCAAGATAAGCGAGGCCGTCAAGGAGGTCAGGGACTTGGGTGTTACTGTAATCTCTCTAAATATGGCCGGCTCCGTCCCGAAGGCTGCTGATTTAGTGGTCTCGGACCCGGTCCAGGCAGGGGTCATGGCCGTGATGTCCATCTCGGACAACGCAGAGTTCGACATAAAGAAGCAGCGGGGAAAGGTCTACTGAAGGCTCTTCTCTACCTGCTCGCGATTCCTCAATCCTCCGCGCGCTCCCCTATGTTGCACCACTATCTCGGAAACGGCGACGGCGAAGTCCAGGGATCTCTGAACGTCTTTTGTGCCCAGATACTCAGAGATGAATCCGGCGGAGAAAGAGTCGCCCGCGCCCGTGGTGTCCAGGACCTTTATGTCGTGGGTCGGAGAGGAGAAAATCTCGTTTCCATCGAAAGCGAGAGGCTCCGTGGGGCCCCTGGTTATGACCACCAAATCTGGCCCTATATCATATAATGCGCGCAGACTCTGTTGGATGGAATTGCCCCTTGCCATACCTTCTGCCTCGCCCTCAGAGCATGTGATTATATCCACATGCCTAATGAGGTCCAAGGCTTCCTCCCTTTTTTCCGCAATAAGCGCGCCCGGGTTTAAGCTGACAGTGCCTTCGAACATCTCGGCTGCGCGCTTCAGAACTTTTATGTTCTCCAAGTCGGCCAGATGAAGATGGTCGAACGAGTCCAGATAGCCCGGATCCGGGTCTTCAGTCCTCAAATCGTTGGCCGCTCCCGAATAGGCGAACATCATGCGCTGCCCGCTTTCGTCTACTGCGATGAAGGCTGTGCCGGTCGGCAAATCAGAGCGAGAGATGTTGTCAGTATCGACACCTTCCTTTTTCAAATCCTCCAGCAGCCCGTCCCCGAGGCCGTCTTTCCCCACCTTGCCTATGAATCCTGTCTCGGCTCCCAAGCGCGCGCAAAATACGGCGAAATTAGCGGCGGAGCCGCCCGGCATGAGTTGCATTTTCGGGACGAATACTTCGTCGTCCTTTTTCGGAAAACGGGCGACTGAGGCCACCTGGTCCATGAGGACGGCCCCCATTGAAGCAATCTTCATTTTACTCTAAATATATCGCTGGCTTCATCGGAAGGGCAAACCGGGCTTTGCTCTGCGGGTCCTCTTCGGGGTCGACGGTTACGCTACATCCCAGCTCCTTCTCTAGGAACCCACTGGACTGGGCCAGCAGGGCTTCGTCGTCTGCCCTGGACCATCCGGCCTTGAACTCCAGCTCGTTCGCCTTTTTGAAGAGATTGACCACCTCTTTGCCGCGCTTCTTGAACTTCTCGTCTTTCATCACGTCCCCTATCTGCGCGCCGGCGGCAATTTTTCCGAACAGCTCGTATTTCCATGGCTCGGCAGTGTAAATGCTGGCCTTCTTGGGTTTCTTCCCGGTCATCTCGACTATCTTCTCTATGTCCGCAAGAAGGTTCTCCAGGAGACTCTCCGAGACCTCGGCCTTCTCGTCGATTTTCGATTCGTCGGGCGCAGGATAGGCCTGCTCCAAGACAAGGCCCTCGCCTATCAAGGACCAGATTTCTTCGCAGACATACGGCGTGAAAGGCGCCATGAGCTTGGTCCACTCTGCAAGAAGCTCTTTCATCACCGTGGCGTTCTTCCCTCCTCTCCTCTCATACCACCGGAGCAGCGAGAACACCTCGAAGAAGCCTGCCTGCAGGGCCTTCCTGGTCTGGAACTTCTCCAAGGACTGGTTGACATCGCGCTTGGTTTTCTGCCATTTGGAAGCCAGCCATTTGTCTATCAGCGTCTCTTCTCCGCCCTTCATCTTCCTGGCAGTCTCCGCGAAAGCCCAGAAGCGGGCCAGCGCCTTCTTGGCGCCGTTGACCTCGTTCTCCCGCCAGTCGAAATCCTGCCAAGGCTCGGCGTTGCTCATGAGAAAGAGGCGGACCACGTCCGCGCCGTGCCGCTTTATGGCCTCCTTGAGCAGGATGACGTTGCCCTTTGATGAAGACATCTTCTGCCCTTCCAGAAGCCCCACTCCGAAGGCGACGATGCCCTTGGGCCATTTGTCGAAGGGGAACAGTGCCGTGTGGTGGAAAATCATGAATGTCAGATGGTTGCCGATGAGCTCGGAGGCGGAGCACCTCCAGTCCAGCGGATACCAGTAGTCGAATGATTTCTTGATTCCATCCAACTTGGATTTGTCGATTCCGGTCTTCTTAGAAACCTCGTCCAGTTGGCCCTCGTTCCTGAAGACGAAATCGAGGAACTCGTCTGTCAGCTTCTCAGGCTCGATGTCTCTGATGAGGTGCGCAATCGTGTAGAATGCCATGTATATGGTCGAGTCGGAGAGCGGCTCGATTATGAAGCGGTCGTCGAACGGCAGCTTTGTCCCCAGCCCGAAGTTGCGTATGCAGGGCCAGTCCTTGAGCCAGTCGATGGTGTGGTCGTACTCGTTGCGGGTGTTCTCGGGGATGCAATTGAGGCCCTGGATGCAGCCCTTGGCCTTGGCCTTCCACTCGCTGTCAGAGTAGGTCAGGAACCACGAGTCGGCGTTCGCCACCACCGCGCTGCCCCCGCAGCGGCAGACCACCGGCTCCGAGAAGTCGTGCATCGTGTCGGCCAGACCCTGCTCCAGGAAGCTCTGCTTCATCGCCTCTTTAGCGCGCTCCACGGGCATGCCGGCGTATTCGCCGCACGTGTCCATCATCACGCCGGTATGGTAGCCCTCCTTGTAGGCCTCCTTGGTTGCAGCCTCCAGTTTTTCCGTCTCCGTCTGACTCTTTATGCCCATATCCTCGACTATCTTCAAGGCCGCGTTCTCGCCGAACTTCTTGGTCCTGATTATCGGGATGGCCTCAATCCTCTTAAGCTGCGCGCAGTCAAGGCCGTACTTCTCGCATTTCTTCTCGTCCTCCTGCAGCTCCCTGAGCGCCACCCAGTCATAGGGGGCGTCTGAGGGGACGGAAGTGACAAGGCCAGTCCCTATCTTCGGGTCCGGGAAGCTGGAGGGCAGGATTATGATGTCCCAGTCTATGGCCGGCGCGCGGCAGTACTTGCCTATCATGTCACTCCCTTTTATCGTGCCGGTTATCCTAACCTCCTTGTCTTGGTAGGGCAGCTTCTCGGCGCACTCCCTGCTGATTATCCAGCACTCGCCGCCCACATCTGCCTTCACGTACTCCACGTCCGGATTGGCCCACATGTTGGTCTGGCCGTACATGGTCTCAGGCCTTAGCGTGGCTGCGACTATGTAGCAGGCCTTAGAGTCTTGGGTCTTCGGTCCTGTATCAGCGCCGCTTAGCAGGTTTTCAGAGGACCCAGAACCGGAGACTGAAGACTGCGGGCCCCCGTAAGCAAACTTGAGCAGTGTCCATTCCTGCATCTCCGCCTCTTCGCCCTCCAGCAAGTCGTGGGTGGTGACCGGGTTCTCGCACTTGACGCAGTATCTGACAGGGTGCTTCCCTTCCCGGACCAGGCCCTGCTTGTGAAGGGAATTGTACTGCCAGGTTATGAACTTGTTGTAGCGCGCATCATTGGTCGTGAATTGGCGCCTCCAGTCGATGGAATATCCCATGCCGGCCATGCTTGGTATATAGTGGTTCTCGATGAAGTAGCGCGCATAGTCCATGGGGGTCTGCATTCGTTTGATTTCCCCGTCCGTGACGCCGTAAACCTCTTTGAGGACGCGGACCTGCTTTTCCTCGCCCTCTTTCAGACGCTTGACCGCCCCCACTATGGGCGTGCCCGTGACGTGCCACGCCATTGGGAACAAAACATTGAAGCCCTTCATCCGCTTGTAGCGGGCGAAGATGTCGGGAACGGTATAGGTGCGCGCATGGCCGACATGCATGCCGCCGGAGGGATAGGGATAGGCCACGGTTATGTAGAACTTGGGCTTGTCGGACGGCTCGGCCTCGAAGACCTTGTCTGCCGCCCACCCCCTCCTCCACTTCTCCTCTATCTTCCTGAAATCGTAAGCCATAGAAGCCGGATAATTATAGCCTCAGGGAACAAAAACTTCGGATTTTTATGAATCTCCCAATAATTTAAAGGGGCAAAATGAAAAGACTTCTGTTTCTCCTGGCCTTAATTGCCCTTTCTGCCTATCTTGCCGATGCGCTGCCGTTAACCCACATGCCGCCATCCTATTACGTTGAAATAACCGAACCCGACGCAGGAGAGAGCATCGACGGGGGCGAGACCTTCGAAATCGAATGGGACAACACAGACGGCATACACTTCGCCGCGGTCTACTACTCCAAGGACGGGGGGGAGAGTTGGGAGACCCTCTATGCCTGCAGCAAGAACGGCGGGAGATACGATTGGGACGTCCCCGAGTCCGCAGAGGACGACGTGCAGGTGAAGGTGGAGGTTTACGGCGACTGCGGGAGCGACCCCGTCGCTACCGACATATCCACGGGTGTGGAGATAGAATGGGAGCCGCCGGAGGA
>CAZINR010000003.1:16478-46237 GCA_964540655.1 uncultured archaeon | reverse complement strand
CCTGCGCCTGCCATTCCTGCCTCGAGTGCTCCCAGAAGCTGGAGGGTGCTTGCAATACAGTCTATCTGGCCGAGGACATAAGCTCGGGCGATGAGGGCCAGTGCGTCAACTTCGACTCAAGCTACAAGACATTCGACTGCCAGGGCAACGAGATAACCGGGGGCGCGACCGGCAAGGAGTTCTACTACGGCATAATGGCGGGCGGAAACGACAACACCATAAGGAACTGCGTCATAAGGGAATACGAGGTGGGCATAGACATACACGGCGGAGACGATTTCCTTATCACGGAAAACACGCTGGAGGATAACTACGGCTCCGGCATCTTCATAGCCGACTCGAGCGACATCCGCGTGCTCGACAACGTAATCGAGAACAGCGGCCAGGGGATATTCCTGGGCAATACACAGGGGGTGAGTCTCGGGGGCAATCGCATATGCGATAGCGCCGAGGGGGACATCATATCAAGCCCCTGGCACTCCGCGACGGGCAGCACTAGAAGCGACAACACCTGCGATGTCATCTACAACTGGAACGATGACGGCGATGTGACGTGGTGCGACGAGGTCTGCAACGCAGGGGCCTCGACCAGTGTGGGCTCTTTGGGCGGATTGCAGGGGGCCCTTGACGGCGAATACGGCACCGTGGACCTCACAGGAGACATAAGCGCTCCGGACGGCCTGAGTGTGGATTCCAGCCACGTAACGATAAACTGCGACGGCCACGCCATAAGCGGCAGCGGCTCCGGGACTGGCGTTCTGATGGTCAACAGGGTCAACAACGAGCTGCGCGACTGCGTCATAAAGGACTTCCAGACGGGCGTGGAGCTGAGAGGCACCTCCCACAGCCGCATACTGTCCAACGAGATAAAGGAGAACGATTACGGGCTGACAATCAGAAGCGGCGCGCTCCCTTCCCGCAGCAACACTGTGGACGGCAACACCATAAAGCCCAACGACATCTACGGCGTCTACCTGGACGGCGAGGCCTTCGACAACACTCTCACCGACAACGAGCTGCTGGGGCAGAGGTATTCACTCTTCACCAGCGCGCGCTGCGACAACGACATAGACACCAGCAATATCGGCGGTTTGATTAAAAAAATCGGCTACTTCCACGACGCGAGCGGGCTGAACATCGACTATGACTGGGGCAGCAGGGAGTTCGGCGAGCTGATATTGTGCAACGTCAGAGACTCCGAATTCCACGGAGCGAGGGTCAATAGCGGGGCCACCGGCTCTGACGGCGTGCTGATAATCGACTCCCAGAACGTACAGTTCACCACCCTGGGAGTGAGTTCGGCCTATCAGGGGGTCACCATAACGAACTCCAGCGGCATCAGCTTCCAGCAGGGCGCCGTGGGCAGCATGGAGCAGGACTGCGTGAAGATATCGCAATCCAGCGGCATCAGCATAGAGGGCATGAGCGCCTCGGACTGCGACACCGGCTTCGCACTGTCATTCTCCCGGGATTGCACCATAGAGAACCTGGACATATCCGATGCGCGCATAGCCGGCATATCGCTGCACAACTCCGACGATAACGAGATAAGCAGGGTGGAGATGGACGGCGGGGCCAACGAGACCAGGGGGCTTGTGATGACGGAGGACTCCAACGACAACGAAATCTACATGGTCGACTTCAGGAACCTCGGCACGGGCATGCATATAGACAGCACCTGCGACGGGAACAGGGTCAGGGAGAGCGTGCTCTGCGACAATGTGGCGGACATAGTCAACTACGGCAACAACACAGGAAGCGCCAACAACTGCACGATAAACAGCGTCTGGAAAGACGCCGGGGTGGGGCGGGGCTGCACCCAATGCTGCTCGAACATACGCAGCGATGTGGATGAGGACGGCATAGACGACGCTTGCGACTGCAACGACCTGCTGCGGGGCCACAACGAGCTCGGCACCGACTGCGGCGGAAGGTGCCCGGAGTGCGTGGAGTGCACCTGGTGCGACTCGAAGGTCGAGCCTCTGAGGATACGTGGCGGCCCGAATGACGGCCACATAGACATAATGTTCGTGCCGGAAGAAGACTTCGAAGGCAATTTCTCCGGATTCCGGGAAGAGGTGGTGGACACCATACGGATGAGGTTCCTGGGGCTTAAAAACATATCTACACGGCCGATACTCTACGACTACGAGGACATGTTCAACTTCTACGTCTACACAGGAGGTCATGGCAAGACCACAGGCAGCAGCGCTACCTACTGCTACAATCCCGAGGGTCCGGAAGGGAACATATGTATCTTGTGCTCGGGGTGGTTGCCAGGAGAGAAAAAATACTTCGACTGGGTCTACAGCTGCTCTTTCGCCTGCGCCTTCAGCCTTGGGCTGGCATGCGGCTGCCTGGCCTACGAGCCGGACCACTTCTGGGAGCATGCGTCCTTCGTCGATTCTGCGGGAATACTGACAGAAGGGGATATCAGGGGTTGCTCGCTGTTCGGACCGACATCCCACTACAGCGGCTCCTACTGCGGGAATCGGGGGATAATGATAATACACGAGGCCGGCCACTCCCTGTTCGCCCTCACGGATGAATATTGCGGCGACACCGCCTACAGCAGGGCGTCTCACAGGCCAAACATTTGGAATTCCATGAGCGACTGCCAGAGCGCGGCCGCGTCAGAGGGCTGGACTGACGGCAGCTGCAGGCAGATAAAGGACGGTGACTGCTCAAAGGGCAAGTACAGATACGACAGTGACAGTCCCGAGCAAGACATCATGTCCGGGGGTTGCGGCAGCGGCTCGGACGCCAAGTTCAAGGAGGCCGACGTGCGCCGCATAAACTATGTCTTCGAGCACTGGCCGTCCGGTGGTTCCAAGGGTATAATCAGCTATGTTGATTTCAGGAACAGCACCATGAAGCATCTGCTTTCAACGGTCCTGCCGAACCATCCGGACCTGGGGGTGTGGGTGAGGGACTTCTCTGCCGTCACGCAGTCCGCCGGGGGCGAAGAGCTGGACAGTTTCTCATTCTCTGACCCGAGGAGGGCCAGCATCAGCGGAGGTGCCGGGGAGGCGCTATCAGGAGAGGCACATATTGACAGCACCGCTTTCTCCTTAATCGTCCCGATGCACGAGAATGTGAGGTGGCTGCACATCTTCAACGGAAGCTCTGGTGATGAGATGGTCGCCATAGACTTGGGCCCGGCAATCTGGAACCACTGCGAAGAGTTAGAGTGGGAAGAAGAATACTGCAGGACTGTTGACCTGAACGACAACGGAATCCCCGACTATCAGGAAGACTGGAGCCTCGAGGAGGCCATAGAAGTGATGAAAGAGAAGTCGCCGGGGGTGGGAGCTCCAGACCTGGACATAGAGCCGGAGGCTGAGGATGCCCGGGGGGCTCCGCCGGATACCGGGCAAGCAAAAGAGCCGGGAGGGCCTGTTGCCATCTCCGAAGATTCCGAATCCGACTCTGGTCTAATTATAGCTGTTGCCCTTGCAGCAATACCCATAGTAACAATAATCGTTCTGATTATCTTTAAGAAATCGGGGGGAGGCCCGGACGATGCCGGCGCCGCTTAAAAGATTGGTTTTACCGAATAAAGGTGGATTACGCTGGGGGAAAATGAGACGCTCACTGGGACTGCCGCTGGTCTTCATCCTGATTTCAGCCGCCCTTGCCGCATCGCAGACCGTCTCCATAGAGAGCCCGGGCAAGGGGGAAATCCTGAACGGTGGGCTGACACACAGGATAACATGGGAAAGCACAAACGACATAAATTTCGTGAGCCTCCACTACCGGCTGGGGGGCGGAGACTGGACCACTATCAGATATTGCCTGAAGGACAGAGGAGGATATGACTGGGAAGTCCCCCGGATATCGGCCGAAGGCGCCGTGGTCAGGGTTCAGGGCTGGGACGGCTGCTATTCTGACAAACCGATAGCGACCGATATTAGCAAAGAGTTTAGGATAGACTACGAACCGGTTCCAATAAAACTCGAGCGTCTGAGCGAGCCGATAATCGAGATCGACGGGGCGGAATTGAACCCCATGGCCGGAATCGTGCTGATAGTTTCAATGATAATCGCCGGGTTAGTCTTGATGAGAAGAGTCCAGCACATGCAGAGTCGAGGCACAATAGAAGAGGGAGTGCCGAGGCTGTGCCCCAACTGCGGCATTCACATCGAACCCGAAGACAGGTACTGCCAGAGATGCGGTCATGTTCTGAAATAAAATGGACAACTTCGATTTGACCAAAAAACAAGGACGTGTGTATGGCCTCCGACAAGAAGGCCGAGATAGTGGACGTGTTGGAGCTGAGGGTCTGGCGGGCCTATCCAGTATTCTGGGCCATACTAATTACAATCGGCATATCCATGTTCTTCTACTTCAGGAAGAAGGGTTGGCTTTGATTCTCAAAATTTTAAAGCAAGGGGGGTGAAAGATGAAAAGCTTGGTGAACCAGATAAAGGAGAGGAGCCTCTCCCTGATAATAGTGGCCCTCGGTTTCGCTGCAGGCGGCGTCTGGAAGGACGCCATCCTCGAGTGGCTGAAACCGGTGATGGAAAGCGGAGATGGTGCGCCCGCGTTGACCATGGCGGCAATCATTACGACTGTGGTTGTGGTGGTGGTGATAATCGCCTTGACTAAGGTCTTCAGCATAGAGGAGAAGTAGGGTTTCCTGCTTCTACTTTATTATTTTCTTTACCTTTTCCAGAGTTTCTTCCATGGGCGCCTTCGGATTCGACTCCAAGTCATTCATCCTCATTCCGAAGAATATCCCGCGCATCTTGGGCTGGTCGGCTGGCAGCTGCTTCATCTCTTCCTTCACGCGCGCGCTGATGAGGTCCTTTAGTAGCTTCTGGCGCTTCTTCCACTCGGAGAAGAGCGTCTCCGCGAGTTTCGAGAGCTTTTCCGCGCGCATTATGTTGGTCTCAGGGGCCTTGCCGCCGAACTCGCCTATCTTCTCGCCGTAATCCTTCCACTCGCCGATGAACCTCTCCATGGTCATGGGCAGCTGGACCAATGGCACGGAAAACACCTCAGCTGCTTTGTTCATCTCGTCTTCCGAGTAGCCTGTCAGGACGGCCTCGCAGACGAGTCCGCTGAGGGGCTTGAGCGCCTTCTCGTGGAGCTCCTTGGTCTCCTCTTTTGCCTCCTTGGCCTTGTCGCCCGCAACGAACTCCAGCCTCACTACCCCGTCCTGAATCTTGGTCGCGCGCAGTATTTTCACCTGTCCGATTTCACTTGTGTTGTCACAGTGGGTACCTCCGCATGCCTCTATGTCGAAGTCGCCCATCTTGACTATCCTCAGGTCTTTCTGCGGAATGGCGCCACCTTGATAGACGCGAAAGCCGTATTCCTGCTCGGCCCTTCCGCGTTCCACGACTGGCTTCTCGATGGGAATGCCCCTCTTTATCTTCTCGTTCACCAGGTCCTCGATCTTTTTCAGCTGCTGCTTGGTCACAGCCTCGTAGTGGGTTATGTCGAGGCGGGCCTTGTCTTCGCGCACCTCGGAGCCCGCCTGCCAGACATGGTTGCCCAGCACCTCCCTCGCAGCTCCGTTGACCAGGTGCACGGCCGAGTGGTTCTGGGCCAGCTGCTTGCGCCTACTCTTATCGACAGCTCCGTGGACCTTCTGCCCGACTTTGAATCCCGACGGCTCTTTGACCTTGTGGAATATGACATCGCCCTGCTTGTAGACATCGATCACATCAATTCCATCCAACGTCCCGGTGTCGTGCTCCTGCCCGCCGGAGGTTGGATAGAATGCTGTCCGGTCGAGTATGAGGCTATCGTCCATTATCTTCAGAATCGTCGAATCGAACTCGAATTCATTCAGATAGCAGAGCTTCTCTGTCGCGCAGACGTCGGCGACCATCTTCCCGCCCTCTCCTTCTTCGGCGAGGCTGGAGTGGCTCTCGGTCAGGCGCTCGTAGAAGTCTGGCGGAGTCTCAAGGTCCGGCTTGTGTTTCTTTATCTCCTCGGGGGTTATGCCCTGAGATTCATAGAGTTTTGTAAGAAGAGTGTCGTCGAATTTGGTGCCCTTATCGACAAGAGAGGTTATGGTGCTCTTTATCTTCTTTCGGGTCTGCTTGAATTTCTTCTTCTCGGCGTCCACTATATTCTGCATGTTCTCCAGCTCTGTCTGGAGCTCCGGGAACATGGGTTTGAGATAATCGGCGTGCCATCTTGCGATTTCCGTCAGGTCGAAGCCTAGCTCATATTCGTCTATGAAACTGAGAGCGCGCCTCAGCACTACCCTTAGATTGTATCCACCACCCACGTTGGATGGAATACCCCCGTCCGTTATGGCGAACAGCAGGGTGCGCGAATGGTCGGCTATGGCGTAGACCGCCTGCAGCGGCTCTATGGTGTCTCTCAGCTCCTCCTGCGAGAGGCCCACGTAGTCGGCCACCTTCCTTTTGGCTTTAGAGATGTCCTTGACCTCGCCCAGATCGAGCGAGCCGGCGACTTTAGAGTATTTGTCGAATACCTCTTGGTCCACCTTGACGCCCGACTTCTTCTTGAGCTTGCCGGTGACCGGGCCGAAGAGCGAGTCGTAGCTGGCCGGCGTCCCGTTCGAGAACCACACGAGGCGCTCGTGGCCCCAGCCAACGTCTATGACCTTCATGTCCAGCTCCTTGAACCAGTCGCCGCTCTTCTGGAACTGCATGAAGACGGAGTTGACCAGCTCGAGGCCTCTGGAAAATGTCTCCATGCACGGCCCGAAGGCGGAGAAGTCCGGCATGGCCCAGATGTCCTCCTGGTAGACCAGCTCCTCGGCCGGTATGCCCATCTCGCCGTTCAAGAACTCGAAGTTCAGCTCCAGGCAGCGCTCCTTGAAATAGGCGCCCTCCTGCTGCGGATGGCCGAAGGCGTGCTGCCCGCTCATGATGAACGAGGTCAGGTGCTTGCCGGTTATCCCCACGTTCTGGATGTCCGGGAAGCGCAGGCAGACCTGCGGGACGACCAAGGGGTTGGCAGGGTAGACGAAGTTCATGTTGCCGTTATCTATCCTCTGGAAGTCCTGGATGGACGCGATTGTGAAATACAAATCGGGGCGCCAGCGGTCCACGACGGGGTAGCGCGGGACGGACGTGTGACCGTTCTTCTCGAAAAAACGCTCGAACTTCTTCCACGTCTGGACGTAGTCCCACTTGCCTTTGGTTATGGGGCTGTTGATGAAACCGTACTCTACGCAGGGGGAATCGGCGCAGATCTCCCTGCCGGGGTCGCAGGTCCAGAAGGCGCGGCCGCAGGACTTGCAGACCTTGCGCTCGTAGCCCTTCTCCTTGAACATGGGGACCTGGTAATATTCCTGCCAGTTCTTGCTGAACTCCTTCCGCAGAATGTCTTTCGTGAGCATACTCTCCCCTTATTTTGCGCTTTTTCTTGTAAAAACTCAAAATTAGGCGATGGAACTGCCATTAGCGCCAATCGAGAGGATTATGAGGAATGCGGGGGCGGAGAGGATAAGCGAGGACGCGGTCATCGCGCTGGCCGGGATGCTGGTGGAGCGCGCGGAAGAGCTGACCGAGGACGCGGTCGCGCTGGCCAAGCACGCCGGCAGGAAGACCGTGACGGCCGACGACATCCGCCTGGCCAAGAAAGCCTGAAAATGCCCGAGTGGGAGGAGCTCCACAAGACCTTGTGGGCCAGAGAGCCGGACAAGAGACTCAAAGAGTTCGCCAAGGACTACCTGAAGCCCGGGATGCGCGTCCTGGACCTGGGATGCGGCAAGGGCAGGCACACCCTATACTGCGCGCAGATGGGCGTGGAGGTCCACGGGGTGGACGTCTCGGAAACCGCGCTGAATGCGCTGCGGGACAAGGCGGAAAAGGGCCAGCTTTTCGAGCTGGTCAAGGTGGCCAAGGCGGACATGGGCGAGCTTCCCTATCCCGACTCCTATTTCGACGCCGTCATAACGGTAAACGCGGTCAACCACGGGCACTGGAAGGACGTGAAGCGGTTCTTCTCCGAGGCGACGAGGGTGCTGAAGAGCGGGGGGATGCTCTTCGTGCTGTGCGCGCCGCTGGAGTTTTTGGAAGACACCCGCACGCCGGAGACCAAAGAGCTGGAGAGAGGGACGTTCATCGACATCGACACCATGGACGGAGACGTGCCCCACCACCTCTTCACCAAAGAGGAGATGAGAGAGCTTTTAGAGGGTTATGACATAATAGAGCTGGACAACTTCCGGAGGTTCAGCGACTTCCTGAAGAAGGAGGTCAATCGGATGGAGGTGACTGCGCGCAAAAGATGATTCAAATCTACACGGACGGCGGTTCGAGGGGGAACCCGGGAGAGGCGGCCTACGCCTTTCTGATATACGAAGACGGCAGGAAGCTCAAGGAGCAGAAGAAGCGCATCGGTGTCGCCACCAACAACGTCGCTGAGTACACCGCCGTGCTGGAGGGGCTGAGGGCGGCCCGGAAGCTGGGGGATTCCATCCAGGTCTTCTCGGACAGCCAGCTTGTGGTGAGGCAGCTGAACGGAGATTATAAGATAAAAAAGCAGCATCTGAAGGAGCTGTTCGTCAAAATCAAGCAGCTCGAATCTAAACTAGAAAGAGTATCCTACGCCTATCGGCCCCGCACAGACAAGATGCAGAAGGAGGCGGACAAGCTGGTCAACGAGGCGCTGGATTCCTAGAGCTGCTCTTTCACGGCCTTCTCGAGCTCTTCCATCATTCTTTCGGCGTCCGCCTGCGTCTTCCCCTCCGCAGTCAACCGGAGCATGGGCTGGGTGTTGGATGCGCGCACCAGTGTCCAGCCCTTGGGGTAGTCTATCTTGACGCCGTCGATGGTCAGAGGGTCCTTGCCCTTGAACTTTTCAGCCAGACTGTCGATCACTTTGAATTTCTTCTCGTCCGGAACTTCGACTGTCTTCCTCACAACCGGATAAGTAGGTATGCGCGCAGTGAGCCGGGGCAGGCTCTCTTTTCCGCCAGAGAGTATCTGAGCCAGATATGCCGACACTGCTATCCCGTCGTCAAACCCGAAATATTTCGGTATGACAAAGTGGCTGGAGCTCTCCATCGCGAATATCGCCCCTTTCTCCACCGCATCGGCCAGGAAGACATCGCCTACCCTTATGCGCCTCACCGTCCCTCCGGCTTCTTTCGCCGCTTCCTCGACCGACATCGAGCAGTCGACGTTGAGGGCTATCTCGCCCTTTTTCTTTTTGAGAATCTCGCGCGCGATTATGACTCCGATTTCTTCGGCCGATTTCACTTCTCCCTTGTCGTCCACGAACACAGCGCGGTCTGCGTCACCGTCGTAAGCCACTCCCAGGTCAGCCGAGGACTCGACGACCGCTGACTGGAGGCCTCCCAGCGTCTTCTCGTTCGGATATGCGCTCCTGCCGGGGAAGTCGCCATCCGGGAAGTCGTTTATGGAGGTTACACTACATCCAAGTCGCGTGAAGAGCTTGGTCCCGATGCCGGAGGCCGCGCCGTTGCCCGGGTCCACGACTACGCTCAGGGGCTTGTGCATCTCTGTTTTTTCCACCAAATAATCCAAGTAGGACTTCACCACCTGCTCGTTGTCCTCTTTCTCGTGCTGCCCGCCGCTCTTCTTCTTCCAGCTCTTGCCGAAGTAGATTCTCTTGACTTCTGGTATGCACTCCGGGTAGCCGGCTCCGCTGCCCTTCCTGAAGCGTATGCCGTTGTATTCGGGCGGGTTGTGGGAGGCGGATATGATTATGGCTGCAGTGGCCTTGTTGCGCGCGCAGTAGTAGTTGATGGTCGGGGTGGGGGCCAGTCCGACGTCGATTGTGTCGAGGCCCGCCTCGTTGAGCCCGTCGGCGACTGCGGCCACCAGCTCCGGCCCGCCGTGGCGCGCGTCGCGCCCCAGAACAACAGTCCCCTTATTGCCCAAGAAAGTGCCGAATGACAATCCTATCTCCTCGGCGAACTGTAGTGTAACCTCTTTCCTGTAAACCCCTCTAATGTCATATGCTCGGAAGATGTTCTCGTTCATTCTGACGCTTATTTTGACGGCCCTCCAATAAAACTCAGAAGACGGGCTTTGTTAAAACAAAGGCTACTCCTTGATTATCTTTTGTGAGATTATCTCCTTGCCTTCCTCATTAACCACTTGGACGCCCTTCTTGACGCGTATCGCCTTCAGGGTCTTTAGTATGTCTTCTGATATCATCACCTTGGTTACTTTCGTGTGCTTGAAGTTGAGTTCGCCCGTCGAAAAGAGGCTGGCCCGTCCTAATAGTGGATATCGCCCGACTATCGTCGCCTCGGTAAGGCTGGGCGGTAGGGACAGCGTGCCCAGTTGCTGGAAATCGCCGCCAAGCCTTATCTTCTGCAACTTGGTGCCGTAGAGCCCCAGGGTCTTGACTCCTGCGTATCTTTTGCCCTCGATGGTCAGTTCGGTGAGGCTGTTGGGTAGGTACAAATCCTCTAGGTTAACTTTATCCCCTATGACCTCTAACTTCGTGACGGCTGTATCGGAGAGTGACAGGGAGGTCATGCTGGGAACGCTGCCCCTTATCACGACCTGCTCTGTGGATTTTGGAAGGTCCAAGTACTTCATCTCGGGTAAATCCGAAAGGGCCTCGAAACTGGTGAGCTTCGTTTGTCGAAGATTTAGTCTTGTGAGTTTTGAGATGGCAAGGCCTTTGGCTATTGTGAAGCCCTTAAGCGTGGACGGCATGGAGAGGTCCCGCAGGCCTGGAAGGCTCCCAAGAACCCGTATTTCAGTTACCTGGGTATTGCGCAAATCCAGACTCCTCAGGTTCGCGAGCCCCTCTGGAATCGTGAATGTCCCTTTTACCGCGGAATCGGATATGGCCAACGCATTGAGCTCCGGGACGTCCTCGGCCAGCTTCTGCAGGGCGGGTTCCGATCCCCTGCCCTTGATGTCCTGCATAAGCCTGCTCTGGCTGTCTTCCGTCAGGATATTGTAGCCGTCCCTGTTCGGCTTTGTGTAATACACCTGCTTGCTGGCCTTTATCGTCGCTGCGCCGCCTGATTGCGGGAAAAGGGGCTTGTATGTGGGGTCCCCAAGCAGTGTGTAGTAGGACTGGTGATGGTCAAGGTTGAGATTCCATGTGGTGTATATCCACTCCCCCCTATAATCCAGCTCCCTGGAGACCGTCTCGCGATGCCATCTCTCGCACTCCTTCCCCGTGAGTGGCAATGTGATGGATTTGCCTACTGGATATCCGTTCAACAGATACATTATGGGGCAGTACATCGAGTCGGCGGCATCTGTAAGACCGGCCGATGCTACGGCACCCAGATACATCATGCCTCCGCCGCGCAAAAAGCCGAACCCCGGGGCCGGCTTGTGGAAGGCACCCCTCCCAAGATAGCCTCTATCATGAGTAACAGTCTCATAGAACTCGAGATTCAGGCACGAGTCTGCGAAGACAATCAACTGGTTCAGGTCCCACATGGATGATGAAACCAAGAAGCTGAGGGGCGCCTGCCAGCTCTTTGGGTTCCCATGGACAAAAGCATAAAGGACCCTCATCGATTCCACAGAGGACCTTATCTTAGCTTCATCGAGCCTAGCCTCGCACGCGATTTTCTCAAATGACTTCTTGCCCCTTCTATTCTCGTCAGGCACTACATAGCAGAAGGCCCTAAGGTTGTTTTTGCCCAGCCAGTCAATTAAATCCTCCTCATAAGCTAACAAACTGGTCTCTTTGCCTGCGAGCACTCCAAAGAGCGCTCCGGGGTCGTTCACCTCCAGCCGGTGAGAGAAGACAGAGCGCAGGACCAATGCCGAGGTATCGGACACCGTTGTCCCCATCACCCTGCCATAAGGCTTTACAGCATAGTCTTCCCTCCCTCGTCGCGCGACTAGGTCCAGGGGTTTGTCAAGGTCCATGGTCAGCATCTCTGTGAGCAGGAAATCGACGGAATTCTTGTCGCATGCGCCGGGCGATAACTTCGGCTTGGGCCCTTCATTATCAACTGCGAATTGCAGGGCCAGTGGAGATGCTATATAGGTGAAATATCGTGGAACATCCAGATTGCCGAACGCTCTTTTGACGCTTTCCTTGACCTCGGAGAAGACATTGTCGGGCTTCAGCGGCACCGGCCTAGAGCCCATGCCATGGGAAGGTGCCAGATTGGTCTGCACGATGAGCTCTTCCTTCGCTGCTGCTAGGTAGGCGGCCATCAAGGAATCGCGGCAGTAAAGGTTCCTTACCTGCCCCGCCCTCTTTGTTAGGAAGAGTATGTTGCGGTCGCAGTATTCGGATTTGATGTCATTGGGATTGGCCAAGAGAGCTTTGTCGCTTCCCGTCTGGGAGAGGATTTGGTTGCGGACGTCTTGGGCGCTCATTATCTCACAGCTTGCCGCCGCTGGCTTGGCCCCGATGCACGTCACTACCCCTTCATAACCCTTCGGCAGCGGGTTGCCCTCTATGACCAGCGGCGCGTTCGCATAGGCGGCGTACTGGGCGGCCAGCATGGCGAGTGCATAGTCCTTCTTCACGTAGACGACCTCTTTTCTTTGGCCCTCCAACCAGAAGTCGAAGACCTGCTTCGGCTCGGTCTGAACCAGCTCATAGCCCCGTAGAAGCTCCGTGAGTTTCCCACTGGGCTCGTCTACATGAATCACCCTTTTCGCCTTATACTGCTCTAGGAAGCGCAGCGGGCCGTCCAGGTCGTAGTTCTCACCCTCTACATAATAAGCGATGAGCGGGTAGGCGCACTTGGGCGTGTAGGGGAAGTCGCCCCTTGCCTTGCGCGCTTCAGTGTCCGCGAATACCATGTTGCACCACTCCTCATCGCCCTCCTCTCCGTCACCGTTGCCGCGCCATATCGCGACGGGCAGGAAGGTCAAAAGTGATTCCCAGTCATCTTCGCTGTTTATGGGCACCATGAAGACCGTGTCCTTGGTGTACTTATACTGGTTCTTATGGTTACTGTTGGGCGGGATCTGGATGCTTATATGGGCCAGTCCCTTGCCGTCCTTGGTTATTCGGAGGAGATTACCCTTCTCCTCGGTTTCTGCTCCTTTTGACTCATAGTAGTCAACCCAAGCCCCCCACCCCGGCTCGGCCTGGAAGTCAGCCTGCGCAATCGCGATGCTGAGAAGTAAAGCTACGAGCAAGCTTGCTATCATCAGGCGGGTTTTCATTCTGGTTATTAAGGGGCTAAAGGGTTAAAAGCTATTTCCTGCGCTGATATAACATAAGAGCAATCAAGACTATCAGGATTGCGGCTATTGTGATTATGCCCCAGTCAGGGCCGCCTGCGCCAGGACTTTTTGAATCGCCGGGCTCTATGCCGGTCTCCGGCCCTTCCCCCGAGCTCACCAGTTCGCCCTGCTCCCCCGGCAAGCAGTCCTGCGGGCAGTTCTGGCGGGTCTCTTCGCCGTTGCAGACGCCGTCGGCGTTGCAGGGCATATCCTTTATAACCTCAGGCAGCTCTTCGAGTGCGGCTATTTCGAGGGTCTGAGTGTCCTCCTTGTAGCCGCCCTTGGAGGCGGTGACTTCGACCACGTAGTCGCCGGCCTCGGGAAGAGCCAGGACGGCAGCATCCTGGAAGAAGCTCAAATCCTCGGACTCACCCGAGGGCATAATCACTCTGCCCTCCAGAGAGGCGCCCTCGGAGTTCAGGACTTCTATCATAACTGGCGATTCGGAGAGAAGGAAGGCGGAAGTGTATGAGTCGCACGGAGGCGTGCAGGCCACGACGTTTATCGAGAGCGGCTTCAGGGTGCCGACGACTGTGAACTCGGCCTCGGCGAAATCCGTGTAGTTGCCCGATACCTCGACCGACACTATGTGCGTCCCGGCCTCGGCGATGTCGCTTAGTGTGAAATCAAGGTCGAAGTGCTCCGACTGGCCTGGTTCCAGTTCGACTTCCCAGTACTGAGGCGGCGCATCTAGATAGCTGGACAGGCCCTCTGGATAGACGTATGCAGAGACCGATAAAACGGCCGCCTCCTCGAGCTCGTTGGTGACTGTGAATCCCAGGCTCGCCGGCCCTGGCGAGTAAGTCTGCCGGAAGGAATCGAATTCTATCTCGGCCGGGCAGACAGCCGTCAGCGCAAGGGTCAAGAGGATGACTAAAGGGGTTTTTTTCATCCATATTATAACCGCGATTCCAATAAAAGGGTTCTCGGCGATTTTATGCCCAAAACTAATAATTAACTGGATGGCCAATATTGCAGTCCTGGGCCCGGAGGGGACGTTCACGGACGAGGCTGCGCGCAGGCGGTTGAAGAAAGGAGATTTTAGGTACTACAACAGCGTCACGCTCGTCTTCGAGGCTGTAAGCTCGGGCGAATGCGAGAAGGGGGTCGTGCCCATAGAGAACTCCAGCGAGGGCAGCGTCAGCGAGACTATAGAGTGTTTGAAGAACTACGAGCTGAACATAACCGGCGAGCTCTACCACCAGATAAGGCACGTGCTGGCCGGTACAGGGAAGCTGGAGGACATAAAGACGGTCATGACGCACCGGCAGGCCTACGCACAATGCAGGGGAAAGGTGAGCAAGTTGCTGAAGAACCCGGACATAATAACAAAGGCACCAAGTGGCAGCGATCTGTCCACCGCTGGGGCGATAGAGATCGTGGCCAGGAAAAAAGACCCTTCCGTAGCGGCCATAGGCTCCGAATCCACGGCAAAGAGATACGGGCTCAAGGTGCTGGCGCCAAACCTCTCGGACATGGAGGACAACGAGACGCGCTTCTTCGTCATCTCCAAGGAAGAGGCGGAAAGGACGGGCAAGGACAAGACCAGCATAATCGCCGCCGTGAAAGACGAAGCGGGGGCCCTGTACGAGCTTCTGGGGGTCTTCGCCAAGGCCGGCATAAACCTGACCAAGATAGAGTCCCGCCCCAGCAAGGACCGCAAGTGGGAGTACATGTTCCTGATAGACTTCGAGGGCCATAAGGAGGATTCCGAAGTGAAGAAGGTCCTGAAAGAAGTCGAGGAACGAACCACATATTACAAGCTGCTGGGCTCATATCCAAAGGGCTGATTTTATTGGGCCTGGCGTTAACATCCAGATGGACATCTCATCGATGGTCCCTGATTTTTCCAATCTGGGCGGATGGGCGTATTTTTTCGTACTGCTGGTCCTCCTAAGCTCCACTCCGCTGCCCATATTCTCGACTGAGGTAGTGGTCTTTCTGGCGGGCGGACTCGCAAACCCGCTGCTGGTCGGTTTGGTGGCCGGTCTGGCGACATCCATAGGCGAGATGACGACTTATGCCATCGGCCGTGGAGGGGAGAAGATGATAAGGAGGAAAGGCAGGGAGGGCCGACGGTATAAGCAAGCTATAGAGCTCTTCGAGAAGTACGGCTTCGTAGCCGTCGTCGTGTTCGCATTCACCCCCCTGCCCATGGATGTCATAGGTCTGATAGGCGGGGGTTTGAAATACGATTACAAGAAGTTCTTCCTAGCCACACTGATAGGCAAAATCCCTAGAAACATCATAATAGCCTACGCGGGGGCCGGCATCATAAGCCTCTTACTGTAGTCACTTCTTCGAGACCTTGAAATGCTTGGAGCCGCAGGCCTCGCACTCGGAGATGTCTGTCCTATATTCCTTCCCGCATGCGGAGCATTTCTTGCTCCAGGTGAAGGGCTCTTTTATTCCGGGCATCGCCACAGTCTCAAATCCCAAACCCATTATCCAGCACATGTTCTGGATGTCATAGTCATCCGTAACTATGGGCAGCTTCTTCTCGTATGCGAGCGCAAGGACCTTCAAATCGGCTATCGACAGCAGGGGCAGCACGCCGTTCTTGTCTGCGGCCTCTTCCACTTTGTCAAAGGACTCAGAAGAGGGCTCTTCTATGTGGAGCTTCCCCTGTACCCTGGCCGCCTCGAACTTGAGCCGTGCCTGGACGTCCCGCAGCTCTCCTTTGACCTCTGGTACCGTCACGAACTTCCCTGTCAGCTCCTTCTCGCGCAGGTTAATCAGCCCCGACGCGTCAAGGACCTTCATTTTGCAAGTTTGATCGCCTTCTCGACCGCCTCTTTGGCGTCTTTTGCGACATTCACGTCGAATATGCCGTCAATAAGATAATCGGCGGTCCCGCCCGTGCCCCTAATGACGACCACGGGCCTGCCGTAGTTCAGGGCGAAGGCCACCTCCGACATAGTCCCGTAATTGCCGTCTATGGCTATGACCGCGTCGCTCGCGGATGCGACGAATATATTGCGGGCGAATCCGAGGCTCGTGGGAAGCGCCACCTCCAGATACTCGTTGCACTGGGTCTTGTCCAGGCCGGTGAGTATTCCGATGGTGAGGCCTCCCGCCTCTTTGGCGCCCTTGGCGGCTGAGCACATTATCCCGCCGCGGCCGCCGCAGATGAGCGCAGCGCCCGCCTTGGCTATTTCGCTGCCGACCTCCTCGGCTATCCTGAGATTCTCTTCGGTGGCCTCCTGGCTTCCGAGGACGCCTATGCTAATCCTAGTATGCCTTGTCATGGTGGTCAAATGAGAGGATCTTTATCACCTCGCCCCTCAAAACATATTTGATAACGAAGCTCCCAACATGCGCCCTCCTAGCCCCGGCCTCGGGTTTTTTGAGAGGCTTGAAGTGCTCGGGATTTCGGTATATCTCTAAAATCTTCTTTCTGACGCGCTTTGCAAGGGCGGGATCCTTTCGCTTCAACTTAGAGATTGATTTTTTGGCCTTTGGATTATACCTTAAGAAATAATCCATTTTACAGACTATCGAAGTGCTCCATCACCTCTTTCTCGGTTCTTAGGGTCTTGACGTTCGGGTCGTTGTCCATCTCCTCCTCCAGCCTGCGCATCCGCTCTTCCTCGTCCAGGAGGACCTTCCGCCTCACTAAATCCAAGATGAACTCCTGGGTGCTCCTATAGCCCATCTCCTTGGAATATTTTCTGGAGGCGCTGAAAAGGGCCTCCGGAATCGTCAAGCTAATCTGTTTGCTCATTGCAGCAGTTATTTATACTTTAAAGTATTAAAAAGTATTTATTTTAGGAGCCTTTGCGTCCTCTCCAACGCCGCCTTGGTGTCGCCGAAGTTCTCCGCAGCCTTGGTCATCTCCCGGACGAAGGCGTCTTCATCGCCCTTCCTGACAATTCCATCCAACCTCTCTGCTGCGCGCAGGTAGGCCTCTCTTACGCGCTTCGTCTCCGGGTTTTTGAGCTGTATCTCGGCGTAGAGCCTCGGGTCCTGTCCGAGTATGCGGCCTATGAGGTCTATGGCCAGCTGATAGACTGGGGAGGAGAAGTCGCGGGTGTCCTGGAGGTTCAAACCCAGGTCGCGCGCGGTCATGCCGGCAGAAATCAGCATGAAGTGCGTCATTCCCTGGACCAGTCCCATGGCTTTGTCATGCTCCTCCGGGGAGCATATCTTGACTAGGGCACCCTCGTCCGCGAGCAGCTTCTTGAGCCGCTCCGTCATCTTGCCTGCTCTCACGGGGCAGAGCACGAAGTTCTGGCCCCTGAAGCCCTCGACCATGGGGCCGAAGACGGGATGGCATCCCAGGACTTCCACATCTTCCGCTGCAGCCTTCTCCATGACTCTGCAGGGCTCTTCCTTGACAGAGGTCAAGTCCATGAGCATCGAGCCCTTCTTCATGGCGGGAGCCACCTCTTTGATTACGTCTATGGTCTTCCTTATCGGGACCGTGATTATGACTATGTCTGCGCCTTCCGCCGCTTTCTTATTGTCCTGCTCGTATGTCACACCCAAATCCGCGGCGGCCTTCTTCCCCTTCTCCGGCCTGGGCCCGGCTATCTTGACCTCGAACCCGTTCCTCTTGAGGACCTGGGCGAACAGCTGGCCCATAGCGCCGTAACCGCCGATGATGGCGACAGAAGTCATCGGATAATTTTCCCTTAGGAAAACAAAAACGGCTTTTATCTGTTCTTGGCTAAACTAAACGGGTGGAAAAGATGGAAGTCAAACTCTTGGCCCACACGCCGGACCCCGACATGGTCTGCGCCGCGGCCGCGTTCACAAGCTGGAAGAAGAAGACGACAGCCGAGCTGTTCGAGGACTTGAGCAGGAAGGAGGCTCTGGATTTCCTTAAAACAGTCATGGGATTCGGCCACATGTCAGTCACAGAGCACGCCACGTTCACCTTCAGCATCTCCGGCGTGTCGCGCGCGCTTACACACCAGCTGGTGCGCCACAGAATCGCCTCTTACACCCAGCAGAGCCAGAGGTATGTGAAATTCGGCGAGGAGGAGATACAATATGTCACCCCCCATACCGTAGAAGACAGCAAAGAGGCTAAAGAGATATTCACCGAGGCCATGGCATCGGCGGCCAACGCCTACCAGCGCCTGCTCAAGAAGGACATCCTGCCCGAGGACGCGCGCTTCGTGCTTCCGAACGCTGCGACCACCAACATCGTCGTGACCATGAATGCGCGCGAGCTGATGCACTTCATCCGGCTCCGCACCTGCGAGAGGACCCAGTGGGAGCTGCGGGAGGTGGCGACCGAGATGCTCAGGCAGCTCAAAGAGGTCGCACCCGTGATGTTCAGCGACGGCGGCCCGGGCTGCGTCGTAGGGCCCTGCCCAGAGGGCAAGCTGACCTGCGGGAAGATCAAGGAAATTCGGAAGAAGTTCAAGGAGATCTAAGCCAGCTCTTCCCTCAACTCTTTGACGGCATCGCCTATAGCTTTCAGCTTCTTGTAGGCAATCTCTTCGCTGGGCAGGAGCTTCAGCCCGCAGTCGGGCTTCGGGTAGACCTGCTCCGGCTTGAGGAAGTCGAGGGCCAATTTTATGTTATCCTTGACCTGCTCCACGGACTCCACCTCTTTCTTGTGAACGTCCACGACGCCGAAGCCCAGATCCTTGGTGAAGTCGTACTGCCGCAGGATGTCGAGGGTCCTGAAATTGTTGTTGGCGAATTCCAGGTCTATCAGGTCCACCTTGAAATCAAGCGCCTCCGGGAAAAGAAGGCTGAAGTCGCCGTAGCAGACGTGTACGGCCGTGTAGGCCTTGAGCCCCTTTGTGATTATCTCTATCGCGCGCGCCTGCAGCTCGATCTCCTCTTTTGTGGGGTGTGTGCAGAGCGCGGGCTCGTCTATTTGGATGTAGGGGCAGCCCGACTTGTCCAGAGCTTTCGCCTCCTTGGCCAGCGCCTCGGCCAGGTCGAGCGTCAGGTCCCACCTGCTGCTGTGCGACTCGTAGAAGGCCCAGTCGGACATGGTGTAGGGGCCGGTGAACATCTGCTTTACCTGCGCGCGGCCCTTGGCATATTCATTGGCGAACTCCCAGTCTTCAAGCGTCATGGGCGCCTTGAATTCCACCTTGCCGGTCACTATCGGCTTTCTGAAATAGTTGTTGCCCCATATCCGGACCCAGTCGCCCTTTGTAAATCCGCCAAGCCGCTCGGCGAAGAAGACCGACATGTCCTCTCGGCCCTGCTCGCCGTCCGCGATTATGTCTATGCCCGCCTTTATCTGATCGTCTATGCATGTCTTGGTGGCTTCTTCAACGATTTCGTCGTACTCCTCCTGCGTGGCCTTCCCTTCCCTAAGCTTGTGAAGAGTCTCGACGACCTTGGGGTTCCGGGGGTGGCTGCCGACCACCGTGGTTGTTAATATGTCATTCATTCGTCAGTTTTGAGAGCAAGTCGATTTTCCTCAAGGCGTATTCCCGCGGCAGGAACTCCAGGCCGCAGTTGGTGGATATAATCAGATCGTCGGAATCGAGCATGTCTATCCTATTCTTGAGCTCTATCTCGTCCTCCAGCTTGGTGTTGCGCGCATCCAGCAACCCCAGCTGGACGCTCTTCATGCCACTCTGGACCAGGACCTCGTAGTTGTCCTCGAAGGATACGCAGTCGACGCCTATGTAATCCGCCTCCAGCCCCATAATCTCCTTGACGCAGCTATTCAGCTTCCCGAAGTAGGTGGCGATTATTGTCTTGCCCTTCGCCGCGTTTGTCAGCTTCTTCAGCTCGTCCTCCACAATCGGGAACAAGTCTTTGTCCATCTCGTATGAGAGTGAGGGCTCGTCTATTTGGATGTAGTCGGCGTCCAGCGCCTCGATTTCAGTCAGCAGGGCCATCGACATGGCGGCTATCGCCTCCGCCTCGTCATGGTAGAACCTATCCTGCGAGAGCTTATAGAGGCTGTAGGGTCCGGGCACCACGGCCTTGACCTTCGCGCCGGGATTCAGCTCCCTGAGGACAGTCAGCTCCTCGTTGAGTATGGGCTGGTCGTTGCTCACTTCTCCGATTATCGTCGGCCGGCGGTAATAGGTGTTGTTGTCATAGAATCTTATGAGCCCGCCCATCCTGACGCCTTCGAAGTCGGCGGCCACGGAAACCAGAAAATCGTCCCAGGTGAGCTGCCCATCCGTTATTATGTCAAGGCCCGTCTGGTCCTCGACCACCCCCCGGGTGGCCGCAAGCAGCATCTCCGCATCCCTGTCGGTGGGAACGTGGTCCTGCTTCTTCTGCTTCCCGTAGGTCTCGATCAGGTATTCCCGGTAGGCCTCTGGCCTGGGATAACTGCCGAAAGACGCGCTGAGAACCATAGGTGGTTTTTAGACATTGACAGAATAAAAGCCGATTGAATGACAGATTTTTAAGCCCATACCGATAAATTGGACGATGGAATGCGCGGTCCCTATAAAGATCGAATATCTCGGAGAGGGCGAGGGGTATGCAGCAACCAGCGAAAGCTTCCCGGGATTCCTAGCTCACGGCAAAACGCTTGAAGAGACTGTAAGGAAATCCGACACAGTTCTGAAATCTCTGCTGGAAGCGTACAGGGATCGCGGCATAAAGCCCCCTGTTGAGACAAAGACGGTCAAGAAAGTCGAGATAAACATCGCCCTGCCCTTTGAATTGGTTGAGGACAAACCCGTGTCGGCCTGCTAGACGAACTCGCTGCGAGGTATTCCGGATTCTTTTATTATCAGTTTCAGCAAAGGCACTCCGAACTCTTTGTATGTTGGCAACGGAAAGGCTCTTTTCATTTCGGATTCCACCACATCTCGTGGCCCCCCTTGATATCGTGCTTGGAGTCGCGCTCATAGCCGTTCTTCTTCAGAACCCTCACGAGGTCCCTGCGCTTCATGGGCTTGAGTTTCATTAATTGTATTCTAGGAAGCGCACTAGAAAAAGGTTTTAAGTAGCCCCGCCAGGATTCGAACCTGGGTCGCCCGGTCCAAAGCCGGACATGATTGACCGCTACACTACGGGGCTAAACTGTCTTCGGTCCCGTCTAGAGGAAGGAAGTCCTCTGTCCCGTAGCGAAGCTCGCGGGCTCGAGCGAAGCGAGACCCGCCATAGCCCGTCCGCATATCTGCGGACCACTACGGGGCTGAAACCGCGCGATATTTAGAAAAATCTGAAATAAAAGCGGTCAGAAGAGATAAGGGGTGAAGTTTATGATGAAAATCGCCAGAATGAGCAGCAGGAAGCCCTGCGAGAATATCCTGGCCAGATGCAGTCTTCTGCCGAAGGGCAGCCTTTCCTCAACCCAGTCGAAGAATCCCTCGTAGACGTAGCCGCCGTCCAGCGGCTTGGCAGGCAGCAGGTTTATCAGGCCCAGCATGAGGTTCAGGAAGAATATCCACTTCAGGAGATTGAACAGGGTGGCGCCCGTGGAGCCGTCTATGCTAGAGCTGGCCAGTGACGGCGTGAATATGCTCAGTATTGGGTCCGTGTTCCGCCCCACGCCCAGGAAGCCCTGGCTGCTGTTTGAGGGGGCCCCGCCTATACTGACCGAGACTGTCCTGTTCTGAGTCACTATTTCCAGTTCGTCGCCCGGTGACTTGCCCTGCATGAGTTTGGAGAAAGCCTGGAAGGTGTGGGTCCGTTCGCCATTTACGCTTCTTATCACCTCTCCCGGCTCCAAGACCCCGTCCGCGGAGGAGTTCACCACCACGTAGTTTATGACGAAACCCTCGGGCTGGACCGAACCCGTGGAGACCATCAGATTGCCCAATATGAACGCGACTAGCGCGACCACGAATATGTTGGCGAAAGAGCCGACTGCGTAGACGCGAAGCCTCTTAAGCGGGTCCTCCTTCTTGAACTGCTTCTCGTCCGGCTCGACGAATGCGCCCAGCGGGACTATGCTGGCGAAGAGGAGTCCCGTGCTCTTTATCCTTATGCCCTGTGCCCTGGAGAGCAGGCCATGGAAGCCCTCGTGCAGGACCAGCAGTATTATTATGGCCAGAAGGATGTCCGGGAACAAGGGTATGGAGATGTCGGTGCCCGCATATTTGAGAACAGGACGGCCGTCCTCTATATCCGGATATCCGATGTTAACACCAGGCTCGCTTGTGGTCCCTGCGGCTATGCCGCCCGCCTGTATGAGAAGGCTGACGATTACCGTGGCAGGCAATCCTAGTATGCCCACTGAGACTCCGACTGCGAGATAATAGAGCGAGTCTGTGGCAAAGTAGGAGAGTATGTAAGGCGAGCCGAAGAACAATACGGCCAGGCCAAAGGCAAGAAGAGTCGCCTTGTTCCTGGAAATCCGCGGGGAGAGGGCATAAACGCCCCAGGAGGCTGCAAAAGAAAGCCCTAGGGCAATGATGCTGGGAGAAAGGTACAACGCGAACGGAAAGAAGCTGAGCACGTTGGGGCCCGCATAAACGAAGACTGCAAAGAAAGTCAGCGCGGCGAGCAGGACCCTCCTGGATTTGCCCTCTCTCCGATATGCGACATACGCGGTCCCTATGCCCCCGAAGAGCAATATGAGGGCTAAATCGCCGACGTTCTTCCAAAATGCAGAGTATCTTCTGCCCAACCTGTCCATAAGGCTTATCCCCTTCCTTGAATTTATCTTGAACAGGACATGCCCCATTATGTCGGTGTTGGGAAGCTTCCGCATCAGCACTAACCCCGCTCCGAACAATGCCAAGAAGAGAGTCCAGGGCCAATTCTGGATAAACCAGTCCAAAACCATCGCGGTATTTTATGCGGCGCCGTTAAAATAACGCCATGCCGAAAATAACGCTCGTCGGGACCGCGCACGTCTCAAAGGAAAGCGTCAGGGAGGTCGAAGAGACCATCCTCAAAGAGAAGCCCGATTATGTGGCGCTGGAGCTGTGCGAGCCGCGCATGGAGGCTCTGACCAAGAAGAAGAGGTGGGAGGACACCCCCATAACAGAGCTGATAAAGGGCAACAAGGCCTACTTCCTGCTGGGCTATTCCCTGCTGTCGGCCTTCGAGCGCAGGCTGGGGGAGAAGACGGGAGTGAAACCGGGGGACGAGATGCTGGCGGGAGTCAATGCGGCCAAGAAGGTGGGCGCGGAGGTGGTGCTGGTCGACCGCCCCATAACCATAACTCTGAAAAGGGCCTGGAAAAAAGCGGGCATGAGGGAGAAGCTCAGGATAATCAAGGAGTTTTTGTTCTCGATCTTCGGCATGGAGGAGATAGATGAGAGCGTCATCGAAGAGCTCAAGAAAGAGGACGTGCTCAACGAGATGATGAAGGAGCTGGCGAGAATCGCGCCGTCTGCCAAAAAGGTGCTCATAGACGAGCGGGACGAGTACATCGCAGGGAAGCTGAAAGAGCTGGACAAGCCTGCCGTCGCGGTCATAGGAAAAGGCCACCAGAAGGGCATCGAGCGGCTATTGAAGAGCGAGAGGAAGGTGGACTTCGAGGAGCTTGAGGGGATACCTTCGTCCAGGTTCAAGTGGCGCTGGCTTTTCTACGGGCTGACTGCCGTAATATTGGGGATGTTCGTGTGGGTCGGGCTCAACAACCCGCAGAAGCTCCCTGAATACTGGATGCTCTGGAGCGTCATAAACATAATCTTCACTACCCTGGGCGGCATTCTGGCGCTGGCGCACCCCGTCTCCATAGCCGCCGGGGCGATATCCTCTCCCATAACCTCGCTTGTCCCCACCATAGGCGCGGGCTGGGTAGGAGGCTTCTTCGAGGCCAAGATAAGGAAGCCGACGGTCAAGGACTTCGACCAGCTGCGCGACATGCAGGGCATACGCGACTTCTGGAAGAACAAATTCACGCGCATACTCCTGACCGTGGCGCTGATAAACGTGGGGAGCATGGTCGGGACCTTCGTGGCCCTGCCGTACCTGCTAAGCCTGCTTTGATTTGAGGGCCTTCAAAAATTCCTTGTAATCTATGTCCAGCTCTTTCAATATCTTCTTGGCCAGGACGCCGGAAATCTCGTCGTAATGGGGGATGACTGCCAATCCGTTAGGCGAGGAATAAAGAGCATGCGAGCCTTTCCCCTCTCTGATGAATTTGACGAAGAACTCTTTCTCGAGGAGGGGGACGAACTTTCTTCTTTTTGCCGGTTTCATGCTAATGCCGCGGGCACCTCAAGTATGAGTTTGGGTTTCTTTGTCCCTTTCTTGTGCTCGATTACCAAATCCAGGGCCTCCCTGATATTCTTCAAGCATTCGTCTATGCTCTTCCCCTGGGTTACGGCCTCCGGGTGCTCAATACACTGCACGACAAGCCATTCGCTCTCCGGGTCCTTCTCGATAGTTATGTGATAAGACTCCTCGGCCATGGGATTATAGAAACTTCAGGCAGAAAAACCGAATAAATCAAATCTGACCTTTCTTCTCACGCTTAATCTTCACCATATCGCCCAGGGTCATCGAGCCGCCTGAGCTGCCAGAGACGTACTCCTGGTCGGTGGGCTTGACATACTCCGTCAGCTTGATGTGGAGGACCTTTTCAAGCTTGTGGGCTATCTTGAGGCTGGGGATGTAGCCGTGCTCTATGCGCTTTATCATGGACTCGTGCTCGCTGACCTTCTTCGCCAGCTCCTCCTGCTTCCAGTCCAGCTCCTCGCGCTCGTGTCGGATCTTCTCGCCGATGTCATCCACGACCTCCTCAATCCGGTCCGTGTCCCTGACAGTTGCCCTCTTCTGCCGCTCTATGCGCTTTATCTCGGACTTCTTGGGCGGCTCCCGGACCTGCTCGATTATTTCGCCCATGGAGGCGCACCGCTCGCAGACCGTGGCTTCCGTGCCGGCCACTCTGGCCCTGAAGCGCGCGTCGGGGCGCCCGCACAAATCGCATGATTGCGTCATCGATTTTTTATGCCTTCAGACATTAAAAATACGCGCAGAGCGCGCATCGGCTCGCAAGATTCGCGCGCCAGGCGCGGATTATCTTGCGATTGAAAACAGCATGAAGACGGACGCGGAGCCCGGGGATTATGTAGAGATAAAGGCGAAGGACGCTGAATACTCCGGGGTACTGATGCCGCGGCCGGAGCTTGCGCCCAAGGACCACCTCATTATCAAGCTGGACAGCGGCTACAACATCGGGGTCAGGCTGGATGCAATCAAGTCGATCAAAAAGGTCAAGAGGAAGGCAAAGCTGGAGAAGTTCCCCGCGGCGAAGAAGGTGAAGAGGAACCCGAAGCTCCCGGACATCGACTTTTTGGGGTGCGGCGGGACCATCGCATCCAGAGTCGACTACGAGACCGGCGGAGTCAAATGGGCCATGACTCCGGAAGAGATATTCTTCACCGTGCCGGAGCTGGAGGGGATCGCCAACATAAACAGCGCGCGCCTGCTGTTCAACATCGCCTCGGAGAATATGGACTCGTCGCACTGGGCCAAGATGGCGAAGGAGGTGGCTAAATCTCTGAACTCCGGCGCGCGCGGGGTGGTGCTGATGCACGGCACCGACACCATGCACTACTCGTCTGCCGCGCTGTCGTTCATGCTCAAGGACTTGTCCGGGCCGGTGGTCTTCACAGGCGCGCAGCGCAGCTCGGACCGCGGGAGCAGCGACGCCAACCAGAACCTCATCTGCGCAACGGAGCTGGCCGCCGAATCCGATCTGGGGGAGGTGGTGGTCTGCATGCATGAGAACAGCAGCGACGAGGCCTGCGTGGCGCACAGGGGCGTGAAGGTGAGGAAGATGCACACCTCGCGGAGGGACGCGTTCCGGTCGATAAACGCGAAGCCGCTGATGAGGGTGATGCCCAAGGGGGAAATCAAGAGGCTAAGCGCCTATCGCAAGGCAGAAGAAGGCGCCAAGACCGTGGTGGACACCAAGTTCGAGGACAAGGTGGCGCTGGTCAAGGCATACCCGGGCGCGGACTCGGGGGTAATCGACTATTACGTTGACAGGAAGTTCAAGGGAATCGTCGTGGAAGCGACGGGATTAGGGCATGCGCCGATGTCATGGGCTAATTCCATCCAACGGGCCGTGGAGAACGGAATCGCCGTGGTCTTCGCCCCGCAGACGCTCTACGGCCGGCTGAACCCCTACGTCTACGAGCCCGCGCGCAAGATGAAGGCGCTTGGTGTCATCTACGCCGAGGACATGCTGCCTGAGGTCGCCTACGTCAAGCTGGGGTGCGTTTTGGGACATGGATTAAACCCTCTCGAGGAGATGACCAAGGACTATGTGGGGGAGATTTCCGGGAGGATGGAGGAGGGGTTCGGAGTTGGGATCTGATTCATAAACTAGAGAACTCCTCAAGTGTCAACCCCGATTGCTTGACTATCTCGCTCAAGGTTCCCAGGGGGATTGTGCCGGGATGGCGGGGGACCATCACCACCCTCTTCGTCTTGGGATTCTTCCAGAACTCATGGCTGCCTTTCCCCTGCCTGTCAAAGACGAAGCCAGCTTTCCTGAGCTTCCGGATGGTCTGGCGATAATTGATTCGGGGCAGTCTTGCCATGGTGTTAGGCGGGGGCTGCCACAGGGATGTTGAAATTGCTTATCTCTACCCGCGCCAGTTTCTTGCGAGGTTTGACAGAGTTCCCTAGCTTGCTGTGTATGTCCATCAATTGCTTTACGGAGTCCTGCGCTATTTCTATGACCTCCGGCAAGGTGTCTGCCTGCACCACCAGCCCTTGGATATCATCGGAGGTGGCCAGGTAATAGGTCTTCCCGCCCTCTTCCAAGCGTTCTATCTTCACGTTTATCAGGTATTCGTCCATCGGCGATAGATTAGAAGTCCGGGATTTAAATATGGGTTTTGTGTCTAGACGCTGCCAGGGGTATGACCTGCGCCCGGTGGAGGAGATGCCCAAGGACTATGTTGGGGAAAGCTCCAAAAGGACGGAGGAGGGGTTCGGTTCGGGATCTATGCCGGAACCTTGAAACGCCATCCGTTTTCTACCTTCTTTAGGCCATGCTTTTTTTTCAGACGAGAAATCCTCTGCCTCAAAGCCCTGAGATACTCCCCATCCGCCCTGATTACGGAGGCATCTTCGAGGGCATCGAACACGAAGGTGTTCAAATCCGCGAGCATCGAATCTATTTCCTCGCTCGTATAGCCGAATATCTGCACATCGAATTCGGGGTGTTCTATATCTATAAAACGTTCGAACGGGCTTTTTGGGAGCATATCGCTGATGACCAGCATATCGACATCGCTGCTTTCTGTCCAATCGCCCTTGACTGTGGAGCCGAAGACCGCGACTAAACTGGCATCGTATCTCTGGGCCAGTTTCCTGCCGAATTCCATAATCTTATCCCAAGATTTTCTTTGCCGTCTTGAGGACATCTTCCGCCGATTTGATTGCCGATGATGCGAGGTCCCTGTCATAATAGTCGGATGGCGTTCCGGTATCGTAGGAGTCAGGATATCTCGATGAGATGTAATGCCTGTCGAGCTTGCGCGCCTCCGTGAAAAGCTTGGAGGAAATGGGCTCGAATTTTTCGAGAGATTTCAAGAGCATTGTGACCGAATGCCCCCGAACGTCCTCACCCATGCTCTGCAGAGCGGCTTTTGCGGCCTTCTCGGCGCCCTGCTGGGCCTGGAAACAAGCCCACTCGTAGTCTCCGCTCTCAAGGCTGTTCTTCGCGGCACCCAAGTCTCTTTCTGCCTGTCTCATCCCAGTCCCTTGTGCGCCTCATGGATTAATTAGAAGCTCCCGCGGGAAAAAGCTCTTTTGAGGACGCACTAGCCGAGGTCCGACCTTCACCGAAGGCACGAAGTTCACCGCAAGTGAACTTGTGCGCGAACTTGCCTTGCGGGCAAGTTGCGCCCAAGGTCCGGGTGGGACCTTTGGGGGCAGGTTCATCTCCGACCTGCACTTCTGCGAGTGCAGGGACTCTGCAGCTTCGCTGCAGATTCGATGAACCTCGCGTGAAGGGACCCTCGGGGCGGATGCTTAGTGGCATGGGCGCCTCAAGCCCTACGTCTACGAGCCCGCGCGCAAGATGAAGGCGCTTGGTGTCATCTACGCCGAGGACATGCTGCCGGAGGTCTGACCTGCGCTCCGCGCAGGAACCCTCGGCGCGGATACTTGTATATGCGAGCGCCGAGGTCGCTTATGTGAAATTGGGGTGGGTTCTTGGACATAATCTAGAGCCGACTGAGGAGATGGCTAAGAACTATGTCGGCGAAATCTCTAAGAGGGCCGAAGGGGGTTTGGAAATGGCAGTTAATCCAAAGGAATTAAAATTCTGGAAAGAATAAGTCATTAAACTACAGATATGACCACGCTGGCTGTCTTATGAGTATTGTCTTTGACATATGCAAGATGTACTCTAAAAACCCTTTCACCGGTTTCACATTTTATTCTACCGGTATTTAGCGCAGTATTGTATGGCTCCCCCAGTCTTATGTCCTGGAAGACATAGCCGCTTCGCATTGATGGTGGTATGTTGCCACTAGGATCCTTGACTTTAAACGTTGCTACAAAGTCTCTGGTAGGCACAAATTCACAACCCACATATTCAACCTTGCATTTATCGATTGTCTCAATTTCCTGACCGACATTCATCATATGGTGCCTAGTTCCCAAATCCACGCCCGAGCTACCGCTACTTGAAGTGCTGCTAGGGCGCGTGTTTATCGTAGTGCTGACCTCTGCAGGCGGATTATCCGTTCTTGCATCCTTGGCATTCTGGACAACGGCTTTTATCGTATGATCAGCACTATCGTCTGGCAGAGTTATAGTCGCTTGACAACTTAGGGTTGATGTCGGTCCGCTAGCAGCAGGGGTTTGATCACAGGCAACATTCGCCTTGGGGGTGGGGCCTTCATAGAATATCACCTGCGGGTTACTCGAAAGTGCTGTTGGTGATCCGTCAGTTCCAATCTCCCAGCAAGTCCCCCCGAAATTCATAGTCCATTGGGTAGTTTCTCCAACCCTGGCGCCGCTCAAGGTCAGAGAACCACAAGTAATCGCAGCTCCGGAAGGCGTTCCCGGAGCGCCGCCGGCGCCCTTGGCCCTCAGGTACTTTCCAGTGACATCTAAGTCATAGACCCGGTAGTTGGCGGGGGTGCCTACGGTCGTCGGTTCGAGGGTGAATGAATCCAGAACTACGTTCGTTACATCCTCACTTATCAGTGGGGGGGTGTCGGACAGCAGAAGAGCAGCACCCTCTGGAGTCGATTTATCGCACTTGTCTTTGGTGAGATATGCGAGCTGCGAGCCGTCACCAACCACAAAACGGTATTCTCCGGTTCCGCCGGCTACCCTCAAAAACTTGGCCTTAATCTCGTATCTGCCGTTTTTGAGTGAGGCCTCGGTGGTTCCTAGTATCCTGCTCCCGGTGTTTGGCAGAAGCTGGACTTTGCCCGACTTGATTGTTTTAGTACCTGAACAGTCTTTCAGTGTCCCCTTGAAGCCCAACTGGTAGAGGTCCTCAAAGACCAGCTTCTTGTCACCCTCCAGCTGCAGGGTCTGACCTGAAGACGTGCTGCTCGGTGAGGAGAATAGTCCACTGAAGCCGGAAGAGCCAGTTCCGGAACCGGAGCTGACCGGCGGAACCTGCCCGACTATCCTCTTTATTGAAGACCACTCGCTACCTAGATTGGCTCTCGCATACAGCACCAGGCCCGGCCTCATGCCAGTTACGCGAACGGTGAAAGCGCCGTTGGAACTCGTAGTGCTTGAGCCTCCCGAGGCCGCAGTCACCGGCGAGGAAGTCGCAGCCGGGTCTGAGTATATCTC
>CAZINR010000003.1:0-16468 GCA_964540655.1 uncultured archaeon | reverse complement strand
CTCTACCGTCGCCCCGACTACCGGGGTGCCGAGCTGGTCCACAACCGTGCCGCTTATGGTGTAAGTGCCGGCTGTGCCCACACACCTGGGCGGGGATGTCAGGTCGAACGCCGGAAGCGTCATTTTGGCGACTGCCGGCGCAGTCTGAGTGCCTCCAGGCCTCAGATCGGCCTTCTTGACTGTGACGGCATCGCTGGCCACGCAGAGATGTCCGGCCGTATCGGTGTTGTATACCATGTTCACCATCAGCATTACATCGCCCTTGTCCACGGGTGTGTCGTTTATTTCGAAGTGCAGTTCACCCGTCGCAGCCAAGGACACCTGCTTCACCTTGTTGGGGTCCGTCAGCGGGTATCTCTCTATCGCCCCGTTGCCCACACGCATGAAAAGCTCGAAGTTGTTCCAAGTCGGGTTCGGATCTAAAAATTTGTACTTGGAGAAATCGACGGCCGCCCTTATTATTCCGGCCTCCTTGTCTGGGTCTCCGCCGCATATGCACGGCGCTATCCTCCCCTTCGCCTCGGCTTCCGGATAGCCGCTCGGGAAAGTGAGGCCTTCCTTCAGCTTGTTCCTCATCCCGGTCTCGCTGAGCGTTGTGATGCACTGCTGCTCCTCGTGGCAGGCCGCCCGAATCATGCCGTAGAGATTCTTGCCGTCGGCGTCAGTGAGGGTATATATCTTCGAGCCGCTCGATGAGAGCGGAGAGCTGACCATTCTGCCTATGAATTTGGACAGCTTGTCCTTCCTGCCGGCCATGAGCAGGGTCTTCTCCTTGTTCTTCCTGACATAAGCTATATCTTTGTAAGGCTTCAATGGAGACTTGAGGTCTATCTGGTACCTGCCGTTCGTGGCCGTGTCCGGGTATTCGCAGAGCTCGGTTATGTCTTCAATGGCGGACAGGCCCATCATGTACAGCCTGCTGTTGACCTTCAGAAGAGTCAGGTCCTCGCCGGGCGAGGATGAGGAAGAACCCTGCTTTTTCTCGAAGACGCCTTCATGGCAGTAGTTGAACTCGTCGGCGCTGAGGGTCTCGAACTTCGGGTCGGAGTTGCCGTTAAGCTGATTGGCGACCTCTCTGAGGACTTCATCGGTAGTGCTCTGCAGGGTAGTGTAGTCTGTTATCACATAGAGCTCCGTCCCGTCGACCAGCCTGGACGCCAGCATGGCGCTCGTGAGGCCATTCTCATCCCCTGTCAGGAACGAGCCCCTGAGCCCGGCTGAGCTGACTACCGAGGGGTCGTCGGTTAGTATTATCCTCTTCTGCTCCTCTGTCGCCAGTGGCGAGTATTTGACTACGGTGGCTCCCCTGGCCGCCTCACGCCAGACCGGCCAGGCGAAATCGAATGCGGCCTTCCAGTTGGCTGAGGTGTATGGCATCAGGAAACCCCATACATACTTCTCCTTTGCTGCGCTGGAGGTTCCCACCTTCGCAGCCACAACAGCTCCGCTCGCGAAGAGGCTGTCGCCGTTGTAGAGAGTCGCACTGCCGCTCCTCTCGAATATCTTGTAGTTCGACAGCCCGTGTGTGGCCAGGTTGGCATCAGTCAGACGCGTTATGACTATCTCAGTGGTCGGCTCGTTCTTGGCCAGTGCGGAGCCCATCAGCTTCTCGAACTCGTTGAGGTTGCACTTCCCGCTGCTGAATATCCCGCCTCCGAAGGTCTTGGTGCAGCACGTGTTGGCGCCGTTCTGGACGTGGACGTATTTCGCCTTCCCAGTGGCCTCAAGCGAGTCGAGCAGCGTCTTGCAGGTGCTGCTGTCCCTGTCGCCGTCTATGAGGCCCAGCTCGTCCCTAACCAAGACATAACCTCTGCCCGGGCGCTCGTCATCGTCGTCTCCGCCGATTCCGAACATCTTCTTGCACTCCTCCAGGTTCAAGGTCAGCATCGCTCCACCGCCACCCAGGGAGATTCCCTGGCCCGTAAGAGATATGCCGCCAGCGCTGAGCCCGCCCGGCCCGATTGCCCCTCCTGGAGCGGGATAGCCGGGCTGATATGCTGACGGATAGCCGGATGAGGGGACATACGGATAGCCAGTCCGGGTCTGGCCTACCCCGCTATATGGGTATGACATGGGGTACGGGGTGTGGCCCGGATAGTACCCATGCTGGTTCAGGAGTATAAGGCAGTTGAACAAATTGAAGTTGCCGCCTCCGCCTCGCTCGCAGTCCTCGTCGCAGGGGCAGTCCCACTCGCACCAGCTCTCGTCGTCGCAGCCGCAGTCGAAGCTGGCGGTCGTGGTCGTCGAAGCGGCCCTGTCGCCCTGGACGGCGGCTATGGCGATGGTCTTCGAATCCATCATGTCGTCTATGTAGCTGCCGGAGAAGGTAGTGCCCCTGGGCACGGCCACGCTCTCGGAGAGCGGGACGTAGTAGCAGCCCTTGGCCACGTCATAGGACGCCCTCAGCGACACGTCTCGCGGCCAGCCCGCGCTGCCGTAGAGGTTGGCGGTGACCTGAGCGTCTCTGACCTCGCCCTGGTCGTCAGAGACGTAGACGCAGAAGCCGGAGCTCCGCCCGGAGCCTATGTCGATAGTGACTGTGTCTGCCCTGACGTTCAAAGAGCCTCTCGGGGCCTCGACGCATTTGCAGGACGAGTCGCACACATACCCCTCGTTGCATCCTGATGGTGATGCGGCCGGGTCGCACTGCTCCCCGGAATCTATCTCCCCGTTCCCGCAGGGTTCTATTATGCTTATGCGGGCATCCACCTGCACGGTCTTCTTGAGGTCGCCCCTCTTGACAAGCACGTTAACCGGATATGTCCCACCCTGCTCCGGCGCCATGCTGGATACAAGAGCTCCCCTGTAGCACTCCCTTATCTCATCGTATGAGGCGCCTCTCGTGGCGGTCTGCTTCCACCCGTCCATCTCGTCCACCTGGACGGTCACGCTGGCATCGGTGACCTTGTCGTCGTTGTGGTCGGTCACATATATGCAGAAGCTCGTGCTCCTCTCCTCAAGGGGGCTGAAATCGACGCTATCGGCCGTTACGAATATCTGCTCTTTGTACACCCTCAGGTTGAACGGGGCCTGCCTGGAGCAGTAGGGGTTGACTGCCGCCTCGAACAATCCGCTGTATGAGCCGACTTCCTCGACCTCGAAGCCGGCTATTATCTCCTGCTCGGAGCTGTATTTGGTTGAGCCATATGTCAGGATGAAGGTCTGGAAGTCGTTGTTCAGCTTAACTGTGACATTGGCCTCGTCCCCGCTCTTGAGCTGCACCTTGTGCTTGTTGCCCAGCTTGCCCTCGTCGGCTATGGAGGTGTCGCCCCTCTCGCCGTCCTCCAGCAACCGTATCGGGACCTCGAACTTCTGGCCGATTGCCACACTCAGGTTGCCGCCTCCCGCAAGGACCTCCAGCCCCAGATTGCACAAACTGCCCAGGTCGTAGAGCATCAGAACCCCGCAGTTGCCCTCGCTGACCGCCTCCCTGTCCAGCTCGTATACGCCTCTCGAATCGTACATGGTGTGCTTCTCCTCGAGCCGGAAGTAGTAAGTGTCCTTGCGGGCATGAGAGAAAGTGGCCACTCCGCTGCTGTCGGTCCTCTTCTTCTCTATCGGGTTCTCCGCAGTATCGTTATAATAGAGTATCACGTCTGCCCTCAGCGGCTGGTTGGTGTCACTCGCCCTCACCTGAACGCATATCTCATAGGCCTCCGAGAGGTTTACGTTTATAGTCAGTCGGCCGTTGGGCACCATCTCCAAAACGGCGTCGTCCTTGCTGTTGTATGTGCCATAGCCCGTCTTCTCGATTACAACATATATCTCCCTCGGGACTATCTGGCCCCCGCTGTTGGTCTCCGCGACGATGTCGTCGAAAAGCCTGCAGCCGGCCCCTCCGGTGGGCGCCGCTATTATCGGGTTCTGGGTTATGTGGTCGTAGAGTGTTACATTTGCGACCATCGTCTGGCCGGTGGCCTGATCTTTGACACATACCTCGACCTCGCCGGTGTCGAGTACGACTGGGGGCGAGCCGGTGTAGATCATGCGCTCTCCGGTGGAGCCGCCCACGACCTCGTACGAGTCGCTCGACTCGGGCGATGTGCCTATGTTAATCGCCTTTGCATATACTGTCGTCCCATCGGGTATGTTCTTGAAGGTGTAGCAGTGGTCGTCCTCGTCCTCGTCGTCCTCGGTGTTCGCGGTCCATCGCAGGAAGCCGCCGGTGTCGTAGAGCTCCAGGTCGGCGCCCTCGAACTCGTCGCCGTCCTTGTAGACGCACACCTTGAAGTCTCCGGAATTTTCATCGCTAACAGCGCATGTCACCACGTCGAGTATGGTGCTCTGACCCACCGTCTCTATCCCCGACTTCTCGATCTGGTAGTCATCGTCGAAGACCATGGCATAGACATCCCTCCCCATATCGAGAGTCGTCGTGGCCACTCCGCCGGCAGTCGTGCGCTCATCTCCCAAGACAGAGAGGGTGTTGGCGTCAACTACCTTGACTTCTATGCCGTTTATGGGATCGCCCTGGCAGTCTTCCACCCTTATCTGGACCGTCGCACGCTGGTCCGCGGGTATAGGCTGCATGGTTACATCGAAATTGGTGATTGTCGAATAGCTTATAGTCTGGGCAGTGCCGGGATTCGCGTTGGTTAGATATCCCTGGGCGTTGACTTCCGGATATATGGCTATATCCTCAGGTAAGCCTGAAAAGTCCTCGCACTCGGAGGTTATGCTGCGGGTGGCATAGGATGTTCCGTCGGCCCCCCTCAAGACTATGGTGCCTGCTCTGAGGGGCGCACCGGACGGGTCGTATACGCACACAGAGACCCTGCCGACAATTGACAAGGATACCTCGTAAACCAACCCTTCCCGGGTCACATCCAACTTCTGGCCCTGCTGCTTGCCGTTGTAGGAGCCGTATTGCGCGTTGGCTGGATAAATGGTCGCGTAGACGCTGGTTCCCAGCACTATGTCATTGAAGGTCGCGGAGCCGGCATAGGTAGTCTCCGGCCCGCCTATCGGCATGTTGGTGTCCCAGTTGTAGAGGGTAACGTCGGCGCCGTCCACGTTCTGGTATAGCGAGTCCCTGACTCTGACCTCCAGGCTGACGGTCAGGGCGCTCTCCGGGACGCTTATGGTTATCTGCTCGGTCTCGTCCTCTCTTATGGTCACCTGCTCGCCGCCCGGCGGTATGCGCTGGTTGCCCAGGGCGAGGTAGACATTCACCTCGACGCCTGCCGGGAGATTCTCGAACAATGCCTGATTGCCGCTTATGGGCTGGGTCTCCGACACCTCTCCCGGGCTCTCCACCAGGATGTAAGCTCCGCTTGGAAGCTGCTTGCCGCCCGCGACGTCCAGATTGACTCTGAGAGAGCCCACCTTCCGCTCTAAGTCTATGGAAACTGAGTCTGTCTCGTCTTCCATGGAGAGCGTGACGGAATCGCGCTTGTAGCCCTCCTTGCTGGCATAAAGCGTAATCTCGGGCCCTATCGGGAATCTTATCTGCGCCCTGCCCAGCTGGTCTGTGACGTTCTGGATGCGCTCTTCACCGATTTCATAGAAGACCGTGGCGCCCTCCAGAGGCCCCTGCGAGGTGACTGTCACCGAGAGAGTCCCGTACGGCACGCCGCCCAATGCGCCTGCCACCAAGGCTATTACGAGTATCAGCGCAACTACCACGACCAAGAGCAACAGCAGCGGGCTTATGTGGTATCGGTCGCAAAAAGACGCGACTGGCAGGCCTTTCGCTTCGAGCCATTCAGCGAACTGCCAGGCCCGGTCGGACAATCCGTAGTAAAACCTCTGAAGTGGTCCTTCTTCTGGCATTTTAGTAACCTCGCGGAGCGGATAAATTAAGGCGGGAGTGTTTAAAAATAGTGGTGGTGGGAATTAGGTTATAATCTCCACTATCCGCGCGTATGCCGGTCGGGTTATGACTATGCCGATTATGACGCCAACTATCGAGGTGAATGCGAAGCCCCTCAGATCGACTATGCTCATCAGCGGGAGCATGGCCGAGATGGTCGTGGCGGCAGAGGTGAATATTATGAAGAAGGCCCTGTTTATGGACTGTTTTATGTCCCAGAGCTTGTCGTCCGATTTCCTGCGCTCGCCCCTGAGGGTCTCGTCGGTTATGACTATCTGATGGTCCACGCCCGTCCCTATGGCCGCTATTATGCCAGCCATGGCGGCCAGGTCCAGCTCCCAGGAGGACAATGAGGCGAACCCCAATATGAGCAGTATCTCGCTGAAGCTTGTAAGTATTATGGCGAGGGATATCTTCGGCTCGCGGTACCTGATCGAGATGACGGAGGCGACCAGTATTATCGCTATCAGGGCTATTATGCCGGCGTAGCTGAGGAACTGCTGGCCCAGCTCGGGGAGGTTGGGCCTTTCCAGTATTATGTCTATCTTGATAGGGAGGTTGCCGGATGTCAGCCATATCTTGAAGCGCTCCGCGAGCGCCCGGGCCTCCGCATTCGACGGGGCGCCGCCCTCGAACACCGAGCCGTATATGGGATTGCCGTAGGTGAGGCCGGAGCCTATTCGGAGAGTGCTCTTCAAGCCAGTGACCTTGTCTATCCAGGAGTTCGTGTTGTCGGGGCGTCCGCTGCTAAGCCCGTAGTTGACGTGAAAGGGCTGCTGGCCCGATTTTATCTCCTCCCTGATTGTCAGGTTCAGCTCCTCGGTCTTGTTCCTGATCGCCTCAGGAAGCTGCTCGAAGGAGACGGATATTATCATCCGGCCGTTCTCTAGGGAAAGGCGCTCGATCTCCTCGATTGCCTCGCTAAGGTCGAGTGTCAGATCCTCCGTCTCGTTCCTCTCTATGCTTATGTTCAGCCCTGCCAGCAGGGTCTCGTTCACCTCCGGCTCTTCAGGCTTTTCAGCCATAGTGTAACAGACCACCGGTATGTTCGCCCTCTCTTCAATGAAGCTCAACCAAGTGTAGCCGGAATCGTCCGGGTGGTTCAAAAAGGCCGTGTTGGCGAGCTCTGTGCAGGTCGAGCTATCGAAGAGTATGAAGGAGTTCCGGGGCCGGTCCAGGAAGATGTCTGTCATGCGGCCTTCCTTCCCTTCCATGACCCTGCCGCACCTCTCCGGCGCTTCCCCCGCCGTCTTGACATATACTCTCCAATTGTTGCCGAACACATCAGCGCCGCCGCTCTGGCTCAAATCCAGCTGTATCTCGTCGCCGCGGGCGCATAGGTCCCCCCCCACATACTGCTCGAAGACCGCCTGCCGGTTTATGATATCCTTGACGTTGGCAAGCTCCCCGGCCTCCGTGGTCGATACCTTTACCGTTATGTGGCGGTTGTCCGACTCTTTGAGTACCTGAGTCGATTTCAGACCCAGTTTATTCAGGCGGTCTTTCAATATCTCGACCACAGAGTCTATGACGCTCTCGCCGCCCTCCTCCAACTCCATCTTCAGCTCGGTCCCGCCGGTGAAGTCTATGCCGAAACTGAGCCCTTTGGTAGTCACCAGGCTGACTGACAGCAGTATCGTCACCACAAGGACTACTATCCGCCAGTTCTTGGTGAGGTTCATGTTCGGAACAGATTGAATCTGAATTTGGACTCGGACTTCGGCCTGCCGTCATACCACTTGAGGATGCCCAGGTTGGTGAGCCAGGTCGTGGCCAGGTCTGCGAGAAGCCCCACGATAAGGACCGAAGCTATCTGCGTTATGGTGTCCATCTGTATGAACAGCGTCACAATCAAAATGGCGCTCATCGCCGCGAGGGTGGTGCCGGTCATGGTTATGCCCGTGACGAACGCCTGGTTGGTCCTTTCCTCAAAGGGCTTGCTGGTCTGCCTGAGTATCTTGGAGGTCAGCATGATGTCGGTGTCGATAGAGTAACCGATAAGCATCAGGAGGGCGGCGACGCCGGCCAGATTCAGCTCGAATCCGATTAGGGACAGCACGCCCATGGCTATCATTATGTCGAAGACTGCGGCCTGTATGACTGCTATGGATGAAATCGGGGAGCGGAAGGCCAGAAGGACGATTATGGACATGAGTATGCCGGCTATTATTATGACGTTGGTGCCCTGCTCTATCAGTATCCGGCCCAGCTCCGGCTTGAAAATCGAGGGGATGACCTTCTTGAGCTCCTCCTCCGTGAATCCGATGCCGGCCAGGGCCGAGTCCACGCACTCCTTGCTCATCTCTTCCTTTGTCCGTATTATGGCGCTAGTCTTGCCCTCGAAGCCCCTTATGTTCACGGACATCTCGGAAGCGCATGAGCCCAGTGCGCCTCTAAGCTGCGACTCCGTCAGGCTCCTCTGGGTCAATATCTGTATCTCCGTCCCGCCGGTGAAGTCTATGCCCAGGGGGATGTTCATCGCGGCGGGTATCAGAAGCAGACCTATAAGCGGGACTATTATTATCAGTATCCTGTAATCCACCCGGGAAAATACGCTTTCGTAATAACCCATGAAATCTCCTAAGAAAAGGACTGTAGTATTGACGGTTCTCGTATATAAATCTGATGTGGTCGCCTCAGCAGAAGGAGCAGTTCCTCGTGGTGGGTGGGGGCTCGCTCCAGTCGCAGGCCTGCGGAGCCTGGCAGCAGATGCAGTCGGCGTCCAGGTAGTACCACCTGCTGACGAACTTGACGCCAGACTCTATCGGCGGTTCGTCCATGACGCACCTCAAGCCGTAGTGCGACACGTATGGCCATATCGCCGTCTTCAGCTGAGGGCTGAAGGGGTCCATAGTCTCGAGTATCTGGGTCCCCCCCTCGCCGTTGAATCTCAGGGCGACCAGGGAATAAGCAGTCTCGGAGGTGTCGCAATTTATGCCGAACGCCTTCCTGTAGAGCTCGCCGTAGGTGAGTTCCAGTTCCCTGGACAAGGCGCCGCGCATCTCCTGGATGAGCTGGGTCTTGATGGGAAGGTTGCCCCCGACCGCATGCGTGTCCAGCACATGCTGCAGATAGTTCTGGAAGAAGACGTCGAAGACGTCGGCCTCTATAGAGCCGGAGATGAACGCCAGTTCATGCTCCTCGCCGGCCCTTGCGGCCCTTATCTGCTGCTCGTTCTCGGTAATGTATAAAGCCGCGATGGAGACTGTTATAAGGAAGAAGAAGAACCCCAGCATAGGCGAGACTAAATAGAATCCTTTTCTTGAGCCGGTCTCTCTTGCGAATGGCATTTTCACAGAGCAAAGCTGCTGTTGTACATCGCCGGGTATTCCCTGCCCTCTATGAGAATCAGGACTTCGCTGTTGGTCTCGGTCAGCACCGTCTGGTTGTAGAGTATCTGCTGGACGAAGACCTTGACCGGCGAGCCCGGGGTGGCCGGCGTGTAGATTATGGAGGCGCCCAGGAACGTGAAGCCGCCCCGCCCCTGCTCTCCCAGGACTATGGAGATCGTGCCGCTCTCATCCGGCGAAAAGGCGACAGGGCCTGAGACCGTGTCGACGTATCCGAGAGGAACGCCAGCGGCCTTGGCCTGTATCAGAATGCCGGCCGGCACCCGGACATCTTCGGTATAGCCTCCAATCCCCATGCTCAGAGACGAATCGGGGGCGGTCCCGGGTATCTGCTCTTTGTCGACCGCGTCCCAAAGGGTTATCTTGACTTCGTCCGTCCTTATGTTGCCCTCCTTGTCATAGATTATGACCTTGACTAGGGCCGTCTCCTGGCCGCACGAGACGTCCAGCTCTATCTCATCGGTCCCGGGTCCTGTGGTGACGGGATCCGACGGGTCGGGAGCGACACAACCTGAAGGCGGAGATATCAGGGAGGCTCTGACCAGTTTGCCCGAGGGCAGCTGGAAGGTCAGACAGCCGGCGTCCGAGGGGTTGAGGGAGGCGGAATCGAGCTCCATGCCCCCCACCTCTATGACGGATATCCTGCCACTTTCCAGAGGGCCGCTTCCGGAAACAGCGCAGACCCTCAGGGGCGAGGGGACGGAGGAAGGCACCGGAGACAGTTCTACGGTCCTGTATATTGTGTCGCCTCCCACCACGAAGAAGCGGTCGCTCCTGCCGTCATAGCTCTGATATGCGGGTTTCGCGGCCGTGAGATAGTAGAATTTGTCGGCCCTGACGTTTATGGTCGCGGAGCCGCCGATTGTCGTGGCCGCGTCCTCCGGAAGATTGTCGACGTGCCTGACAACCGTCACGCGAGCGTCTATGGGGTCCTGCGTCGACCGGTCCATGACCCTGACGTCGATGTTCCCATGAGTCTGGACAGGAATGTTGCTGTTGTCCGTGATATAATCAAAACATCCGTTGGGAAGGGAGAGAGATATCGTGCTGTCATCCCTGTCCATTGCCTTCGGCCGGGAGCTCTGCTCTTTTCCGTTCGGGCACGTGACGGTCGCCTTTATGACCTGCGGCTCGATGTTGGTGAACTCGAAGAGGGCGTTCCTGCCAGTCACCGAGTCTATGATGTTGTCGTTCTTATCGAATAGCTTCAGGGCAACCGGCTCCAACACTGGGCCTATCAGGTCCACCGTGATTATGAGCTTCTCGGCCGGAGGGGGGGCACATTCACCGCAGTCGCCGGGGCAGGAAAGGCAATCCTCTTCATGCCCGCATTGACCGTCGCCGCATGCCTGAACAGCCGCCGGCATCATAAGCAGCCAGACTACCAGCAGCACCACAAGGATTATCATCAGCGGGAAAAGGACGGCCGGCAGATTGTACTTCTCGAATATCCTGCCTATGGGGATGCCGCGGTCCCAGAGCCAATCCAGCGGTATCCAGCATTTGTCGTTTATCGAGTCCCACAGGGCCATAGCCAGTTAATTATTGTTGGGGGTTAAAAAATAGGGCTAGAGGGGATTCGGCGGGTACATGCCCACCCCGCCCTGCCGGAGCCACACCCAGTTGCCGCCGGACTGCGTGCAGACGAACGACTTGCCGTCGCACTGCAGCGTCTGGCCGTTCCTGGAAGAAGTGCATTCCCATCCGGTTTCGGGCTTCCAAGTGTAGGCGCCCTGGCTGATCGAAGAGCATCGCATCGCATCTCCCTCGTCGGACACGCCTATGATGCCGTCTATGTCATAGAGCATATCGCAGGGCGTTTTGGGAGTGCAAGAGCACAGATCCTCCAAGATTACGCCGTTGAAGCTGTAAAATTCGCCGGCTTCGTTGTCGTATGATTCCATATCCATCTGCCCGTCGCAATCGTTGTCATAGCCGTCATGGCATATTTCCAAGGAAGCGTCCGGGTTGCAATCCACGCACGTCCCGGGAGACAGCATGCAATCCAAATCCTCCCGGGTTATGAGAGTGTCGCCGTTGAGGTCCAGGCAGGGCGAAGGCCATGGGTCGTACGGCGGGGCGCCCATGAGGGCTATGGTATCGATTACCGTTGTCATTATGGATATGTCCTGGTCTGTTACGTCGCCGTCGCCGTTCAAATCCCCGAGCCCTCCGCAGTCGAGGGGGCAGTATGCTATGGCTGCCAGTGCGCCGGTGCTGTCGTTTACCCAGACGCTCGCCGAGGGCGTGGCGAACTGCGTCCTCGGGCCGCTCGCATCGGCCAGCGGCTCGCTCTGCCCTCCTGGGAGATGTATTTCCAGCAAGGAATATTCCCTGTCGCTGCTGGACACGCCGCTCAGTCCGGGACGCGGATAGGAGAGTGAGGAGGCTTGGCCCTCATAAGAGCCCAAGAGTCTGAAATAAAGCATATCGGAGACGTTGCTGACCGTGTAGGTCCGGTTTACTGTTGTGTTGGTGTCATTGTCCCATACCTCTTCGGTAATCTCCCCCATTGCCCGCACCCTGAGGCCCATGGCCTGGTAGCAGTCGGTGGAAGGCGGCTCGGACTGTCCGCAGGAGGGGAGGCCGTAGCTGGCGCATGTTATTATGTTCTGCACCAGAGGCTCCAGAAGAGTGGGGTTATCGAGAAGATATTTATAACAGTTCCGCGCTTTAGCGACTGAATTTTGGCATAAGGCCGGGTTCTGCAGCGGGCAGTCCACTGGGTCGACATTCAGCGCATCGGAGTCCGCGACGTAGAGGCTGGTCGTCCTCCATATCGTGGGGTCATCCACAGATGAGCAGTTAACCACGTGCTTGCACTCCGCCGAGAGGGCAGTCACCGTCTGCGTGTACTCCTCTGCCTGCGGGTTCCAGGCAAGCGGCCAGGTACGGGATTCCTGGCGGCCGATAACCGTCGCCTGTATCCGCTGATTGGGCAGCTGCATGCCGTTTATCGGGGCGAAGGTGGAAATAACCTCCGTCTCTCCGTTCGGGCCAGTCAGTTGCGGTTCGACCGAGCAGGAGATGGCGTTCGTCGCGCCCTGCGTGGAGGTGAACTCCCCGCTTATGTAGCCGGTGTGGAGCTTGTTATCGAGCACCGACCTGACCCACATCTCGTATTGGTAGACTCCCTTGAACGGGACGAAGAACCGGGTAGAGAAGGTCCCGTCGCCGCCTGTTATTGAGGTTATATTGGCTACCGGGCCGTTGCTGGGTTTGAAGACGACCTCGATGTATCCGTCCTGCACCGCAGCGACAGGCAGCGTGTGGGTGCCGTTGTAGTAGGATATGTTGAAGGTCAGGGCCACTGGAGTCAGCGGACTTCTAGAGACCTCTGTTATGTAGAGGGTCTCGACGGTGTCGTTCACCACAAAAACGCTGGCCGACTTTATGGCCGGGTTCGTGTCCTGCTTTGTCGCTCTCAAGGCTATGGTCTTCTCGCCGACCGTGTCGGGCGTGGTCAGGTTGCACTCCCAGAAGCCCTTGTAGGTCGCTGAAACGGTCTGGCCCCAGCTGCTCTCGCAGCTGACCGACGCGCCTTCTGCCGGAGTGATGACATTCCCGAGCAGTCGGACCGAGTTGAGCGTGACTGTTATATTCTCGCTCCTGTGGAGTATCTGGCGGGATATGCTGATGTCCCCCATAGTAAGGTTCGGTAGCGGCGGTGGGGGCGTGGCGAGCGTTATGGTGACCGTCTGGTTCTCCTCCGCCTCTATGTCGACGTCTCCGGATTTCGTCTCGAGATAACCGTCCGGGACGTTCTTGGCGTATACATAGACCTCCAGCCCGTCCTGCAGGGCGACGGTCTCGGTGTAGTTGCCGTCAGCAGCCATGTCCATGGTCTTTATCTTGGTGTCGTTCTCGTGGTAAAGCTCCACCGTGCACTGGTCTGTCACCACCTCGCTGTCGTTGCCGTAGACTATAGCCCTTATGCCGCCTATGAGATTGCAGTTGAGGTGAAGGGTGACGAACTCCTTGTCGTTCTCCGGTATGACTATCGGGCCTTCCTGCTCGACATCCGAGCAGCTGGAAGGGGCTCTGGTGAGCCCGGCGAACACCTGTATGCCGGCGGTGAGTGTGAAGATGTAACAGCCCTCGCCGCTTGCCTGCCCCCTGAAAAGCGAGCACTGGCTCAGCCTCCCGGTGGTCATCAAATCGCCGTCCACCGAGTATATCCCGATCTCGCCGCTGTGCTCTATGCCCACATCGTCCTCGTCGATCACGCACACCTCCAGCTGCCCGGTGGCGTCCGGCGGGGCGGCCGATGGGGTCATCCTTATGGTGGTAAGAGTCTCTCTGTCAGCCTCGACCAGGACCGTGTTCGAATCATCGTAGTAGTCGTTGTATCCCGGGGCCGTGGCGGTTAGATAGTACCACTCGCCGGCCTCGAGGTTCTGGAAGGTGTCTTCTCCGCTCACGAACCTGCTGGCCTTGCGGGTATCGCCGGTGTCGAACACCGCGACGTTAGCCCCTATAAGCTCGTCCGTGCTGGCGTCCTTGACCACCGCCCTTATGCTGCCGTACCTCTCGGTCGGGGCGCAGTAATCGTCGGGAAGAGTTACCCTGAGGGTGTCCTCCTCCTCGGTGCTGATGGGTCCCGCCCTAATCGAGGCCTGGGTGCTCTGGCCGGTGGAAACCTCCACCGATACCCTGTCAGCGCTGACGTCCTGGAACTGGACGGCTCTGGTCTGCTGATTGAGTTTCGAGGATATGGTGTTTCCGTTTCCGTCCTTGAGTATGATGTTCAGGGAAGCGCAGGTGACCCCGCCGCTGACGTACACACGTATTGTTTTGGTTTCGGGCTCGGGGGGCTCCTCGTCATACGTACAGTCCTCGGGGCAGGAGAACCTCACGCTCTGCTCGCTGTCGGAGCAGACGCCGTCGCCGCAGGCGTCGGCAGGCCCTCCCAGAGGCACAAGGAGGAGGAAAACGACGAGCAGGATAACGCCGATTATGAGTATCGGGAAGAGCAGCGGGGGCAGACCGTGCGAGTCGAAGAACTCGCCCAGGTGAAGGGTATCGAGCAGGTCCCACGAATAGTCGTTGAGCTTGTTGATTAAGGACATGTTAAGATTAGGGCAGGTTTTTTAAAAATTAGACTTATTATGCGGCTGCAAAACCAGCTCCTACGCCAGTCAGGATATTGCCGACTATGCTTGCCCCTATTTCCAATGCAGCAAGACCAAGGGGCCCTGCCACCAGTATTGTGATGATGGTCAATATAACTGCGACTACTATTGCCACTACCCAGTTGAAGACTCCGCTGTCATCCTGCTCGCACTCCTCGTCGCCTCCCTCGCAGTCGTTGTCCCAGCCGTCCTGGCAGGTGCGGGGGCTGTCGTCGGGGTCGTCGGTCTCCTCGGGCAGCTCTCCCTCGAACCACTCGCCCTTCTGTGCCGTCCCTCCCTTCGAGCTGCACGTCCACTCCTTCCCGTCGCAGGCCTTGGTATGGCACTGCAGGTCCATGGTACATATGGTGAACTGCTCGGGCCAGTACCACTCGTAGGCGCCTCCGTTCTCCCAGCTGAGGGAGCGGCAGTACTTGAAGTCTTCGGTGCTGGCCAAGCCGTCGTTGTCGTATTCCGCCTCGCAGCTCTGGCTCTCGTCGCAGACGCAGTCCTCGTCTGTTTGGCCGTCGCAGTCGTTGTCGTAGCCGTCGTGGCATATCTCATCGCCGTATCTCCCCGCCTCAGTGGCCTTCTTCTGGCAGGGGGTGCAGTAGTCCTCCACAGTCTCCATGTTGCCCTCGACCATCCCCACCATGCAGGCGAGGTCGCTCTCGTCGATTATTCCGTCGTTGGTCATGTCGGCGCATTGGTCGAAGTCCGTGGAATTGATTCTTCCGTCCACCATCCACTTCTCCAGTATCAGGTCTATCTTGTCTATGACGCCGTTGGTGTTGAGGTCCCCCTTGAGCTCCTCGCAGCTGAGGTTGTAGACCTCCAGGCAGTCGAGGGGGATGTCCTCGTTGTTGACTATCAAATCCAGGCAGTTCTCGTCGAACTCGTCTATCTCGCCGTCCTGGTTGAAGTCTGAGATTTCAAGCAGCTCGGGGGCTGGATCAAGGGGGACAGCGGGCACAGAAGTGGGTGAGAGCAGAAGGGCCAGCGCGGAAAGAAGGGCAAGAAAGATGTGCCTTCTTCGGATCCGCCAGGTCGAATATTCGGGGAGCATGTCTTCTCTAGACATTTTAGGTGAATCCGAATAAAAATCACTTCGCATTCTCGATAATCCTCCTCATTATCTCCTGGTCTTCCGGGTCGAAATTGTTGTTGCCGTTGAAATCGCCGGGTATGTCGATGTTTATGTCGAAGCAGAAGCCGCCGTTCATGGGGCTGGAGCATGTGCCGTCGCCCCGGTCTCCGAACCACTTCTCGGCCACTACATTCTTAAGGCACTCCAGGTCGTCCGGATCGACGTCCCCGTCATTGTCCATGTCGCCGCAGCCGGAATATCGGTTCCTCTCCTGCTGATGCGGGACTTTGCTTAAAAACTCGGTCATCACGAAGACGTCGTTGTATTCCCCGCTGGAATCCAGCTTGCAGTTCTTGTTCCAGTCTCCTCGGTCCGCAGAATCCGAGAAGCAGTGGGTAAGATAGTCGCCGCCGACAGAGAACCAGCCGGCCTCTATGCACCTCTTTACCTCGGCCTCCTCGTGCTTGCCCTCTTTCTTGTGCTCGTCCACACACTTCCTGACGTCAGGTATGACCCTGCACTCGCCTATCCTGCAGTCAAGTGATTGCGGCATCGAGGTGTCGACGACATATATCTTGTCTCCGGTTATCACCGGCTGGGTCTGGAACTCTATCTGGAAGGGATATATGCCCTCGTTGCCGGGTGCGGATGCCGTAAGATGATAGACATGCGCGCTTCCGTCCCAGATGAGCTCCCTCCTCTGCTCGTTGACCACGAAGAATATGCTATTCAGGCCGGAAACTTCATGACCGCCTCTGCTGACTCTGAGGTCGATATCGTATTGCTCTCCGGGCTCCAGTATGGTGGGTTCGATGCGCGAATCCAGGTCCACATCTATATCGGTAGGCTCTGCCATGAAAGTCAGTGTGAAGTTCTGCTCATATATCTTGTTGTGCCTGAGCTTGAGCAGACGTATGTTGGCCCTGTGCCCTCCCGGGAAGGGCGTGTCTATGGATACCTGATAGGTCCCGTTGCTGCCGGAGAGCTGGAGGTTCTCGGCCACCACTATGCCACTAGCTTCATAGACCGCCGTCACCTCGCTTTCGGTCAGCTCGTCGAGGGGAGTGCCGTTGAAGGTTATGTCCAGGGTCATGTCGATGGGCGGGGT
>CAZINR010000002.1:57718-71581 GCA_964540655.1 uncultured archaeon | reverse complement strand
TATAGTCCTTGGGGTTTATCTTGTAGCAGACCTGCTTCTCGTCATCGCACTCGATGGGTATCTTTCTCACACTACCCTGCACGCCGATGGCCAGTATGACGAACCTGGATTCGTATTCGCCCTTCTCGGTCTTGACCTTGAACTTGTCGCCCACCTGGCGTATGTCCTTGACCTCTTCGTCCTCTTTGATATTGAGCTTCAGCTCCTTTGCGAAGTCCTGCCAGGCCTTGAGGGTGTCGGAGGACTTGCCCTCCGGCAGGGGCAGCTTGCCGATGACTTCCACGTTGGCCGGGTAGTAGTGTATGTCCTTGCCCTGCGGGTAGGTCAGCAGGGTGTTGGCGACCTTCTCCTTCTCGAAACAGATGTAATCCAGCCCAAGCTCCTTGGCGCGGTAGGACGCTGACAGACCGGCGGGGCCGGCGCCCACGATTATGACGTCGAACATTTTCGTTATTTTAGAACTTCCTTTAGAAAAACGCTTGTTTTAAAGGCGCTCCCTATAAAATTAGGCGATGGAAAACAGCGGCAAGGACCTCTTCAACATCTCCAAGGACAAGGACTTCTCCAACTGGTACCTAGAGCTGGTGAGAAAATCGAAGCTCATGGACCAGCGCTCGCCGGTCAAGGGCTTCGACGTGGTCATGCCGAACGCCTACGCCATCTGGGAAGGGATACGGGCTTATCTAGACCCGCGGCTCAAGGCGCTGGGAGTCAGGAACGCCTATTTCCCGCTGGCCATACCGGAGAGCCTGCTGCAGAAGGAGGCGGAGCACTTCGAGGGATTCGTCCCGGAGGTGGCCTGGGTGACCCACGGCGGGAAGGAGAGGCTGGGGGACCGGCTGGCCCTGAGGCCGACCAGCGAGGCCATAATCAACTACATGTTCGCGCTCTGGATAAGGAGCTACCAGGATTTGCCGCTCATGGTGAACCAGTGGTGCAACATCGTGCGCTGGGAGACCAAGATGACCAAACCGTTCCTGCGCGGGCGCGAGTTCCTCTGGCAGGAGGGCCACACCGCCTTCGCGGACGCGGAGGGCGCGCAGAAGAACGTCATGGACGTCCTCTGCGTCTACAAAGAGTTGGTGGAGAACCTGCTCAAGATTGCCACCTTCTTCGTCAAGCGACCGGAGTGGGACAAGTTCGCCGGGGCCGAGGAGACGATCTCGCTGGAGACACTAATGCCGGACGGAAAAGTCCTTCAAGCGGGGACAGTCCACAACCTCGGGCAGAACTTCTCCAACCCGCTGGGCATAAGTTTCCTGGACGAGGGGAACGATGAGAAGAATGTCTACCAGACATCGTGGGGGGTGAGCACCCGCCTGATAGGCGCCGTGGTGATGTCGCACGGAGATGACAAGGGTCTGGTCCTTCCATTTGAGCTGGCGCCGACGCAGGTGGCCATCATACCCATCATATTCAAGGGCAAGGAGAAGGCGGTCCTGGGCAAGTGCGAGAAGGTCAGGTTGAAGCTGGAGAACGCGGGCTTCTCGGCCGAGGTGGACCTCTCAGACAAGCGGCCCGGGGAAAAGCACTACTACTGGGAGCTCATGGGCGCGCCGATAAGGCTAGAGATAGGGCCCCGGGACATCAAAGGCAAGAAGGTCGTAATCGCCCCCAGAATCGGAGGCAAGAAGCAGGCGGTGCCGGAGAAGGAGCTGCTGAAGGCCGTCGAGAAGACGGCGGAGAGCATGGACGACGACATACTCTGCGCCAGCGCCAAGCGTCTCAAGGACAAGGTCCGGGAGGCCAAGAGCCTCAAGGACGTCAAAAGGATAATCAAGTCCGGCGGCATCGCCAAGGCCCCGTTCGTGTCGGTCGGTCCGGAGGGCAAGAAGTGGGACGACGAGTTAAAGGAAAAAACGGGCGCCGAGGTCAGGGGCACGCTCTACCCGAAGCCCGAGGTTCCCAAGGAGGGCGCGAAGTGCGTGGTGAGCGGCGAGGAGGCCGGGGCTGTAGTCTACATCGCGAAGGCCTATTGACCCCTCTCGACGAATCTTGAAAGGGGCGACAGTTTCCCCAGTTCTATAGAGCGGAACCGAAAGGGTCGGTCGAGGAGTTGATTATCTAATGTAACATCCTCTCCAGGAAAACGATGCGGGATAGTCTCATAGTATCTGCGCCTTGCCGTTGGGTGGAATCCGGCCCATGCGGGGAGTTTGCCTCCGAAAATGCGCCGCAACCTTTCTATTATCTCCCCTTCATTCAATCCGTGTATTTCTCTCGATAGCTCGAGTGCTTCTGGGTCGCCCTGAGCGCCCATCTTTGCTAGGACCCCTACCAAAAAATCCGGCTTGAATCCCTTCCTATGTTCTGTGAACTCCGCTCCGGGGACATACACTCTCCTGGCGCCTCTCCGGGCAAGGACGTTGGAAAGCAGAGCCAGGCCAAGAGTCGGAGCCCCATAATGATAGAGGTTGCGGCCCCTGGCAGGAGTCCCCTCCGGGACACGAGAACCCTGCATTCCGTAATAGCTGAGGAAATATTCTCCGGGGTCGTGGGAGTAGATGTCCGTGGACATCTGGAGTCTAAAGTCCTCCGGAAGTTTCTTGGCCCTGCTGGGCGGACGCACGGAGTGGGGCTCGAATATGACGCGCGCGCCTACGGGGCCCGGACCAGAGGAGGGGAGTGGCTGGGAAATGGAGACAGTCGCGGGCATGATTGACATGCCTTTTATGCCCAACTCCCTTAAACCGATGACATCGCGCAGCTCTCTTGCTGTTCCATGCATATCCGCTGCCTTTGGGTCTTTGCCCAGCCTTCTCGCGATATTGGGGTGCAGAGGGCCGGCTACCGAGGCAGAGCCCGGCTTCTCCCCCTGAAACACCATGCGGTGCAAGCGGTCTCTCTGAGAGTGCAGGGCCCGGCGGTCCAGCGAGAGCAAGTCCATAGGCGGTCGGAAATGGTAGACAATCGGTTTAGGCATGTGAGTTTTTACCTGTAAAAACACAAAAATCAGCATGAAGGTCGCAGCCCTCTTCTCAGGAGGCAAGGACTCCGCCTACGCAGTCCATTATGCGCAGCAGCAGGGCTATGAGGTCGTCTGTCTTGTGTCCGCAGTCTCCAAGAACAAGGAGTCCTACATGTACCACACCCTCAACATAGGGAGAGTCCCGGAGCAGGCGCACGCGATGGGTATTGAGTTGTATCAGTTGGAAACTGAAGGTGTCAAAGAGGAAGAAGTCGAAGACCTGAAAAAAATGCTCAAGAAGCTGAAGCAGGAGAAGAAAATCGAGGGCGTGGTATCCGGCGCGCTGGCATCCGACTACCAGAAGACGCGCATCGAGAGGATCTGCGAGGAGCTGGGCCTGGCCTCGATAACGCCTATGTGGCACGTCAACCCGAAAACCTACATGCGCGCAGTCATAGACGCAGGTTTCGACGTGAGGATAGCGGGCGTGTTCGCGGAAGGGCTCGACGAGAGCTGGGTCGGCAGGAGAATCGACGAGGTTACACTACAGGAGCTCAAGAAGCTGAACATCCACACGTCGGGAGAGGGCGGGGAATATGAGACTTTGGTCGTGGATGGGCCGGAGTTCAAGAAGGCGCCGGATTAACTCGCACTTCCTCTTGTAAAAATGGCCTGAAGTTAACATACCTGAGAAGAGGGTCATCATGGCCGTGCAATATGCGGTCCTCTATATCTCGACTATCGTTGTTACCCCAATAATTGCCTGAGAGATTGATGGCCGGGGAGTCGCAGCGACCGGTGGCAAGCGTGGACACTCTCCAGCGGATATTGTTGCTTCTGACTTCCGGCATTGCGCATCCTAGGAGTAACTCTGACTGCTCGTCGAAATCGTTCCGCACGACCAGGGCGCTCTCGGAAAAATCGTCGGTACCTATGAAATGCAAATTGCTGGTTATGAAGGTGTTCCCGATGATGGCCGGGTCGCCCCCGTCGACCGCTACACCGGCATGGCCGGGGTTGGGGCCGAGGGTGTTCCCTTCTATATGGGGGCTGGTGTGGAAAGTCCCTATGAGCTCGTGACCCGCATAGGATATGTTGTTAGAGATTATCCTGGCGCTGTCCGAACTTGCGCATATCCCGCACTCACCCACTTTCTTCAGCTCGCAGTCCCTTATCTCGACCTCGCCGAGGGTCTCCAGGATCCGGTAGTTCTCGATCACTGCATTGGACAGTACGCCCCTGTTGATTACGAAGCGATTCCAGTCGTAGATGCCGGGGTCGGTAGCATTCGATTTTATAGTTATGGGTTCGTCTGGCTTGCCCATGGCGTTGAGGGTCCCGCGCACTATGATGGATATGTGGTTTCCCTCGTCGCGGAAGGGCTCGCCCACGTTCACGCCGCAAGAGCTTTCAAAAGCGGGGTCGGTGTTGACGCCCCGAAGTCTGTCGAATTCCTGGACGCCGCCGCAAGGCTCGTCGTATAGGTCGGCGATGTCTGAGTTCGCTGCAACAATCACATTCGTGCCGGGGAGGATGGTGAGGGTCAGACCCTCTGGGACAATCACATCCCCGGTCACCAGAACGTTGCCCAGCCACGTCTCACCCTCTTCAAGTACCCCATGCTTTCCAAGGTCATTGGTATCAGTGATGGGCTGATTGCCTTGTCCATTCTCGGTCGGCGGAGTCTGGAACGCAAGAAGTAGTGCCATTATAACCAAAGCCACTACAACTATCAGTATTGCAATCCTCATTTCAATCACAGCTCCAGAACAATCCCGTCACGCGCGGCTATGGTCTCGACTCCCGTGGCCTCGCTTATGTCGCGCGCAATCGAATCCGTGTCGGTGGTCGCCAGGAGGTAGCCGAAGTGCGTCAGCACCGCGGTCTTCGGTCTCGAATCCTGTATCAGCCTGGCAGCCTCCCCCACCGAGAGGTGCTTGAGTATCTTCTTTTCGTCCGGGCGGAGCACGTTGAGGATGAGTATGTCGGAGCCTTTGTAGTATTGAACCAGGTCTTTATTATAATTTGTATCGGAAGCATATGTTATAACACCGTCTTTCAGGTGGAACTTAAACCCGAAGGCATCGTCGTGATCGAAGGTGGGGATGGTTTCCACTTCTATGCCGGCTATCTCGTGCTTTCCGGGAGAGGCGAACGTCCTGAAATCGACCATGGATTTGTGGTAGTCCGAGATGTAGGGCGCCACGTTCTCGTTGACGAAGAGCGTCCCTTTCTCCATGTTCATGGCGTCGGTCATGCCCTCGAGACATACTTCGGCGTCGTTGTAATGGTCCAGGTGCTTGTGGCTGACCAGGATGGCGTCCAGTCTAACCAGCTCTTTGCCCGCCTCCAGCGCGTATATCAGCGTCCCGACCCCCGGGTCTATGAGCAGGTTCCTGCCGTCCGCCTCCAGCCAGATGCCGGCTGTGCGCCTGACCTGGCTCAGAGTCACGAACCTCCCGCCTCCGGTCCCCAAAAAAGTCAGAGAGCTCATGGGCTTTTATTCGCGGATGGATAATAATAAATCAAGATGCCGGACCCGCCCACTGTAGAGGAGGTCGTGAAGTGGGGATATGACGAGGATTTCCGCCTCTCTGAGCAGGACGAAGACCTTCTGCTCCACAGCACAGAGTACGTCCCTGCTTTGATAAAACTTGTCGACGACCCGGACTGCCCCAAGGACTACTTCGCCTTCAGCATACTCTGTGAGTTCACCAGGGAGATGTTCCTTAAAAACAACGAGAAGGAGATGAGGGACATCATAAAGATAAAGGAGAAAACCACGAAAGGCAAGGAGCCGTCGGAGTACGTCAGAAAATGGGCCGATTATGTTGGCCGGCTACACGATTACTTCTACGAGTTCAAGCCCATAGACAAGGAGAGGGCCGCCAGGATGGCCCGAGACCTCCTGGTGGGCATAGACCGGCTGGGGCAGCCGTCAGAACCCAAACTCTACGGCGACACCTGGCAAATGTGCCTGGAGACTTCAGCCAAGGAATATCTGTGCATAGACAGAAACGACGGGACCTGGCGATATTCCATGTTCTACCCGTGTGTGGGGCGGTTCAAGAAGCTGTTCGGCTGGGTCAAGATACCCTGGGAGGGGTGGTGGTAGTTAAACCCGCCCCCTTATTAAACGCAGCCGTATAATGAGGGTATGGGTGTCAGGCAGGCTCTCTGGATAATTGTAGGGAGCATATCCCTGGGGTTGGGAATACTCGGCATAGTCCTGCCCCTGCTCCCCACGACACCATTCCTGCTCCTGGCTGCGGCCTGCTATCTAAGGGGCTCGAATCGTCTACACGACTGGTTGCTTTCTCATAAGATACTCGGCGGCTACATCAGAAACTATCGGGAGGGGCGTGGCATATCGGCTAAGGCGAAGGCTATCGCACTGGTATTCCTCTGGGCGACCATACTCTATTCCGCACTCTACATAATAGGAGAGCTTTGGATAAGAGCGGTCCTGCTGCTCATAGCTGCCGGGGTAAGCGCGCATATCATAAGGCTCCCCACATTGAAGGGCTAGTTTTTAGCCAAGAAGGTTTTAACTTACCGTGGACAGGGACAAAACCAAGGAGAAGACCCGCGAGGCCTATGACAGGATAGGCGCAGACTATGAGAACTGGTACTGGGCAAAGAAGGCCCGGGATCTGCGCGCAGAGCTGACGGAGAAGGTCGTGGGCATGGTGAAGAAGAACGTCAAGAAGGGCTCCAAGGTGCTGGACCTATGCTGCGGGACCGGGCATTTGGTCGAGGGCTTAGAGGACTACGATTATACCGGTCTGGATTTCGCCCCGGCGATGGTGGGCTACTGCAAGGGTGCTTACTCCGACAAGGAGTTTCTCATCGGAGACGCGGAGAAGATGCCCTTCGAGGACGGCAGCTTCGACGCCGTGGTGTGCTTCTGGTCTTTCCACCACATGCTCTATCCGGAGAAGGCCATGGGGGAGATAAGGCGGGTGCTAAACCCCGGCGGGTACTTTGCGATAGCTACCTTCAAGGACGTCAAACTGAACCTCGCCGCCCGCCTAGCGGACTGGATATCAGACCATTATTGGGGCTATACCACAAACCGCTACTCGAAGAGTGAGATGAGAAAGCTGACATCGCGATTTAAGAGCGTCAAGCTGGAAATATTCCCGAAGGGCTTCTCATTGCTCAACGCGATGGGGATACGCTTCATCATAGCCAGTGGAAGAAGATAGGGCCCTCCTTCTGGCGTCCGCCTCGCTGATAGGGATATTCCTAATCAGCCTGTGCGCGGAGAACATGGAGCCCGCACTCACCGAGCTAAAGGACCTCAGCGCCTGGATGCTCAACGAGCCGGTGCGGGTCAGGGGGCTGGTGGAAGAGCACCGGAAGATGTCAAGCGGCGTCCGGCTTCTGCTGGAGCAGGACGGTTACACTACATACATAGTCTACTTCGAAGAGGTCGAGACTAAGAAGGGCATGTGCGCGGAGGCGGTCGGAGAGGTCAAGACCTACGAGGGCGGGTTGGAGATTGTGGCCGAGAAGCTGAGTGTTTACATATGCTAGCGGGCCAAGTCTCGCATATGCGAGGGAAAGCACCGTTCGCGACGCCCAGGCGAAGGTTGGGCCGCGAGGGTTTTACAGTTTCCTCATAATCTTCCGGTAGAAGCTTATAATCCTCCGCCCCTCCTGCTCGGTCAGCAGAGACTTGCCGTAGATGCGCCTCAATGTGGAATCTATCATCCTCTGCTGGTGGGGCTGCTCGTAGACTTGCTCCACTATCTGGCCCGTGTATTTGTCCAGCTGCGCGCGCATCTTGCGCGTGAGAGGCTTCTCCCTGACCGTCTTCTCGTAACTCTTCTTGGCGAGCTCGTAGAGGACCACGCAGACGCTCTGGGCCAGGTTGAGGATGGGGTACTCCGGGTTAGCCGGGATGCGGACCACAAAATCCGTCTTGCCCAGAAGCTCGTTGGGGACGCCATAGGCCTCGTTGCCGAATACCAGGGCCACCTTCCCGGGCGGGAGCGTCTCCCTTAGCTGCTCCGGGGTCAGGGGCGCCTTTCTCTTGGGCGTCTTGTGCCCGCCCTTCTTGCCTGTAGTCCCCACTATATGCTGGCAGCCGCGGACCGCAGACTGAAAACTGGAGACCGTTTTAGACTTCTCCAGGACAGTCATGCCGTGACTGGCGAACGCCCGGGCCACTCCCCCGAGCTCGCAGGGGTTGACAAGAAATAACTCTTCAAAACCGAAGTTCCTCATGGCGCGCGCTATGGCCCCGACGTTCCCCTCCTCCTGCGGCCGCAGGAGGACCACCCTCACTTCCATCTTTTTAACCAGAAGGCATTAATTATAGGCCCTAAAATGAAAAAAGCCGCCCTGATTTGCCTCTTCCTTCTGGTGCCCATAGCCTCCGCCCAGCTGAGCCAGGAGGGTGCCGGGAACGTCTGCAACCAGTACGCCGGGGAGGGCGAGACCATACAGGTCACGGGCCCCGTCTCCTGCGAGGGCTCCTACTGGCTCTGCGAGTTCACCTATTTCGGCAACAAGCAGAACGTGGTCCTGGCGATATCGCAGCAGGACGGCGCTGTAGTCCCTTTAGAGAGTGATCTCCTGCCGGACCTGGTGTCTGTCAGATACGCCGAGGACGTTGGCAGCTCTTACATCTTCCGCCAGTTCATAACCGACCCCAGCCTGGCGATAGAGATGCGCGGCTTGAACTCGACCACCCATAATTACCAGAACATACTGCTAACGCTGAAAAACGACGGCCACATAACTGCGGCCGCATACGTCAGGTTCAAGGACCAGCTCGCAGAAGTCAGAGACAAGGCGACGGGGCTGGCAGAACAGGTGGACGGCCTTTATAATCGCTCAGAAGAATTCTTCTCCGGACCGGACTGCATAATGCTCATAGACTATCTGGACCTCTTCAACCACACTATAAGCCTCGCGCAGAACTTCAGCGAGTCGTGGGGAGGTTTCATAAACGATTACAATACGATGGCGACGTCGCTCGAAGAAATCTACGTGGCGGCCATAAACCCGAGCGATGCCCAGATATTCGGCCAGAGGCTCGAGGGGCTTGCCGCAGGGATGGAGGAATATGCGGAAGGCGAGGAAGCGTTCAAGGAAACCGTCTTGGGGAATCTGGAGACCCGTTTCGAGAGGAAAGAGACCAAGGACCGTCTTGACGAAGCTTATGGCATAATCAAGGATTCCACGAACCCGCAGGCGGCCGAGAAGTATAATGAGGCCTCCAAGGCCTTCGCGAGCGGCGATTACCAGGAGGCGCGCGGGCTGATAAACGAGGCGGTGGCCCTAGCCGGGATAGAGCCGCCTGATGATGATGGCGACGAGCCCGTGGTCATAGTCGAGGAAGCGCCGGACTACACCATCTATTTCATCCTGATAGGCCTGCTTCTGGCGGGGATACTGATCCTCACCATGCTGAAGAGGCGGGGGGGCGGCGAAGAGGGCGAGGGGGGGGGGGAAAAAGACGAGCCCGCCAAGGGCAAATGGAGCTGGAGCGGCGGGGGCGACACCGCCTTGGAGAAGGCCGGCCTATAGGGTCTTCTGGAAGCCCACGAGCGTCTCGAAGCTTATGGACGTGTCGGCTTTGGATATCTTCTTCCCTGAGAGCAGGTCGAGAGGGAAGAACCTCGGCTTCTTGCGGTCGAACTTGACCGCTATATATGCCTCGCAGTCGGCCCTCGACCGGAACGTCTCAAGCGTCTCGACGTCTTTCTTGCCAAGCCTGAACGAGTCCTTGCCCGTGGTCTTGCACTCGATTATTATGACCCTGCCGTCCTTCATAGCGATGATGTCCGGGATGGGCAGCGGCGCGGAACCGCTGCCCGCCGCCCTTATGGCCGCGAAGCCGTTTTCCCAGAGATCCCTGACCAGACTGCGCTCGAAGTCGGCGCCCTTGCGGTAGAAGGTCATGTTGAAAGTTTAAACGCGCGGAACTTAAAAGCGCAGCATATTTTTAATTAAAGCTCTGTGAAAGAAACAGCATGAAAAAGTATCTGGCGTTAGTCTTACTCTTGATGCTGGGAGGGGCATCGGCCGTCGACTGCCCGTTCTGCCACGGAAAGGTGGTGGAGACCTGCAACGTTGACATAATCCCCGACGAACCCATCTACGGGCAGGTCATGAAAATCAGCGTCACTAGGGGTATGCTGCGCGACTTCCAGCCGCAGGTGGACGAGGAGGTGGGCATACATTACTACAACACCTCCGACCACGTAAGGAAGGTCAACGTCACCACAAACGAGAAGGGCATAGCCGAATACATCCCTAACAAGGTGGGCCACCATCTGGTCAAGGCCTGCGGCAAGACAATACTGGTCTATGTCAACACCACGTGCGGGGACGGTTTATGCTACGGTTACGAGAACCGCAGCAACTGCCATCAGGACTGCACCGAGTGCGGGGACTGGATATGCGACCCCCACGAGGGGCCGGAATGCCCGGACTGCGCTGAGTGCGGGGACGGTTTGTGCACGGCCAATGAGGACAGAGTGAGCTGCCCGCAGGACTGCCACGAGTGCGGAAACGGGATATGCGAGCCGAGAGAGAACCGGGGGAGCTGCCCGCTGGATTGCGACTCGGGCATAGCCGAGGGGTACTGCGATGGCGAATATGACGACATCTGCGACCCGGACTGCGACGCGGAAAGCGACCTCGACTGCAAGATATTAGAGCACTCGCAGGCGTTCGCCGGCACGATAGAAGAGAGGGGCCCCAACCCCGAACCCGGGATGGATTGGAACAGTCCGATAGTGTACATCCCCATATTAATAATAGCCATAGCCGTTCTTATATCAATACTCATGTTCAGGAAGTACACAATAAGGGATGAGCGACTGATACCGCCGGAGGTGGAGAAGGGCATAGAGGAGGATGTCAGCAGGATACTGAAGGCCAAGCTCAACGAGAAGAGAGAGGAGCTGAAGAGGAGCGAAGACAAAAGGAAGGGCCACGAAGAGGAGCTGAAGAAGATAGCGGCGGCTAAAGATGGAGAGGGAAAGGCAGAAGCCGAATCGGAGCTAAACCGCCGGGAAGAAGAGCGTCTCGCCGAGGTAAAAAGAAAAAAGGAAGAAAGGCGGAGGATGATTCTGGCCGCGCTCAAGAAAGAGGCGGAGGAAAAGAAGAGGAAAAGAGAGGAAGTCGAGAAGGAGGCAGAGGAAAAGGCCAAAAAGGAAGAGAAGGTCGAGAAGTCCAGAAGGAGGTGGGGCTTCGCCAAGAACCTGCTGAGAAAACCCGGCAAGGAAGAGTCAAAGAAGGAGAAATCCGCTAAAGCCACGGCAGGGGCTGAAGGAGAAGTGAAAGAAGAGCCCAAAGAAGTGAAGAAAAAGGAGAAAGACTGGAAGAGGATGCAGCAGAGGTGGGCTGAAGAGCAGAGGAGGAAAGCCAAGGAGGAAGAGCGGAAGAGGGCCGAGGAGGAGAAAAGGGAGAAAAAGGCGGCGAGGAAAGCAAAGCCCAAAAAAGTCGAGGAGAAAGCGGAAGAAGAGCCCGAAGAGGAGGCCGAGAAGAGCGCTGGCGAGGACGTCCACCAGTATGTGGATGACTTCCTGAAGGACATAAAGAGCCGGGGCGATTAAAGCAGCCTCGCTATCGCCAGTATGGCCAAGGGGACCAGAGCAATCAAAAAGACAACCCATCCGGTAACGTCCATGGGTTCGTCAGCCGACGGGACTTCGGATCCTAAATCGGGAGATGTCTGAATCACTCTTATCTCGCACATTATGTCCCAGTCCTTATCACCCCTTGCGCGCACCTTGAGCGAGTAGGTGCCGTTTGCAGTGTCGTGGTCCACCGAGTCACTAAGATTGATTGTGCTGTGTTCCCCTTTTTTGAAAGCGTGCTTCTGGGCGTTGCCCTTCCATCCGTAGAATGAATGGCAGGTCTTGCTTCCATACACATAGGAGTAGATCTCCATTGAAACGTCTCTGCGCGCTGTGACGTTCACGATCACCGAGAACTCCTCACCAGTCCTAACCTCTTCCGGGACCGACAAGAACTCGAGGACCACGTCGCTCTCGGGCTCCGCTTCTTCGAATCCGTTCTGGCCTACATCGAAGAAGAAATCCTTGTAGGCATAGGTGCCATTCACGATGTCTGCGCGCGCATATATCTTGTAGCTGCCAGGCTCTCCGGGCGCAGTGTAACTGCAGTTGAAGACCCTTGATCCAAGGCCCGGGACAGACGAGTTGCCGCCGCAGTCAAGGCGGTCCACCAGTCGCCAGTCTTCAGTCTTCTTTTTGAGCTGGAATCCAAGGTCGAAGAAAACCTCGGAATCCTCGCGATTATGTAGTGTAACCTCTAACGAGTTGTAGTGTAACTCACCGTCTAGCTTGAGGGGGGCTGCGCTGATTAAGTTCGCCAGCAGTAGGAAGCAGACTGCGCATCGGCAGTCCACGCTCTTATTCTCAGGGAAAGAAGAAAAATCAGCTTTTGGGTATGCCTGTGACTGTGTATCCAGTCTCGTCTATTATGTCCCTTATGCTGTGCGGCGTCTGCTTGCGCGCGTCGAAGACGACCTCGACCCGCTCTGTGACAGAGTTGGCCTTGGCGTTCTCTATGCCCCCAGCCGAATTGCGTATCATCGCCTCGCATCTGCGCGCATGACCCTCGGTAAAGAGGCCATTGACCTTGAACTCGACCTTGGACAGCTTCTTCTGAGACATCGTATTAGCTATACGTCCGGGCAAGAAAAACTATTCTATCTTGGCCCGCTTCAACAGCAGAGAATTGGTCACCACGGAGACCGAGCTCATGGCCATGGCACCACCCGCTATCATCGGGCTGAGCAGCCAGCCGGTCCAAAAGTAGAACACTCCTGCGGCCAGGGGTATGCCGATGACATTATATATCAAGGCCCAGAACAGGTTCTGCTTTATCTTGCCCATGGTCTTCTTGCTGAGCCTCACCGCGCGCACTACATCCACCGGGTCGTTCTTCATGAGAACTATCCCGCCGGTCTCCATGGACACGTCGGTTCCCGAAGCCATCACAACCCCCACCTCGGACTGCGCGAGCGCCGGGGCATCGTTTATGCCGTCGCCCACCATCGCCACGGTCTTGCCCCCGTTTTGAAGCTTCTTGACGTACTCCGCCTTGTCCTCGGGAAGGACCTCGGCGAAGACCTTGGATATGCCCAGCCTCCGGCCTATTGCCTCGGCGGTGCGCTTGTTGTCGCCGGATATCATGTAGGTCTCTATGCCCATGCCTTCCAAGGCTTTTATCGCTTTTTTCGACGTCTCCTTTGGGAGGTCGGCTATGGCTATTGCCCCCGCCGGCCTCTTATCTGCCGCCAGAAGAACGACAGTCTTGCCGTCTTCTTCCAGACTCTCCAGCTCGCCCTCGAAGGGCCGGGTCTTTATGCCGTAATCGGCCATCAGCTTGCGGTTGCCTAGAAGTATCCCCTTCCCGCCGACCTTGCAGGAGACGCCGTGCCCGGGTATGGCCTTGAAATCGGTGGCCTTCTCCGGCTCTATGCCGTCCTCCTTGGCCCTGGCCAGTATGGCGTCGGCGAGCGGATGCTCCGAAGACGCCTCCACGCTGGCAGCGAGGGTCATGAGCTGTTCCCCATCAAAACCCTCGAACGGCACCACGTCCGTCACAGAGGGTTTGCCCTCGGTGAGCGTGCCGGTCTTGTCGAATATCACCGCATCCACTTTTTGAAAAGTCTCGAGGGCCTCGCCGCTCTTTATCAGTATGCCCCTGTTCGCGCCCTTGCCTATGCCCACCATTATGGCGGTCGGAGTGGCCAAGCCAAGCGCGCACGGGCAGGATATCACCAGGACCGATACGCTGGCTACCAGCGCGAATGCCAGCTCCTGCCCTATGAGAAGGTACCAGACCGCGAAGGTGACCAGCGCTATGAATATGACTGCAGGCACGAAGTAGCTCGATATGACGTCGGCGAAGCGCTGTATGGGTGCGCGCGAACCCTGCGCTTCCTGCACCAGCCTTATTAT
>CAZINR010000002.1:1735-57708 GCA_964540655.1 uncultured archaeon | reverse complement strand
GCCTTGAACAAAAACGTGCCGTGCTGGTTGATGGTCGAGCCGAAGACCTTGTCGCCCTTCACCTTCTCTACGGGTATGCTCTCGCCGGTTATCATGGACTCGTCCAGGCTGCTGGAGCCTTCTGTCAGAACCCCGTCCACCGGGACCTTCTCGCCGGGACGCACCCTGACGATGTCACCCACTTTGACATCGCCTACGGGAATCTCCACCTCCTTTCCTTCCCTGATTACCCGGGCTGTTTTGGGGGCCAATCCCATTAGCTTCTTTATAGCGGAGGAGGTCCGGCCCTTGGCCTTGTCCTCGAGATACTTGCCCAGAAGGACGAACGTTATCAAGACGGCCGAGGTCTCGAAGTACTGCTCCGGGCCGCCGGCCATTATATCCTGCTGCGAGGCCAGGAGGACCACGATTATGCTGTACACATAAGCGGTAGTGGTCCCCACGGTTATCAGAGTGTCCATGTTGGCCGTCTTGTTCTTCAGAGCGACCCACGCCCCCTTGTAGAATCTGTATCCTGCGCCCAGTTGGACCGGCGTGGCCAAGAGGAATAGTACATATGCCCTGTAGGGAAAATTCATCAGAACCATGCCGAATATAAGCGCGGGCACGGCCAGTGAGACGGAAAAGAGGAGGAGCTTTTTCGTCCTGTCTAAATCTTTCTTCTTCTCCAGCTCCAGCATCTCCTGATCCTTCTCGCCGAACACGGTTGCGTCGTAGCCCTTGTCCTTTATTATATTTATTATTTCCCCCTTATCTATTTTGTCCTCGTCATACTCGACGAGGGCCGTCTCGGTCGAGAGGTTGACACTGGCTTCGCTTACGCCCTCGGCGCGCTTGAGCGCGAGCTCTATGACCTTCACGCAGGACGCGCAATGCATCCCCTTGACGGCTAGTTTGACCTCCACCCTAGACATATTTCACTTCTTCGACCTCGTATCCGGCCTCGCCTATCTCCTCTTTTAATTTGTCTTCGCTGACCGAGTCCTCGAACTCGACCTTCACCGTGCCGCTCTCGAAATCCGCGTGCACGGACTTGACCCCCTCTATGTCGATGAGCACGTCATGCAGCAGAACGTTGCAGCTCTTGCAGTGCATGCCGCCCACGACGAAAATCGCCTTTTTCATCTTCACACCACGTTTATCTCGCCGAACAGCATCTCCATCCAGCACGAGAACGTATATTTACCTTTCTTTTCCGGAGTGAAAAATACGCTTTTAACCTCTCCCGTCTCTAGGGGCACGTCTATGCCGAAATCCGCCTGTATTATCTCGTTGGAGCAGCCCGTAACATGGTCACCTATTATCGTCCATTTCACCGGCTTGCCCGCCTCCACAGTGAATGTGTTGAGTGGGCTACAGAATCCGGATTTAATAGTCCAAGGAGATATGATCTTAAACCATATCATTACGGGATTGTAATGAGCAAACGAAACGAAAATGGACATAACTGAGGACTTGCCACTTCGGATAGTGGAGGAGCAGTACATAAACATACATCCGATACAGGCAGCGGGCAGGCTGAGCGTCGAGGCCATGAACGCGCTCGCGTCTTATGGAGACGGCTATTCGACCTGCGACTACTGCCGCAAACCCTTCCGTCTGGACAAGATAACCAAACCTGACATCCACAAGTTCCACGAGGGGCTGGCCGAATTCATCAACATGGACGAGGCGAGGGTGGTCCCGGGGGCCCGGAGGGGCTTCCAGGCGGTGGTCTCCTCTCTTGTCGGCAAGGACGACCCGGTCATAGTCTCGGCTCTGGCGCACTACACCGAGTTCCTGGCGGTGGAACACGCCGGAGGGTTGGTGCGGGAGGTCCCGCTGAACGACAAGAGCGTGATTACGTCCGAGGCAGTGGCTCAGAAGATAGAGGAGGTCAAGAAGAAGGACGGCAAGCTTCCCAAGCTCATAATGATGGACCACTTTGACTATTCCCTGGCCAACGAGCACGACGTGCACGGCATAGGCAAGGTGGCCAAAGAGTATGATATCCCCTTCCTCTACAACGGGGCTTACACCGTCGGGATAGCGCCGGTGGACGGCAAAAAACTGGGTGCGGATTTCGTAGTGGGTTCCGGGCACAAATCCTTTGCCTCGCCGGCGCCTTCCGGCATATTGGGGGTCAAAGAGGAGTGGGTGGACAATGTTCTGCGGACCACCGAGATGAAGGGCGACGTCACCGGCAGGAAGTTCGGCATCAAAGAGGTGGAGATGCTGGGCTGCACTCTCATGGGCGGGAACATGATGGCGATGATAGCGACCTTGCCTTATGTCAAGGAGAGGGTCAAGAACTGGGGCAAGGAGCTGGCCAACGCCAACGAATTCCTGGAATCTTTCCTGAGTGTGGAGGGCAACAAAGTGCTGTCGGAGATGCCCAGGAAGAACACGCTGACCAAGGTGGACACGAGGGAGACGTTCGACAAGGTCGCCAAGACGCACAAGAGGAGAGGCTACTTTTTCTCCGACGAGCTCAAGGAGAGGGGCATAGTCGGCGAGTTCGCGGGCGCGACTCGGGTCTGGAAGCTGAACACTTATGGATTGACTGGCGGACAGATAAAGTACCTGAAGGACTCGTTCCTGGACATCGCCAGGAAGTACGACCTGGCCTAGCAGACGAAGTCCTCGAGGATGCCGGACTTGCGGCCTATCGCGCATTCCTTGCAGATGAGCTTCTGAAGGTCCTTCTCGCCGACCTTGTCGTTGACCACTCTGTCGGCGAAGAGCTTTATCTCTTTCTTCATATCTCCGGTCAGCTTCACCGAGCCTCCGCGCTTCTTGGAGAGGTATTGGGAGACAGCGGCCTGGGTGACGCCGATTATGTCGGCAGTTTTCTTCTGAGTCATGCCCCGGCCGGACAGCTCTCTGGCCAGCTCGGACTTTATGACTGGCACTAGGTACCAGACGACGGTCTCGCAGGGGAGTTTCATGTTTAGTTTATAACGGCGTTATATAAAAGCCTGGGGAACTTGGAAAGAGATTAGAGAGCCCTTAATATTCACATTCCAAACCCTGCGCTCTTGGCCTTCCTGCCAGCCGCGAACTTGACCAGAGTCCCGGTTATCAGTCCGGCCAGAATCGAGATTATGACTATCGTCATAAAGCCCCAGTAAGTGATGTTGTAGTCGGGCTGGGCCAGGCCGTTGTAAACGACCAGGGCCACGAACAGGAGGAAGGTAACGGTCACAAAAGAGATTATTGCCGGCAGCCAGGAGAGCATCTTCATGGTGCGGCCTATTGAGCTGAAATCGGGCATCTCGAAGTCTGTCGTCGTCATGCCGAAGCCCTCAAACCCGGAGGGTCCGCCGAATTCGTCGTTGTCGTCGTCCATTTTATTGTGAGAGTATCTATATGAAAACGAACAATAAAAGTCCCTCCAGCTTGCTGGATGCCTGCTTGGGTTTAATTTAAGTAAAGTTCTAATAAAAAGCACCTACGCGCGCGGGCCCGTGGGTTAGCCAGGATATACTACGGGACTTCGGAAACCCCTTTCAAAAAAGGTGTTTTATCCCCAAAACGGGGAGCTGAGATGGTTGAAGAGATCCCGTGACCCGGGTTCGAATCCCGGCGGGTCCGTCCTCATATGCCTTAGCTCAGCCTCGGCCGGTCCCGCCTTATGTCGAGAAGCTTATGCTAAGGAAGGTTTCTTCTCAACATCCCGGCGGGTCCGTCTTACCAAGGCTTAGCGTATGCTCGACGGCCCCTTCGCTTCACTCCCGAATTTGGCAAAGCCAAATTGGGCACAAGTTCACTTTTGTGAACTTCGTGTCGTGAAGCGTGCTTCTCGCATTCGCTCGAACCGGCGGATCCGCTACTTTGTTTAGAGCTTGTCCTTGCAGCTGTCCCTCTGCCACTCGTCCTCTATCTCGTTGCAGGCCTTACGGGCCATGGACGGGTTGTCGGAGGCGAGTATCTCGGCCACCCTCCGGAGGCAGTTGTCGGACTGCTGCTCATTGCCGATATCCAGGCAGACATCGATTGCGGTTTGAGGGCAGTCTTTGACCATCCCCCCGTAGTTGTTGTCTATTATGCCCTTCATCTCGCAAAATTCATCATCCAGGTTCTCACACACCTCGATAATCTCCCGGCAGGTCTCGGCGGACCACATCAGGTCCTGCAGGCATTTCTCCTCGCTCCAGGCCCCGGAGACGTGGCGGCAGACCTGGATTTTCTCGGATGTGCTCTCCGCAGACTCCATCACCGACCTATAACAGTCGTCTGGTGGCCTGCCGAAGGGAGTGCTTTCCATCATCCCGCAGGTCTCCAAAGCGAAATCAAGGTCGGATTGCGCCATAAGCATGGCTATCCGGATATAGCAGTCTCCGGCCATGCCGCTATCCATAGAGCCGCAGCAGTCCTCTCTTGCAATTTCAGGATTCCCCAGTATGAAATCCTGGGAACAGGCAATCTTGAGGCAATCTTCCCTGCGATTCTCTCCCATGTACTCCTTGCATATCTGCAATATCGCGGACTCGTTGTCCATAGCCCGCACTGCGTTGTTGAAAAGACAGTCATCCCTGCGATTCTTGTTGCCTATCCCCAGGCAAGCTCTGATTGCCTTCTGGACGTCCTGCTCTTTTAGACGATTCGCGACTGTATAAAAGCAGTCGTCAGAGTCGCTCTCGGAAACCAAATCGCAGAGTCCCAAGGCCTTGTCAGGATGCTTCACTATGAAATCTTCATACTCCTGAAGCAGATTCCAATAGCATTCCTTTGAATCGGCCTCGCCCCCGATCTTGCCGCAAAGATCCAGGGCCAGAGATAGGTTCCGGTCTACGGCTTCAGAACTAACCTTGCGATAACATTCGTCCCTCATCTCCGAATCAGAGACCCTGTCGCAGTATTGGGCTGCTTTTTGAGGATTCTCATCGGCCATGCTCTCCACCTTGTCTTCATAGCACCGGTCACGATTATCTAGGTCCGTAATAGAAGAGCAATCCTCGGGGCCGCCGCCAGAGAACTCGTCGTAGAGCTCCGGGCCCATCGCATCCGGAGGCTCTCTGAGCGCGCCGAGTAGCAAGAACAGCCCCAAAACGAAGAGCGCCACGGCCGCCGCCAGAGTGGCTATGCCCTTCGGGCTGGACAATCCCCCAGAGGCTTTAGAGCCGCCGTATTTCTTGCGCATGCCCTCTATCTGCTTGCTGGCGAGGGAGAGCTCCTCTTCATACTCTCTTATCAGCTTGTCGGCCTTGTCGCCCTCTATCCTCCGCTTGTAGAAGTCGAGGCGGGTGGTCTTTATCAAATCCTTGAGCTGCTTCGTCCTCAGCTCGAGGCGGGACATCTCGTCGCCGGGCCCGCGGCCCCTGAAAAGGCGGTAGAGCAGGAAACCAGCGATGCCCATGCAGGCCAGGCCGGGTATTATGAGCTCCTCCGCTGCCATCGTCTAATTAAGGGGGACTCGTTAAAAAACGGAAGTGTCGGGCATCCTAAAAGGGGGTTTCCTCTTTTTGTGACTTTCCGGCTTCATCCCTCCACCAGAAGAGGACCCTGCCGGAGCCCATCCTGAATATGACTGTCTTGGGGTTGTCCTCCTTTCCCTCGAACAGCTTCCTCCTCAAATCGACATCCTCCACGAACTCCACGCTGCCGGAGACGCGCATCATGCGGTGCTCAGATGGTGAGTAGAAGCAGACTTCGGCATTCGGGTTCTTCTTCAGTTGCTTACACACGTCCTTGTAGTCGGCCGTGTCGAAGTAGAAGCCCGTCTCGTCGGCGAACCAGAGCATGAACGCGCGCACTCTCGGCTGGCTGCCGTCGGCGGTCGCGAGATAGCAGGCGGGGTTTTCGTTTGCGAATTCGATTGCGTATTTCTTGTCCATGGGACTAGTTTAGCATCTAAGTTAGATAAATGCTCGCCTGTCAGGAATCGGGAGCTTCCTTCAGGTTCTCGATGTCCTTCTCCTTTATGGGTTTTTCAGATTCCTTGACGTGTGGGAAGACTACCACCGAGGGGCGCACCCCTCCGCTGACCTTCTTGGCTATTTTGCCGGCGTCTTCCGGGTCCAGTATAACGGATACGACCCCCTCGGAAACGTTGAGTACCTCGACCTTCTTGACCGTCAGCCCCTCCGCCACTATGTCTATCATATCGCCGTAGCCCAGCTCGAACGGTATGCTCTCCGGCTTGAACGAGAGGAGGACCTTGTCCTTGGGGATTATGCTGCTTATGCGGGTCTTCTTGGCAGAGACCGCCAGCTTGACCACATGGCCGCTCTCGTCCATCTTTATTATAGCGTCGCCGACCCTCCAGTCGTTGAGCAGGCGCCGCTTTATGCGCGCCTCTAGAATCTCCACCGGGAGGTCGGCCGGGAGAACGAACTTCTTCCCGCCTATCTCCTTCTTCAGATCATGGCTGACCGGCTTCTTGCCGTATATGTTCTCTATGTCGGAGTAGGGCGGCATGGTTATCTCGATGAAGTTCTGCCCCTTGACCTTGTAGAGACTCCTCTTCAGCAGGCGGTAGCCATCCTGCTTGAATTGATGCTTGGAGAACCTCTCCGCCATTTTATTGCCGAACCTCACCCCCCAGGCAGCCAGAACCATGGCGAATATTATTTTGAAACCAGTCAGGAGTGAGGCCGCCTCAGCCAGGCCCAGTACCCCGGCATCGAATCCCACGAAGGCCATTCCGATGAGTATCCCCATCCATGACGGGAACTCCTCTCTGGCGAAGACCTTGAACAGAAAGGCCACTATCAAGGCTGACACAAACGGCGTGATGGCAAAGACTGCTCCCTCCAATACTGTTATTACCAAATCGCTCATCGGGTTATGATGTTATACGGGACGGACTAAAAAATCAGCGGGCCAGCCAGCCGCCGTCCACGAAAATCGCCTGGCCGGTCATGTAGCTGGAGTCGTCGGAAGCCAGGAAGAGCGCAGCCTTTGCAATCTCCTCCGGCTTTCCGAGGCGGGCCAGGGGTATCTTGGCCAGATAAGATTTCATGGATTTCTTATCCTCCTTTATGGATTTGGTCATGTCGGTGTCTATCGCACCGGGGCCTATGCAGTTGACCCTTATCTTATTGGGAGCCAGCTCGATGGCCAGTTCGCGGGTAAGCTCGATTATGCCGCCCTTGGAGGCGCAATAGGGAGCCAGCTGGGGGAAGCCCACCATGCCGGCTATGGATGCTATGTTGATTATGACTCCACTCTTCTGCTTGAGCATGGTCTTCGCGACCGCCTGGCTGCAGAGGAAGGTTCCCTTGAGGTTGACATCCAGGACCTTGTCCCACTCCTTCTCGCTGACCTTGGTTATCGGGTCGAAGCGGACTATGCCCGCGTTGTTGACCAGCACGTCTATGCGCCCGAAGCGCTTGACGACCTGCTTAATCATGCGGTCCACGTCCTTTTTCTTCGACACGTCCGCCCTTACCGCAATCGCCACGCCGCCGTTGGCGACTATCTCGTCGGCCGTCTTCTCGGAGCCCTTGAGCTTGCGGTCGTTGGTGACGACCTTTGCCCCCTCCTTGCCGAACTCCAATGCTATCGCCCTGCCTATGCCCTTGCTGGAGCCGGTCACTATAGCCACCTTGTCCCCGAGTCTCATTCCAATTTGGTTATGTCCAGAGCAATAAAAACCTTACTCCTCTATGCGGTTGAACTGCCTGATGGCGAGCAGGATGAACGCGGCAGTGAATCCCGTTATTACCAGAAGAGAGATGCTGAAGTCTATCTCGGAGATGCCGAGTAGAAGATGACGTAGGCCATTGACCCCATATGTCAGCGGGTCAAGGAGCGAGGCTGTTCGGAGGATCTCCGGCGCCGACGAAAGCGGGAACAGCGCGCCGCTGAGGAAGAAGAGCGGCATTATCAAGAAGTTCATTATAAGCTGGAAGCCGTGCATGTCCGTCATGGTCGAGGCGATGGCTATGCCCAGGGAGACGAACATCAGGGAAATCAGGAACATGAAGACAAGCAGGAGGATTAAATTGGCGAGCATAATCTGCGCTCCAAGCAGCATCGCCATGGCCATTATCAGAATCCCCTGGACCACGGCGGTGGTGGCGCCGCCGAGCGCCTTGCCCAGCACCACCGAGAGCCTGCTTATGGGCGCCACAAGAGTCTCCTTCAAGAAACCGAACTGCCGGTCCATGATGACTATTATCCCGGAGAACATCGATGCGAACATCAAAACCATCCCTATGATGCCGGGGGTTATGAACTGGAGGTAGCCGCCCTCTGCCGGGACCGCAATGGCGCTGTTAAGGCCGCTTCCCAGGATGGCGAGGAAGAAGAACGGCATCCCCAGGCTGCCTATGAGCCTGGATTTAGACCTGAAGAACCTGACAAGCTCCCTCTTCCAAAGCGCGTATATCCCTTCAATCTCCCTGTTCATCGTCTTCCCCATGCCTTGCGCCTGAGGCGCATCTCCGCCCTCGGGTCGGCCTCGCCCTCCCGTATGGTGCGGCCCGTGTAGTGCAAAAAGACGTCGTCCAGTGAGGGTTTTCTGAGGCTCACTGATTCCACGGCAATGCCCGCCTTCTCCATCAGCTGCAGCAGCACGGGTATCTTCTCCTCCCCCTTCTCCACGCGCACGTTTATGTGCCCGTCGTGCTTCACCACCGACTTGACCCACCCGAGACCCGAAAGTCTGGATATGCAGGAATCTCCGTCGCTGCACTTCACTGATATGACGTCGCCGCCCAGCTTGTTCTTTAGGCTCGCAGGCGAGCCGACTGCGATTATCTTGCCGTGGTCTATTATCGCTATCTTGTCGCACACGCTGTCGGCCTCGTCCATGTAGTGCGTCGTGAGGATGATGGTGATGCTCTCGGATTTGTTCAGTTGCTCGATGTGCTCCCATATGCCTGCGCGCGTCTGGGGGTCCAGCCCTATGGTCGGCTCGTCGAGGAAGAGAACCTTGGGGTGATGCAGCAGCCCTCGCGCTATCTCCAAGCGCCTCTTCATGCCGCCGGAGAACTTCTTCACGATTACGCCCAGTTTGTCCTCCAGCCCGACTATGCGCATCAGCTCAGCGATTCTCTTCTGCCTGACGTCCTTGGGAACGCCGTACATGGCGGCGTGTATCTCAAGGTTCTCCAAAGCGGTCAGCTCGTCGTCTAGGCTAGGGTCCTGGAATACTATGCCTATGCTCTTCCTGACCGAGTCGGCCTGCTTCGAGATGTCGAAGCCGTTGACCCGCGCTGTCCCGGAAGTAGGCCTCCGCATTGTCACGAGCATGGAGATGAGGGTGGTCTTGCCGGCGCCGTTGGGGCCCAAGAGGCCGAAGACCGTACCCGGCTCCACTGACAGTCCGACCGAATCGACAGCCTTGGATCCGTTGTAAGCCTTGGTCAGCCCGTCTATTTCAATCGCATCTAAGGTCTTTTTCACGCCGCCCATCTCCTGCTATTTGCGTCGCTCGGAATAAAAAGAGGGGCAAGGCTCAAATCCTCGGATCCACCTTGTCAATGTTGTCCATCACGCCCCTGGCGAGCTTTCCTCCTTTGTCCATCAGCTCCCCGCTTATCCTCTCGATTATCCTGTTCTCACGGACCCACCCATAGGCGAAGAAGACTATGGATGCGCCGGTGGTCACACCGATGACCAACAGAGGGGTGACGAAGGGTATCGCCCCTATGGCCAGGAACCACCAGAAGACTATGGATACGAGCGCGCCCATCCCTATGGCGACCATGGCCCGCCTGAGGCGTATCCTGAGGAAGTAGGCTATGGCCCCGGCCACGTAGACACCGTAGGCAAAGCTTATCAGGGCGAGGGCCATGTAGAAGCCCAAGTCTCCGAAGTTCCTGCGGAACCTCACGGACAGGGAGTCCATCCTGCCCATCATGTCGCGGCGGGTCTTGTGGACGTGGAGGGCCACCTTGTCGAGTATCTTGTTCTCAAAGCGCTGCTCGATCGGCAGGAGGTTCAGGGCGACGTAAACCAGCAGCACGGAAATGACTTCGAAGAACAGGAGGAGTGCGAGATAAGCCAGTGGCTGGAAGCCGGGATAGGTCAAGCCGTAGGAGACCGCCATGCCCGGGCCGAAGACCGCGGCCACTGTGAGGAAGCGGGTCAGGAACGTGGTGCGAAGCAGGCGGAACAGCAGAAGAAGCGCTATAAGCAGCATTACGAGCGGCAGCAGGAAGCGCTTTTTGTTCATGCCAGTATTTTGGGTCGGGGGATAAAAAAGAGGGCTTTTATTCTTTCTCCGCAAAAAAGGTGGATGCCCACTAGGCCCAAGAAAAACCAGCGCAGGCTGACGAGGCCGCAAGACATGAGGACTACGTGCCGGGAATGCGCAGAGTCCGGTTACATGCCAGACGGCTGCAACATGAGGCACGGCGGGGACGGGTGGGGGGAGGGCCCGTGGATAAACATCGCGGACAGGGGAGAAAATCCCGGCAGCGCCTCGTTCTGCGAGTTCAGGAGATGCGGGGACGGTTATGTCTTCGCGCAGAGGAGGCTTGACAGGGCCGTGCGCAGCGGGAAGTGGGAGACCAAGAAGACGCCGGACGGAAAGAATGTAAGGGGTGTGGACTGCTCCCTGAGGAAGCACGGATTTGTGGACGATGGCGGGAACTTTTACATATATGCGCAGCATGAGAAGGGCGCGGATGTCGTGATCCCGACAGGCCAACGGCTCCCGGGATGGGAAGGGCCGCCGGAATAGGATTTTTATAGCAGCACCTACAAACATAAAAGACTCCGTGTGGAATGTGGGGACTGACCCCGAACCGGAACCTCGACGTAAGTTGAGGGTTCCTGCGCTCAGTGCGCAGGCAACAAGGAGCTGAAAATGAACGAGAAGAAATTTCTTACCGTAATAGAGCCGAAGAAGAGGGCAGCCGTGCTGGCCCTCAAAGAGAAGGACCCGGACGAGTACAAGCAGACCATAAAGGAGCTGCGGCAGGTCTGGGTGGAAAGGGGCCGCGCCTGGAGGAAGGGCGAGGCCGTGGTAAAAGAGGACAAGCCGCTCAAGGCCTGGAGGGCCAGGGAGCTGGGCTGGAAGGACAAGCCCGGGCTGGTCGCAGTGGTCGTGAGAGTGGGCAAGGGCGGCCGCAAGAGGCGGCAGACCTCCGGCGGCAGGAAGCCCAAGAAGGCGTTCGATTACGCCACTCTCAGCAAGAGCAAGCAGACCCTGGCCGAAGAGAGGGCTAACCGCAAGTTCCCCAACTGCGAGGTTCTCTGCTCATACTGGCTCTGGGAGGACGGACAGTACAAGTATTTCGAGATAATATTAATCGACCCCGACAACCCCCATGTCAAGAAAGACAAGGAGCTCAACTGGATATGCGCCAAGCAGCATTCCGGGAGGGTCTACAGGGGCCTCACGCCCTCGGGCAGGAAGAGCAGGGGGCTGAGAAGGCGGGGCAAGGGCGCGGAGAAGGCGAGATAAGGCCTTCCGCGCGCAACATTACGATAAAAATGATGTTTGCTGACAGGATATTGGACGTACCCCCTTCGGCCACGTTCAAGTACGCAGCGATGGCCAAGAAAGAGGGGATGATAAACCTGACCATAGGCAGGCCCGGGTTCGACACCCCGGAAGTGGTGAAAGAGGCGGCCAAGAAGGCCCTGGACGAGGGCAAGGTGCACTACGGCCCGAGCAAGGGCATCCCCGAGCTGAGGGAGAAGATTGCCGAGAAGTTGAGCAAACAGAACGGAATCAAGGACATAGACTCGGAGAAGGTCATCGTGAGCATGGGGGCCAAGAACATACTTTTCGAGATATTCATGGTGATGGTGCAGGAGGGGGATAAAGTAGCTTTGCCCAATCCCTCATGGGTCAGCTATGAGAGCATGATAAAGTTGGCCAGGGGCGAGACTGCTTGGCTGCCATTGAAGGCCGAGAACGGGTTCGTGCCGGATGAGGACTTCCTCAGCGAGCTGGACGGCTCGGGCGCCAAGATGGTGGTGGTAAACACACCCAACAATCCCACCGGAGCGGCGTACCCCGAAGAGGCCCTGAAGGAGATAATCAAGGTCGCCAAAGCAAACGACATGTGGATAATATCCGACGAATGCTACGAGACTATAATCTACGAGGGAGAGCACTTCAGCATAGGGTCCGAGTATGACAAGACCATAACGGTCAACGCCTTCTCCAAGCCGTTCTCCATGACCGGCTGGAGGCTGGGATATGCTGCATGCCCGGAGTTCGACGTCATACAGAAGATGAACGTGCTGCAGCAGCAGTCCGTCTCGAACCCGGTGACTTTCGCGCAGTACGGGGCGCTGGCTTGCTTCAGCGGCGAGGCGCAGGAGGCGATGAAGAGCATGGTGGCCGAATTCAAAAAGAGGCGAGACTATTCCATGGAGCGGATAAAGGAGTTCGACTGCACATGCCAAGAGCCCGGAGGGGCTTTCTACATATTCCCGTATTTCGAGGGCAAGGACGACGTCAAGCTGGCCGACTCGCTCATCGAGGCGGGTGTTGGGACCGTGCCCGGTTCGCCCTTCGGCACTCAAGGCCGGGGTTGCATCCGCATGAGCTACGGCAACGCGGACGTCAAGACCCTGGGTCAGGCCTTCGACCGGATGGCGACTGTGAAGGGCCTCTCCTGATTTTTTACCGCTAAGGTACCCGATTGCCCGGGATTAGTTATGGTCTGGTCAAGCCGGCCAAATAGTGGCGAAGACTTGACCTTTTTATTCTTCAACCCGTTAAAACTGACATGAAGGAGAAGGGAACGGGATACGCTTATGAGATGCTGGTCGCCGTATTTCTGTTGCTGCTGGCGATAACCTTCTATGCCCAGGACTACCAGATGGCCATGCCCGCCATCTTGCTCATAGGCGGCGGCGTCATGATAATGGGCGGGCTGGTGATACGAGAGCCCCTGGTAGTAACAGCAGGCGTGGTCACCCTTGCCATAGCCCTGATGTGCTCACAGGTATTTTAATAATTTCCACCCTTAAGTTTCCTCGATGGATCCGGTGACCATAGTGCTCATAATCATAGCCCTTTTCATCCTATTCCTGATGCTGACCACCGACCACCGCAGGCACCGGCTCCAGAAGGTGCTCAGCAAGCTGCAGGCAGAGCGGCTGCGGCTGATGAAATCCATAGAGCATGTAAAGCTATCGTTCTACCACAAGAAGATAGACGAGAAGGAGGCTCAGGACAAGATATTCGAGTACGAGGAGAAGCTGCGGGAGGTGCAGGACCGCATGATGGACATAAAGGAGAAGCCGCTTATGCGCACGATAAAGAAGCATGAGATGGAAGACAAGAAGAGGCTTGAAGAAGAGAGCGATGATGTGCGGAAATCCGAGAAGCTCATGCTCGCCAACGTGGCGGCCAAATCGGTGGTGCTCATCTTTGTCATAATCGTGGTCATAATAATGGCCGCATCCGCCCTGCTGGGCGTCGAATTCGGCGAGGCGGAGCAGGATGGCCCGGCTATCGAAGAAGTCTCCATCCCAATAACGGTGACGGCCGTGCCTGTCGAGGGGACGTATCCGGGCAGCTCGGCCGGGCTCAGGGTCGAGATGACCAATACGCACGACGAGAGTCTGGAGTCGGTGAGGGTCCTGGTCAGAGCGCCCGAGGGCAGCGGCATATCATTCAGAGAGGGCGAGGTCGATGTCAAAATCATACCCGAGTTGGAAACCGGCGGCTCGAGGGAGGTCTATTTCCCGATGACGGTCGGCGGAGACGCAGAAGAGGGAGAATACGTCATAGAGGCGGAGGTCAGCAACGAGGACGACAGACTGCGGTCCGCGGGAAGGGACAGACTCATGGTCAGGATAGGGACGGAGGAACAAGATGTTAGATACGTTTAGAAGAATCAAGTGGAAGAACATAGTCGGGCTGCTGGTTCTGATACTGGTGGTCTTCGCGCTGGTATACCTGGTCTCGATAATAACCGTGGTCCTGTACGGAGACTGCGTCGAGAAGGGCGGTATCAAGGTCTGCTTCTCCGCATCCAGGACCACCGTAGGGAGGTTCGACGCCACGACCATAACCACAGAGGTGACCAACCTCCGGGAGACGATATCTGACGCGGCCGTGACTATGAGGCTCTCCCCCAATCTGGACAATCTGTCTTCCACAGTCCAGAGCATCGAGGCCATGGCACCCGGCGACACAGTAAAGAGGGATTTCAAGGTGTCAGCCCAGAATGAGAGGGGCCGGTTCAAGACCGAGTTCGACATAAACGCGGACGGCAAGGCCGACAAGGAGATCTTCATAACCGTGGAGTAGTTTTATAGCTCTCGGCTTCTAATTAATCAGGGGAAAAAGATGATTGAGAGGAGCGAAATCCAGGGGATGGTATCGGGGTACAAAGGCATCGCCATAGGGGCCCTGGGCTCGCATTCCGCGCTCGACATCTCCAAGGGCGCCAAGGACGAGGGATTCAAGACCATCGTGGTCTGCCAGAAGGGCCGTGAGAAGACGTATGACGAGTATTTCAAGGCCCGTGGGAACGTGGGAGTCGTGGATGAGACTATCATATTGGACAAGTTCGAGCAGATAACAAAGCCGGACGTGCTGAAGAAGCTCGCGGACCGGGGGACCATCTTCCTGCCGCACCGCTCTTTCGAGGTGTATGTTGGTTACGATAAAATCGAGGACGAGTTCAAGATCCCGCTGTTCGGGTCGCGCAACCTCTTGCGCGCAGAGGAGAGGACCGCGCCCAAGAACCAGTACTGGCTGATGGAGGAGGCAGGGATACCGTTTCCCAAGGTTTTCAAAAAGGCCAAGGACATCGACCGGCTTGCGCTGGTGAAGGTGGCGGAGAAGCAGCGCAGCTACGAACGGGCCTTCTTCCTCTGCTCGTCTCCGGAAGAGTTCGTGGAGAAGGCCAACGAGCTCATCGAGGCCGGGCGCATAACGGAAGACGCGCTGAAGGAGGCGGTAATCGAGGAGTTCGTAATGGGCGCGCAGGTCAACTTCAATTATTTCTATTCTCCGCTGGAGGATCGGCTGGAGCTGCTCGGGACGGACACGCGAAGGCAAACGAACCTCGACGGAATACTGCGGCTGCCGGCACCGCAGCAGATTGAAGCGCTCAAGTACGTGGAGGCCAAGTCCATAGAGGCGGGGCACATCGCCTGCACCATGAAAGAGTCGCTGCTGGAGCAGGTTTTCGAGCTGGGCGAGAGGTTCGTGGAGGTCAGCAAGAAGGAATACGCGCCCGGCATAATCGGGCCGTTCGCACTGCAGGCGACTTTCATTCCGGGACCGCCGAAGGAGACGGCCGTCACGTTCGACATCAGCTTGAGGGTCCAGGGCTCGCCAGGGACCAAATTCACTCCGTACTCCGGTTATCTGCACAGGGAGGAGATGAGCGTAGGGAGGAGGATAGCGATTGAAATCAAAAACGCCGTAAAGCAAAACAAACTCAAGGAGATCGTGACATAAGATGGAAGATTCAGATGTTCCGAATACTGTAGAGCCGGAAGTGAGTGAGACCGAGGTCTCCGACATAATGGAGCACGCCCTCAGGGAGGTCGCTCTTAGAGAGCTGGGGCTGGAGAACCGGATGCTGACGCCGGAGCAGAAAGAGAAGGTCGAGAGGAAAATCGAAGAGTTGGAGCAAAAATCCTCGAAGAGGGGTTAAGTCTCGCATATGCGAGGGAAAGGTTTCACCTTTCCCGACGCTCAACCGAAGGTTGAGCTGTGAGTATCTTTAAGCAAAGGAACCAAAATGAGCCGAGCTGCGCCGAAGGAGGTGGAGCCCGTCGAGCACGGCGGGCTGAAGTACACTGCGCCGCACTGGATAGGGGGCGAGAGCCAGGTAGGGGGCATGGTGGAGGTGTTAGATGAAGACGGCAAGAGAGTCAAACTCGTAAAGGTTTACACTACGGAGTATTCTCCCGAGATGGAGGCTGACACGCAGTATGTCTTCATCACGAAGCTTGAAGTGAAAGACGGCAAACTGCACGTCTATGACGAGCAAGGGGGAGAGCACGAAGTCGACTTAATCGAAAAATGAAACCTGTGATAACAACGGTCTGCTCGCACTCGTCGCTGCAGATATTCCACGGCGCGCGCAAGGAGGGTCTGAAGACCATCGGCATATGCCTAAAGGAGCCCCCGCGCTTCTACGACGCGTTCCCCCTCGCCAAACCGGACGAGTTCTTCGTCATAGACGATTACCAGGACCTGCTCAAGCCCGAGGTCGCCAAGAAGCTTAAGGAGAAAGGGGCGGTCATCATACCCCACGGCTCGTTCGTGGAGTACATGGGCGCGCAGAACTTCAAGAAGCTGGAAATCCCCGTTTACGGAAACAAAGCGGTGCTGGACTGGGAGTCCGACCGCGGGAAGGAGCGGGAATGGCTTGAGGGCGCAGGAGTCCGCATGCCGCGAGAGATAAAGGACCCGAAAGACATCAAGGGCCCGGTCATAGTCAAGTACCACGGCGCCAAGGGCGGTCACGGCTTCTTCATAGCCAAAAACAAAAGGGAGTTCGATGACAACCTCGACAAGAGCCAGAAGTACACCATCCAGGAGTTCATACCCGGCGCGCGCTTCTACTTCCACTACTTCTACTCCCCGCTGAAGGAGGACGGCTACAAGCTGAGCAGGGGGACGCTGGAGATGCTGTCGATGGACCGGAGGGTGGAGAGCGACATAGACGAGATATTCAAGCTGGGCTCGATGAGCGAGCTTATGGACGCCGGGATAACGCCCGGCTTCACGGTGGCTGGCAACGTCCAGCTGGTTCTGCGAGAGTCTGTCCTGCCGCGGGTCCTGGATATGGGCGCGCGCACCGTGGAGGAGAGCATAAAGCTCTTCGGCGGTCTGTGGGGGCCGTTCTGCCTGGAGTGCATAATCGACAAGGAGCTCAACATCTATGCTTTTGAGATAAGCGCGCGCATAGTGGCCGGCACCAACATAGCGGTCCCCGAGTCGGCCTATTCCGCCTTCATCCAGCCGGGGCTGACCACCGGGCGGCGCATCGCCCAGGAGCTGAAGCTGGCCGCGAAGAAGGGGAAGCTGGATGAGGTGTTGAGCTGAAGATGGATAATCTTCCGGAGGGTGTTGACCCTATCGAGGTCTTCCTGTACACGTCCAAGATGATGGGCATAGGCTTTGAGGAGCCGCGCATAGAGGCGCTGGAGAACCAAGAGAGCGCAGGGAGGGTCCTGGCCTACCTGGTGAGGGCCGCAAGCGACCCAGCGGAGAGGCAGAAGTTGAGGAGGGAGCTCATCCTAAGGGAGAGAATCAAAGGGCCTCAGGAATTCGACCGCTGGTTTGGGAACGCAGTAAGCCTTGCCAAGAGGAAGCTCAGGGAGGCTGATGGGGAGGTTGAGAGGATTGTTCTCAATAGAAGGGTGGTTCGACCATCAGGGCCCTCAAACCGGAGGGGCCGCATCTGGCCCAAGAAGCATAGAAAATAAGGTTTTTAAGACGCCTTCCACTAACTACAAGGGCGATTTTCCCGGTCCGGGGTGGACCGGTTGCAATCCGTCAAGATGCCTAAGAAATACGACGTCGTTATAATAGGCGCCGGCCAGGCCGGCATGTTCGCCGCGCACGAGCTAGCAAAGGCGCCAAAGAAGCTCTCCATACTGCTCATAGACAAGGGAAAGGACATCAAGGGGCGGACCAAGGGCGAGATCGTCAAGAACAATGGATACACCCGCGGCACCGACATCATGTGCGGCATGGGGGGAGCCGGCACATGGTCTGACGGAACGCTCAACCTGAGGCCGGACATCGGCGGGGATTTGGACCTCTTCACGCATGACAACTCGAAATCCTGGGAGCTTATCAGATATGTCGATGACATATTCCTGAAGCACGGCGCGCCGGAGAAGCTCTACAAGGCCAGCGGCAAGGATGCCGATGAACTGAAGCTCAAGGCCGCCTCTGTTGGAGTTGAATTCATCGACATCGAGCAGAGGCACATTGGCAGCGACAACGCCCCGGCAGTCATAGGCAACTTCGAGAGAGAGTTGAAAGAGTTGGGCGTGGATCTTCTGATGGAGACCGAGGTCAAGGACCTCCTTATAGTCAAGGGCTCCTGCACGGGGGTGGTTTTGAAGGACGGCAGCAGGATATCGGCAAGATATGTCATAGCAGCACCCGGCAGGATAGGCGGGGAGTGGATAGATGGAGTTTTTACCGCCCATGGGGTCGAGTATTCATTCGGGCCTTTGGATGTAGGGGTGCGAGTGGAGGTGCCTTCGATCGTCATGGACAAGGTGGTCAAGATAAACAGGGACCCGAAGTTTCACATAAGGACCCGCAAATATGATGACTTCATCAGGACGTTCTGCACCAACCACGAGGGCTTCGTGGTCAAGGAGACCTATGACGGCCATATAGGCGTCAATGGCCACTCTCTGCAGGGAAAGCAGTCCAAGAACACCAATTTCGCCTTTTTGCAGCGCATACGGCTGACCGAGCCGCTTGAAAACACGACCAAGTACGGCAAGTCCATAGGAAAGCTGGCCACGACGATAGGGGGCGGCAAGCCCATAGTGCAGAGGATGAAAGACCTTTTCAACGGGAGGAGATCGACGTGGGGCAGGATAAGAAAGAACAGTGTGGAGCCCACTCTGACTGATGTCACGCCCGGCGACATATCCATGGCCATGCCGCATCGCATAGTCATGAACATCATAGAGGGTCTGGAGAAGCTCAACGAGGTCATACCCGGGGTAGTGTCGGACTCCACGCTGCTCTACGCCCCGGAGATAAAGTTTTACTCGACCATGACCGCGGTGGATGAGAACATGCAGACTTCGGTCAAGAATCTGTTCGCCGCCGGAGACGGGTGCGGACTCTCCAGAGACATAATCAACGCAGCGGCGACCGGAGTTCTTGCCGCGCGCGGGATACTCAGGGTCATGCGCTAAGCTTTTATACTTCGCCCCCTTATACTTACGGGGGTATCTAATTTCTAAAATGGTCAGGACGGTCAATACAGAGGTGGCGGCTATAATTCTTGTGGGTTTCCTGCTGACGGTCTCCGGGGTCTATCTCAACTTCCAGAACCTGGAGCAGGTGCAGAGGAGGAACATCGACGTGGATGCCATATACAGCAACGAGATCATCTACGGGGTGGTCCAGATAATAGGCATGGCGATAATCTTCGTCGGGACGACGCGGGGTCTGATGCGCAGGAGCGACATCATGGCCAACAAATTCGTAAACATCATGGACGTCTTCACCAGCCTGGTCAAGAAGCAGATGGAGGTCATCGACGGCGCCGAGTCCAAGAACAACCTGCGCGAGATAGAAGAGCGCAGCAGGAGGTTCAAGAGCGAGATGAAGGACCTTAAAAGAATATAAGGATCGGGAGGATGCATTATGCCCCCTTCTAAATTCTTTTTACGCTTCCCCTTCTAGTTTAAGCCATGATATCGACCAAGGTCGAAGACAACGAGCAGATAAAGGAGCAGGACATCGAGGCTCTGAAGCTCGGGCTCAAAGTCTACCAAGAGAGCGGGACCAACCCCGTGACTATTTCTGTTGTGCTGCCCACCTTCAACAACGGCAACCGGGAGTACATCGAGACCATGCTCATGATCATGCGCAAAATCGGCAAGCTCATAGACCGCGGGGCCGTGGACGAGCTGGTCATAGTGGACGGCTCCCGCGACGAGAACGGCCAGCCCGACTCCGAGTTCATCAAGTTCATGCTGGCCTTGTGCATGAAACACTGCAAGACCTTCGCCAAGGAGGTGGAGTTCGTGAGGGGCATGCCCGACGGCAAGCAGAAGAGCATGGAGGGCAGGTTCGACTTCTCGGTGCGCTTTTTGAGTCAGCTCGACCCATTGCTGCACAGGATATTCCTGGAGCATGAGCTCCTGACGGAAGAGGAAGTCGAATCGCTTAAGAAGGGCAAGGGCGCCGGGCTGTGGTACTCCATCCCGGTCACATACGGCGACATACTCTGCTTCATCGATTCAGACATAAAATCGTTCAGGAAGTTCTACGTCAACTCGCTTTGCAAGCCCATACTGGACACCTGGGAGTCCGATTGCAAATCGAGGGTCTGCGATCCCGGCATAGTCTTCACCAAGGCCGTCTACACCCGCAAGAACGAGACGGGGAAAGGGTTCAAGTTCGGCGGCAGGCTGGAGAGGGTGGGCATAAGGCCGCTATGGCGGGCATTGTCTAAGAAGGGCTTTTTCGAAGGCGTGGAAGACATCAAGTACCACGTCAGCGGCGAATGCGCCTTCGCCATAGACGCTCTGAAGAGCATACGCTTCTCAAACGGCTACGACATCGAGACGTCCGTCCTCTGCCAGCTGTGGAAGCAGTTCGGCATGGACCGCATAGCGCAGGTGGACCTGGGCATCTACCAGCACATACCAGGAGACGAAGGCCATGTCAGGGACATGATGCGCGAGGTCGCCAACGCGGTATACTACTGGATGAAGGAGTACGGCATGGAGACCGACATGAAGCAGCTGGCGAGCGATTATTCCAAAGAGGCCTACGACATCCTCCAGGAGTACTGGAACAAGGCCCTGAGCATGGACGGTTTTACCTACGACAGCAGGGATAGGCAGGCCGACTCCAAGCGAATAGACGAGTTCAAGGAGATAATGAAGGAGGCTTGGAAGAAGGCCGAGGAGCCCAAACTGCTGCATTCCTGGAAGGAGATTGAGGACAGGGCCAACCAGGTGAAGGACTATTCCTACCAGAACCTCAAGCTGTCGCTGCGGAAGAGGATAAACAAATTCACCTCCAACATCATACTCTCTTCTATCTACATCGACAAATCAGATGACATCATACAGAAGTACTCTGGTGTTCACCGACCTTGACGGCACCCTCATAGACCACGACACCTACTCCTGGAAGCCGGCCGAAGGCGCGATTAGGCTGCTGAAAGGGAGATGCGTCCCGATAGTGCCCTGCACCTCCAAGACGCGCGCAGAGATAGAGTTCTACCGCAAGCGCATAGGGCTGGAGGACCCGTTCATATCCGAGAACGGCGGGGCGATCTTCATACCGAGAGATTATTTCGACTTCGAGCTCGATTATGACAGGGAGGAGGGGAAACACAGAGTCATAGAATTGGGAACGCCCTACCGGGAGATAAGATGCGCGCTGGACGAGATGCGCAGCTTCGGCGACATAGTCGGCTTCGGCGATATGAGCGCGGAGGAAGTGGCAAGGGACACCGGACTGTCTTTAGAGGAGGCGCGCATGGCAAAGCAGAGGGAGTACGACGAGGCCTTCAAGTTCAGCGGAGACGAGGGGGGGTTAAAAAAGGCTATCGAGAAGGCCGGGTTAAACTGGACCAAAGGCGGGCGATACTGGCACATCATGGGCGACAATGACAAAGGCAAGGCCGTGAAGATCCTCTCGGAGCTGTACTCGAGGACCGAAGACTGTATACTCAGGACTGTCGGTCTGGGCGACTCCCTGAACGACCTTCCGATGCTTGAGGCGGTGGAGATTCCGATACTTGTGCAGAAGAAGGATGGCAGCTACGATTCGAGAGTGGATGTTCCCGGCTTGATAAGGGCAGGCGCTCCCGGCCCAAGGGGGTGGGCGCAGGCAGTCAGAAGTCTCTTCCCCGGTATCTAGGCCTGCGGGGCACGCCGGAGTTTTCCCTTGCTGCGGCTCTTTTAAGTATCGCTAAAATCTGCGCATCCGTCAGCTGGCCCGATTCGGCAGTCTCCCTCTCCCGATCGGTCATGTTTTCGTGCAGGGCTTCCCACTGGGAGAGTGTCAGGATATGCCTCGGGAACTGTTTATGCAGCACCACCAGACCACTGCACTCGGGGCAGGTGAGCATTATCGGTTTTCCTTCGTGATATCCTTCTGAGAGTTCAACTCGAAAACTTGGCTTTGCGTGTTTCCTACACACGGAATGGGGGCAGGCGAAAGCGATGTCACCCGTCTTCGGCTTATCCTTCGGTACTTTGACCATCAGGCTAGATTACATGAAAAATCTTAAAAATCAGGGCTTCACCCGCTCCACGACCGTCTCGGCGATATCCATCTCCGGGTAGCAGGCCAGGGCGAGGCTGCCGCGCAGGAATGAGACGCGCAGGGCATCGTTGATTTTGTCCAGAACCTCGAAAAAGTTCTTCTCCTCCTTGAGCATCTGGAGCTTCTCCCCGGGTCGGGACAAGTCCAGATTGTGCATGTATTTTGACTCCGATTCTAGACCGTAGGGGAGGAAATAAGCCAGCACTTTGAGCTCATCCATGGACATGTCCTCGAGAAGCGTCTGAATCTTGATGGTGAGGAACTTGAGCCGCTCCAGTATGTTGGATTCGAGTGCGCCGTCCTCCCCGTGCTTGTGGGCGACCAGGCGCTCCAGTATCTCGGATATCCTGGCGGTCGTCTCGTAGCCCCTCTGCAGGTCTATCAGCATCTTGAGCTTCGGCTCGCCCTTCTGGAAGGGGACCTTGTCTACTTTCTGGGGGATGTCGCCTATCAAATCCGCATACTTCCTGAGCGTCTCCGCCAGCTGAGATATGTTGGCCATGTTGGTTTAGTTAGGAGCAGACGAGCAAAAAATCATATGTAGTCCTCCCTGGCGACGCCGCAGTCTATGGCCGACCTCTTTACCGCATCGGCGACCGCCTTCGTCACCTTTTTGTCGAGTATGTCTGGGAGTATGTTATCCGGCGCCGGACTCTTCACGTAATCCGCCAGCGCATGGGCGGCCGCTATCTTCATCTCCTCGGTTATCCTGCTCGCGCAGGCGTCCAGGGCGCCCCTGAACATGCCGGGGAACGCCAGCACGTTGTTTGTCTGGTTAGGGAAATCAGACCGGCCCGTGCCGACCACTTCAGCCCCCGCCTTCTTGGCCTTGTCAGGCATTATCTCCGGGACCGGATTTGCCATGGCGAGCACTATGGCATCGTCGTTCATGCTCCTGACCATCTCCTCACTCACTATGTCCGGCGCCGAGACTCCTATGAAGGCGTCGGCGCCCTCCATGGCGTCGGCCAGGCTCCCAGTCTTCTTGGCATGGTTGGTCTCCTGCGCTATTATGTACTTGTACTTGTTGCGAAGCATGTCCGGCCTGCTGCGGTGGATTATGCCCCTGCTGTCGCAGACTATCATCTCATGGACCTGTGTGCAGATGTCCTTGTCTATCTCCAGGCAGTGGAGCATCTTCATTATGGCGTAACCGGCTGCCCCGGCGCCGCTTATGACGACGTTCAAGTCCTGCAGTTCTCTGCCAGTCACTTTGCACGCGTTGATGAGAGCGGCCAAGACCACGATAGCCGTGCCGTGCTGGTCGTCGTGCATGACGGGTATGCCTATGTCCTGGAGCTGCTCCTCTATCTCGAAGCACCGCGGGGCAGCGATGTCCTCCAGGTTTATGCCCCCGAACACCGAGGCTATGCTCCTGACGTCCTCTATGAAATCGGCATGGCACTCCTCGAAGCAGATGGGAAAGGCGTCTATGTCCGCGAATTCCTTGAACAGTATGGCCTTCCCCTCCATGACGGGCAGGGCGGCCTGTCCGCCTATGTTCCCCAAGCCGAGGACGGCCGAGCCATCGGTCACTATGGCGACTGTGTTGGATTTTATAGTGTACTTGTAAGCCAAATTCTTGTCCTTGGCTATCCTCCTGCAGACTTCCGCGACCCCTGGAGTGTAGGCCAGGCTCAGGTCCCTCCGGGTCTTTATTGGCACCTTGGAGCGCACTGCCAGCTTCCCCTTGTGCTTCTCGTGCATCCTCAGGGATTCCTCATACACATCCATCATGGGAAGTCTAGATGCTCGGACAATAAAAGAGGGTTTTTATATCATGGAGCATTAACAATAAAATGCTCCGAAGGCGCACCATGACGAAGGCCTTTCTGGTCGGCGTCCACGATATCGAGAAGAAGTTGGGTCCTGAAGCCACTGATGAGTGGATGCGGCGCATAGGAGAGCAGCTGGCCGAGTTCGAGGGGCCCGGGCTGATGGGAGAGGACGTCGACGGGCTTTACTGCTTCCGGATATGCCTCTTCGCGCCCAAGCTGGACGAGTTCCTCGAGGAGATTGGGCTGCCCAAGGGGCATGAAGAGGTCTTGAAATACGTCAAGGTCAGGGACAAGGGGCCCAAGGGGCCTGCTGCGGTCAACGTCTGCTGCTCGATGTGCCACGCCTACCGCAAGAGGAGGGGCAAGCTATCCGGCAAGAAGGACCTTCTGCATTTGGGCGCAAAATACCGGCTGACCGGGGAGCAGAACATCAATAAAGACGCCATAGAGAAGGCCGGGCTCAAGGTCAAGGACATCGAAAAACTGCTGAAGAAGCACGACTGCATCAATTTTTATGTTTAAATGAATTTGAAAGAAGCCCAGAAGCTCTACGAGAAGAGTAAGGACATCTTAAAGCAGAATCAGCACAAGAACGGCGGTTTCTACGCGTCCCCCCCGGGCACGCGCTATCCCTATGTCTACGCCAGGGACCACTCCATCGACGTCATGGGGGCCACCGGTGCCGGGCTGCTCAAAGAGGCAAAGAAAGGCCTTGAGTTCATGCTAAGGTACCAGAAGCCCAGCGGAGAGTTCGCGCAGCGGTACGACGTCGAGGGGAACGACCGCTCCTACAAAGAGCTGCAGATAGACGGCAACGGGCTGGTGCTGTTCGCGCTGGGTGACTACTGCGAGAAGAGCGGCGATTACGATTTGGCGGATGAATATTGGGAGCATGTGATGAGGGGCGCGGAGTTCATACTGCACAACATGAACGAAGAGGTCAATCTGGTTCACACCATAAACAGCATACACGAATACCCGGCCTTCGAGCAGGGCTTTGAGATATACGCCAACTGCGCCTGCGGCGGCGGGCTGAACGAAGTGGTGAAGATGGCCAAAGAGAGGGGGGAGAAGGCGCCCAAGATAGCCAAAGCCGCGAAGAGGATAAAGGACGGCATAGGAAAGGCGTTGTGGAGCCCCAAGAGGAGGTCTTTCATCAAGAACATCAGGATAAAGGACAAGCACAGCAGCCCGCTGGGATACGACCCATATTCTTCTGTCGTCACGGACGTGGACGCAGTCCTCTACTCTCCCGCCTATTTCAACATCTTCCCGGACAGCGACCAGAAGGTCAAGCTCACGGTCGAGAGGGTGCACCGGGAGCTCTGGGATCTGGAGCTGGGCGGTCTGAACCGCTATCCGGAGAGCTGGGGCAGGAACAACGGCGGCTACGGACCTTGGTGCCATTTCACAGCCATGCTTTCTAGGCACTACTCCAGGACAGGGATGAAGTGGATGGCCGACATGTACATGCGGTGGGTGGTGGACAAGGCATACAACTATCTTCTCCCAGAGCACATCTCGACCAGAGAGAGGTTCCAGCTGTGGGAGGAGGAGTACACCCGCGCGCGCATAATGAGGGATGACAAGATTGTGATGCGCAGAGGGATAAAGAAGCACCCTATGTGGAAGGAGGGGCTGGCCTACGTGGTGGTGCCGCTCATCTGGCCGCACGCCGAGTACATACTGGCCTACAACTACTACAAAGAGGCCTTTCTTTAGAAGCCCCAGATCACAACGTTCACTATGTTGTGGGCGTGGTCCGATATCCTCTCCAGATGGTTGACTATGCCGAGGTATGTCGGGCCGGACTTCGCATTGCATATGCCCTCGTCAGTGCGTCGTATATGGGAGCGTATCATGGCGTCTTTCATCGCGTCTATCTCCGCCTCCAGGTGCAGCACGTCCTCCCCGAGCCTGCGGTCCTTCGTCTCTAGAACCCTGATGGCCCCGGATAGGCTCTTGTCGGATTTTGAGAATATGCCGTCCAACTCGCCCATGGCCTTCTTTGAGAATCTTATATTCTCTTTTATCTTCCTCCGGCCGTGCTTTGCCAGATGGTTTATATGGTCGGAGGTCCGCTCTATGTCTGAGATGCTGTGAACTAGAATGGAGAGGGTATCGGACTGTTGGGCGGACAGATCCTTCTCGCTGAGCTGCTTAAGGAAATTGTCGAGGGCCGCGTATATGTCGTCAACAGAAGCCTCCTTCTTCTCGATGATCTTCGCGTATCTGAGCTTGCCCTCCATTATCAGCTTTCTGGCGTCTGCCATCATCCCAACGACAATCCCCCCCATGTAATGGGCCTCCAGCTCAGCCTGCCTCATGGCGACGGACGGGGCTCTAAGCAGGTGGTCGTTTATGTATTTGGTCCCGTTATCGACCTTTATCACTTCGCCCGGTAGGATCCTCTTGACCAGCAATATCAGCACTCCGGCGAAGGGCAACAGCATCAGGGTCGTAATCACATTGAAAGCCAGGTGCGCGTTCGCCACCTGACGCGCCAGGTCCGCAGAAGTGCCGGCTATGAAGCTTGTGAAAAGAGGCAGAAGCGGGAGGAAGGCCATCACACCTATAACGTTGAAAATTACATGGATCAGGGCCGCGCGGCGGCTGGAAAGTGAAGTCCCTATGGAAGCCAGCACCGCGGTTATGCAAGTGCCTATGTTGGCTCCGAGGATGATAGGCACGGCAGCTCCTAGCGTGAGGAACCCCTCGGCCGCCATGGCCACGGTCAGTGCTGAGGTGGCGGAGCTGCTCTGTATTATCCCTGTGAAGACCGCCCCCACCAGGAGTCCTAGCAGAGGGTTCGATGAAAACCCGCCTATGAATTCCTGGAAGACGGCCTCTGACTTAAGAGGCTGGACGCCTTCTCCCATGAGTATCATCCCCAAGAACAGGAAGCCGAAACCCATTATAACCTGCCCGATGCCGGAGTATTTTCCCTTTTTGATTCCCATGAGGACCAGCCCTGCCGCTATCGCCGGGAACGCCAGTTGGGTTATCTTGAACGCGATTATCTGGGCCGTGACTGTGGTGCCGATGTTCGCCCCCATTATCACGGGGACTGCCGCTTCCAGCGTCATGACGCCGCCGCTTATGAGCCCGACCAGAGTGACGGTCGTCAGGCTGGAGCTCTGCACTATGGATGTGAATGCCGCGCCGACGGCAAGTCCCCTGAATCGGTTGCGGGTGAGTCTCTCAAGAAGGCTTCTTAGACGACTTCCGGCAGTCTTCTGAAGGCCTTCGCTCAGGAGCCTCATCCCATATATGAAAACTGCCAGACCCCCGACGACATAGAAGGAAACGAGCACCCAGTCCATTGGTTGAAAGTAATGAAAGAGACTACTTAAACCTTAGCTCCAAGACCCACAGCCGCTCGAAGAAGAGAGACTTTCTTCTCAGAACGCGCGACTCGAATCCCGGGAATGGCGGCGGGTTTTCATCGAGCGTCGAGACCAGCAGCAGCACCCTGCCTTCAGGCTTCAGAAAACCGGGGACCGAAGACAGAAAACTGTTTATGACGTTCATTCCGTCCCTTCCCCCATCCCAGGCTCTCGACTCCATGTCCAGAGTCTCCGAGTCCTCTGTCCTGACGTAAGGGGGGTTGAAGATTATGAGGTCGTAGGTTCCGTCTATGTTCTCGAACAAATCGGAGAGGACTAAATCTATCTTCACGGCAGCTTCCTCTGCGTTCCTCTTGACTGCCTCAATTGCTTCGGGGTTTATGTCTGCCGCGGTTACTCGGCATCCTTTTTTGGCCGCTGCTACGGCCAGGATGCCCGAGCCGGCGCCCATGTCAAGCACCCGGTCTCCGGTGTTCAGTCCGCAGTCCTCGAGGGCGTCCAGCATGAGGTAGCTGTCGTCCGACGGCTGATAGACGGTCATTAAACCTCTGTTTTTTGTTTTCGGAGATTAAAATAACCCGCTTATGGAAAGGGTGAGAGAGCTGATGTCCGACCCGCAAAGGGGGTTGCTAAAGCTGGCGTGGCCTGCGATAGTGTCGATGCTGTTCAGCACCCTGCTGCACTTCGTGGACTTCTTCTTCGTGGGGGGCCTGGGGCCCGACGCCCTGGCGGGTGTGCAGCTGTCATTCCCCATCTTCTTTCTGATAGTTGCCATAGGGAGCGGCGTCAGCATAGGCGGCACGTCTCTCATTGCGCGCAGGCTGGGGGAAGGAAACAAAAAATGGGCCGAAGAGACCGCCCTGCATGCGCTGCTCCTGGGGATTATCCTGTCGGTGGCGTTCATGGCACTCCTGCCGTTCATGGGCGGCATATCCCAGGGGCTGGGCGGGAGCCCCGAGGTCGCGCAGCTGGCGTCCGAGTATCTTACGGTCATATTCAGCGGGGTCATAGTCTTCTTCACCGTCTTCTCCATGACCGCCATCCTGCAGGGAGAGGGGGACACCAAGACTCCGATGAAGCTGGCCATATTGTTCACGGTGGCCAACATAATAATGGACCCGATCTTCATCTACGTCCTGGGCATGGGCATAGCCGGAGCGGCCCTGGCGACCGTTCTGGCAGAGGTCATCTCGCTGTCCGTCTACTTCTGGTACGTCGTGCTGGCCAAGAGGTCGATGCTGCAGGTCAGGCCGCGCGAGTTCATCTACACGCCGCCTATAATCAAGAACATACTCAGGGTGGGGATACCCGCGGCCATGTCGCAGATAGCTCTCTCGATAGCCGTGCTGGGCGTGAATCTCATACTCTCGGGCTTCGGCGATTTGCCGATATCGGCGTACGGCATAGGGTTCCGGATAGACTCGCTGGCCATACTCCCCATGCTGGGTCTGGCGGCCGGGGTGATACCGCTGATAGGATACTTCAAGGGGGCGAAAGATTATGCCGGGGCGCGGAAGGTCAACCGTCTGGCGCTGAAGCTGGTGCTGGGCTTCAGCGTCCTGGTGGGGGCGGCCATATTCCTGCTGGCGGGAACACTGCCCTCCGTTTTCACCTCCGACCCGGCGGTGATAGAGATGGCGTCCAACTACCTCAGGATAATCGCCTTCAGCTATCCGTTCATCGGGACGGTCATAATAGTCTCGGCGAGCTTCCAGGGCCTTGGCAGGGGAGTGCCGTCCTTCATCCTGACCATGACCAGGGCAATCGGGCTGGTGCTCCCCATATCATACTACCTGGCGTATCACACTGGTCTGAGGACCGCGGGGGTCTGGCTCGGGATAGCCGTCGCGGCGGTCATAACCGCGACCTTCGGGTTCGGCTGGGTAGAGCACCACTTCCGCAAGCTTTGCGGGAAGTGCGGTCTTTAATCAAGGGATCTTATAATTAACCTGGCAATGGAAACGCGCGTCAAGGAGATAATCGAGAGGGCCGGGGGCATAAAGAGCTTCCGGTTCGAGGGAGACATGGACTACAAGGCAGGGCAGTTCTTTTTCGTGACTTTGGAGGGGGACAAGACCAAGCACTTCTCTTTTTCGTCCTCTCCCACCGAGAAGGGTTTCGTGGAGTTCACCAAGAAGCTGAGCGACTCCGACTACTCGCAGGCTCTGAAGAGGCTCAAGCCGGGCGACGATGCGGTTGTGGAGAACCCGAGCGGCGAGTTCGTCATGGGTGGGGAGAAGAAAATCGCCTTCCTGACCGGCGGGATAGGGATAACGCCGTTCAGGAGCATGCTGAAGTACATCTCTGACACAGGGTCGGACAAAGACGTCGTGCTACTCTACAGCAGCCGCGACAGCGACATCCCGTTCAAAGAAGATCTGGATGAGTTCAGCGGGAGGGAGAACATAAAGGTGGTTTACACACTGACAGGAGACGACGAATCCTGGAGCGGAAGGCGGGGCCGAATAGACGAAGCCATGGTTAAGGAGGAAGTGCCCGACTACAAGGAAAGGGTCTTCTACACCGCCGGCCCTCCGAAGATGGTGGAGGCGATGACCGGGGTGGTGGGGGGCCTCGGCGTCAAGGGCTTCAAGAAAGAGAACTTCCCAGGATATTAATCTTTTATTCCGGAATATTCTAACTAAGCGCCTTCGTCAGAGGACGGAAGACTGAAAACTCAAGACCGCTTGCGGCCGTGGTGTAGTCTGGTATCACTTGGGCCTTCCACACGATCTTTTCAAAAGAAAAGTCGATGAAAAGAAAGCGTGGAGAAAGCCCAGAACCCGGGTTCGAATCCCGGCGGCCGCACCTTACTTTCTCTCGGCTTAGCCCCGGTGCGCCCGCTACTGGCAAGGTCATATGCCTGGAGGCCGTGTCCACCTTGCCATCCGGCGGCCGCATTCAAGCTTTCTTCGAAAGCAGTCTTTAGTCTTGGTTCCCGGTCTTCTTAATGAGGCCGACGGACCTAATATACTTTGGGTCGCTTATCGATATTAACTATCTGGATCAGGTCTGCCTTCTTGTTAACGAACCAAACCATTCTGTATTGTCCAATTCGGATCCTATAGGTATCCCCCCTATCGGTCAACTTCTCCAATCCTCGAGGATAAGGATTCTTACTCAGAGCGACGGCTGCTATAAACAGTTTCTTTCTAAACGGTTCAGGGATTTTCTTCAGGTTCTTTTCCGCCTTGTTGGTGAACTCAACACTGAACGTCATATCCAAGCTCCTTTGCTAGCTCGGTGGCGGACTTCGTTCGACCTGCGTCTATATCTGCAAATCCTTCATTGATTTCCTTCAACTCGGACTCTGTAAGATCTGCCGTGGGGACCTGATACTTCATAACCTCATCCCTCAAACCTGTTCGGACTGCCTCGGAAAACGATTTGTAATACCCCATGTCCACTAACTTATTCACGGACGCATACATCTTCTTAGGCAGTACAATATTCACTCTTGCGTTTTCCATAGTGTATCATTTTGATACATTAAGGATAAAAACCTTTCTTTGGAAAGCCTCTAGAAAATCAGAACGGGCCAGGAAACCCAGAACTGTAAACTGGGCTTCCCTTAGACAAAACCGAAAACTCAAAACCGAGAACCTTTCAAAATTTCCCCGGCGGCCGCACTCAAGCTTTCTTCGAAAGCAGTCTTCAGTCTGCGGTTTTCAGTTTTGGTTAATGGGGCCGGCGGTTAAAGATTCTTTTAGTCCAACCTTCTAATTACTGCACAAAAATGGAATTTACAGTCCTCTTAGAGAAATCCGAAGACGGATATTATGTCGCCACAGTGCCAGGCTTGCCGGGCATTTGCGTAACGCAGGGTAAGACTGAGAAAGAAGCCCTAGCCAATATGAGGGAGGCTTTAGACTTACATTTAGAGGGCCTAAGAGAAGAAGGGATACCGATTCAAGCTCCCACGCCACCTAAGCTACAAAAACTAGCAATGCCGGCATGAGGCGGATACCTGTTATTTCTGGAAAAGACGCAATCAAAGCCCTAAGTAAACTCGGTTATGAGTTTGTTAGACAAAGAGGTTCGCATGTTAGAATGAGGCACCCAACCAAGCCTCCTGCTACAATCCCTGCTAAAGGCGAACTGAGCATTAAGACTGTAATGAGTATTATCAAGCAGGCAGAGTTAAAGGTTGAGGAGTTCTTGGAGCTTTTGGATTAGTTTTTCTTTTTAGTTTCTTTAAGTGGCTGGAGCGTAACAGGAACACGAAGTTCGCGAAGCGAACTGTGCGCGAACTTGCCACAAAGCAAGTTGCGCGCAAGGTCCTACATACCTTCGCGCCCAGTTTCGCTAAATGCGAAACTCAGGACCCAGAACTGTAAACTGGGCTTCCCTTAGACAAACCCGAAAACTCAAAACCGAAAACCTTTCAAAATTTCCCCGGCGGCCGCAGTCGAGCTTTCCAGCTAGTGATTCGCACATAAGATATTTAAGCCTTGAACCCGATAACAACCCATGCCCGCAAGAAGGCTGGCACCCGCAGTCACGAGAAGAAGCTTCCTCAGGAGAGCTGCGGCCGGAATCGGAGCTCTCGCGGCCGGAAAAGCATTCGGAAAGAGCGAGCTTGAGGGCCACAAGGGCTTCAGGGAGCGCGTCTCCAGGACCGCGGCCCGCCACGAGAAGCACTACAGCGCGGCTCGGGAGCTGGCTTTGCAGATGGTCGCGCCCGGCGAACCCACCAGGCTCCAGCACGCCAAGCAGGCATTCTCCGCTTCCAGGGTGCTGCCCGACTACCTCAAGAAGACCCTGCCCTATGTCCCGTTCGTGGAGTCCGCCTTCAGGACCTCGGCCAAGAGCAGCGCCGGAGCCGTGGGGATGTGGCAGTTCATGAGTAGCACGGGCAGGAGGTACGGGCTGGTGGGCAAGAAGTTCGACCACCGGCGGGACCCGAAGAAGGCGACAAAAGCGGCGGTCAGGTACTTCGAGGACATCTACCGGAAACTATCAAAGGACCCCAACTACAGGGCCATCAAAAAGAGGTACGGCCTGAAGGACGACCGGTTCCTCCACCTCGCGGTAATCAACGCCTTCAACTCGGGCGAGCACCACATGCAGAGGGCGATGGAGGTCATGAACAAAGAGAATAGCGTGCGCAAGGAGGTGGATGAGCATGCCAAGCACGGCGGAGAGGGGCTGTTCCACTACATGACAACCAAATACGCCGGCGACTGGAAGAGATGGCAGAAGCCGGTGATGAAGGGGCCTTATTACATACGCCAGTCTCCCGCCTATTCCTACAAGGTCCTGGCTTACAAAAGGCTGCACGAGGGCGGCAAGGTCGAAGAGGCCGGGCCGGAGAAGGAGAAGGAACCGGAGAAGGACGAGATCAAGGTGGCTACGGCCTCCGCGCCGAAGATGGAGAAGGTTGAGGGAAGAGGCATTAAAAGGTATGAAGACGAGGCTTGGAGCGTCAGGCAGCATGCAAAGACACGGTTCAATGACTTCCCGGGCAATCGAGATGCATTCGCCTCCGACAACTACATGTTCAACCAGCGGATGGGCGACGCAGCTTATGAGCTTTACAAGAGCGCGCCGGAGAACAACGAGAGGTTTCTGGTCCTTTCCCGATATTACTACGACAAGGCCCGGGGGCTGGCCCGGGGGCAGATAGAAGAACGGCCTGGGTACATCCTTCCAAAGGGAGGGAAGAAAGCGGTTAACAGGAGGCTGAAATACTGCGACGCGGCTCTCGACATCGTGGAGAGCGAGTTCTAAGTGCCTAGCATGTAAATGTCGCTGGCGGGCTTCTGGGACCAGTCAGCTTTCGGGACCCCTCCTTTTAGCTTTATGTTCCTTCCTGAGCGCTATGATTTCTCTCAAATCACATCCCGACCGGCGCACGAAATCATCGAGGCGCTCGTGGAGCAGCGTCCCCAGGAAATTGTGGACTATGGTACCGTTGCCTGTGTAAAGCGCCATGTGCGTGTACTCCCGGCCCTTGGGCCTCTCCTCCGTGTCCGGGAAGAACAATCCCAATATCTGTCCTGGGCGGAGCTCCGGCCTTCGGCCCCCTTCAACCCGCCTCCAGACGCTGCGGTTCCTCTCGGCCATCTCCCAGGCATGCCCGCGTTTGTACCGCATGTCATAGAGGTGCTCGGCGGCTTCTCTGACGAACTGCGCGCATCTTCCCGATTTCTTCGCCTCCGGACTTATCTTGTCGAGTAGCTTGAGCCATTTGGGGTGTGTAAGGCTGCGCTTGGCTCTTGCGGGCATTCTGATGGATATAACACTTGAAAGAATTAAAATTCTTTTAGCAAGTCTGAAGTTGAGAAATTAAACCAAATGCCCCATCTTTTTGTATAACTGACGTTAATATTAGCGGAAGAACGGGGATGAGAGCAATCTTGGTTAGGCACGGAAAGACCGAGAGGTCCGAGAAGGGGATAATACAGGGGCAGCTGGACGGAGGCCTCTCGAAGAACGGGGGGAGGGAGACTGAGAAGCTGGCGGACGAGCTGAAGCACGTCAGGATAGACGTGATGTACGTCAGCGATTTGGAGCGGTCCGTCGAGACGGCCGACATCATAGCCAGGCATCACAAAGGGGTGGACTACGAGCTGAGGGACAGGCTGCGGGAGAGGGACTATGGCTCTCATCAGGGCAAGCATCACAGCGAGTGCTGGGACGAGTATCTCAGCCTCTGCGACCGGGACGCTCCCGGCGGCGAGGAGTTCGGCGAGCTGAAGAAGAGGGTTAAAGGGTTCGTTGAAGAGCTCTACTCAAGGCACCTGAACGACACGGTGCTGGTGGTGAGCCACCGGTGCCCGATAATGGCGATGCTGTCGCTCTTCCTGGACATCCCGTGCGAGGAGGCCTGCAAGAAGGTGCCCGACTATTCGAAGTACATAGCCCTCGAGGTGGACAAGATATCCGCCGAGGAGATACGGCTGGAGGGGGGCAAGGTTCTGGGGCTATTCTGACAAGGATCACTCGCGGTGCCACTCGGGTATGGTCAGATGCCCGTGCGCCTTCTTGAGCAAGCCGAGGTCGTTCAATACGGTCAGAACCTCTTTTTGCCTCCGTCGGTCCCTGACGCCGTGCCGGACTAAAACCTCTTCCGCCGGAAGCCGCTGATCCCGGGATTCGAAGACCGAGAGTGCAATGCCCCTCACAGTTTCCAGCTGGGATGGCGAAAGGCCCCTGCCGGCCTCGAGGCGATCCACAGCTGCAAGGAACGGGTGCCGCTTTTTGCCCCTCGAACCGCGAGCTCTGCTTCCAAACTCCTCCCCGTGGCGGCCGGGAGACCTGCCTTTTGGGATGCCTTTTCCGTGAGGTTTGCCTTCTCGGGGCATTCGCACTAAGTTAAGTTTAAAGTTAAAAAAGGTCAGAATTCGGGACCTTCGTCATGGAACTCCATTCCTGGCCCGAAATGCGTCCTGTGCCTGGGGCGCGCATGCAGCCCTTGCTTGGGCGGCAGCTCCATGCCCTCGAGATATGCGACCAGCCTCCTGTCGCTCCATCCGAGCTTGTCCGGCTCGACTTTTCTGCCGTAGAGGTCGAACATGCGGGCCCTGTGGAGGGCTTTTTTAGGCGACACCTTTCTGACATGCTGCAGCAGGCCCCGCCTCTTGAGCTCGGCCCTCCGGCGGGCTCTGATGTCGCCCGCGGGCTTCCCGGGCTTGGATTTGAACCTGCCCTTCCTCTCGTTAGCGGCCTGCACCTGGGAGTTCAGTGAAGCGCGGTCGGCGTGGAATTCCCTGCTGACATGAAAGACGTCGTCTATAGTCGTCACCAGGCCGACCTCTTCTAGATCACTCAGAGCGCTGGAGATCTCTGCGAGCCGGGCCCTTTGGGTCTTTATCTGGTCGCCGAATCGCTCGGCGGCTTCCGTCTTGCTGCTGGCGCCCCTCATCAGGACCTCGCGCGCCACGAGGGCCCTTACCAGCATCTTGCGGTAGTTCCTGTAATTGCCGAGGTGTCGGCGGACGTAATCCTTGAAATCCCCTTCCCAGGGGTGGTCGGTCAGCTTTTTTCCGTTGAAGAAGACAGCGTTGTAGACCCTGTCCGCCAGAACGTCCTTGTAATGGCGGCGCATCACCCTCTTATCGACAAGCATATCCGAGAGATGCACTCCCCGGTCTCTGCCCCTCCTGACCCCGCCCTCGGAGAAGGTTAGGGGGACGAATTTGGCGCCGGGGGCCTTCTTCTGCTCGGGGGTTTTTTTCTTGGGCTTTTTCTTTGGCTTCGGCTTCGCAACATAGTACTTGCCGTCGGGACCCTTCTCTATGGGGCCATGGTACTGCCTGAGTTTCTCCGGCTTCTTTTTGGGCATATTGGGCAATTAATATAGTCAGAAGGCTTAAAAACAATAGCTTTTTAACCGAGAATCAGCAATATATCGCGCTTTCGAGCGAGCTTTTTCCCGCCTTAGCGTAGTCTGGTTTAACGCGTCTGGCTGTAGTTTGCTTTCGGGCGAGAGCCTGAGAAAAGACGGTTACCGGAAGATCCCCGGTTCAAATCCGGGAGGCGGGATTTTACTTTTCGCCTTTGGGCGAAAAGGGTCTGCGGTCTTCAGTCCAGGGTCTGCCCGGAGAGGTTTTCAGTCTAAGCCAAGAGAAAGCTAGCCCCAATCAAAGGCACCATATTTTGCCAGCAACCTTAATCAAATTCTGTTTTTAGTTCCCAACCCACTAAATAGTGCCCCTACAATGGATTCGCCCATAAGCAAATTAAAGGCGTTGCTAATTGCGACTTATCCCCACAATTTCCTGCTTTCGGTCTTTGTTATTTTGGGTTTGGCTATGGGCGGTTCGCTGACCATTATAAACATTGCTTTTGCATTTGCAGTATGGTGGTTTTTAGTCTCCTCAATAACTGTATTAAATGTGATAGCCGACTGGGAAGTTGACACCATAAACAGGAAAAATTTATTTGTCCATAAAAATCTTTCAAAAAAAGAGCTTTTCCCTTTTTTCATCTTCTTGGCGGGGGCCTCTATTGTTCTTAGTTTTTTGGGAACGCAACTCTTACAATCTGCAGTTCTTGTAAGCCTGCTAATCGGGGTTCTTTATTCATTTGAAAAACTAAGGCTGAAGGAGGTTCTTCTTGTAAACTATCTTGTTATGGGGCTTACCTGGGGCGCCCTGGGCACCATCATAGGCTTAGCAGTGTCCGCCCATCAGATAAGCGCGCTTCAGTGGAATGTAATAGCGATAATGGGCGCCTATATCTTCATCGCCTCGCAGATTAAGGATTTTGAAGATGTTGAGGGCGATAAAAACGGTTCCACACTCCCCAAGCTCAAGAGGTATTATAAACCAACGACCTATGTGATTCTTAACTATGTCTTTTTTCTCACCCTTTTCATTATGATACTTACAGGAGCCCTTCCCTCCAAATTTATGTTGGGGTTCTTAGTATTGCCGGCATATATAATCTTATTTGATAATTTCATGAAGGCACGCACCCGGGCGGAATATAGGAGAATACATATAGAGGTTATGCTTCTTGTCGATATTTTCGTTCTTCTTTTTGCGGCAGTTTTTCTTATTTAATGGCTATGCTCAGGAAACCGTCATCTTCCCTATACTCCACTTTTCTTAGCTTAATCTCTTTTCCAGTAAGCCCACTTAGCAATCCTGAAACAAGCCCCCGAAGTAAATCAAACTGTATTTCATCAACGTAGCGGGTCCATGGGAAATAGTCTATGGACACTTCCCTTTCGCTGAGTTGCTGGACATCTCCATACCCCAAAGAGGAAAGATAGTCCGTAAGGAACCCCTTTGCGCCGTATCTCTTATGCTCCTTGCCCACTTTTTTCCCAGTTTCAAATGCAACGTCGAATATTAGGCCATTCGCGCCTAATTTACCCAGCTCAATTTCAATGAGATACCATATGCTGGATTCGCAAAAAAGATACCTTTCATTTCCAAATTTAGCGACTCCGGGCTCATATTTATAGAATCCCGAATCCACCAATGATTTGAATGACTGTGTAGCAAATTTGCATTGGCGCACTGCGTTCATTCTTGGATAATCAATGCTCAGCTCGAGTTTTGTGTAGTCATTTTCCTCAAGGAATGCTATTTTTTTGTTTTTCAGGTACTGCTTGGGCGCACAAATGAGTTTACAGAGCTTGTCCCCTCTCCCCTGGCATTGAATCTGTGTGCCTTCGACATCTTTGTTATCCAGCATATACGCAAGAGTGCCCGCCACAGAGCCTTCGGTAAGCAGATACCCCAAACCATTCAGTCTACAGACTACGTATTGGTTTAGACTGGCCTCAAAAAGGCTTTTTTTCAAATCGACAATATGCCGAATACCCTCTGCATAAATTGTCTCCATATACCTAACTGCATCATACAATTCTTTCTTAAATCTTTTCTCTCCAGATTTGGCAATTGTGGCAAGGCCGGAAATTTTAGCATACCTATAGCCAAATTTCTTTCCGGCAGAATAGAGGGCCTGTTTGCCTTTGTCCCCGTATTTTTTTACAATGGCGCTTTCAAGTTCACAGAACAGGCTTTCGGGAAATACGAACTCCCTTAAGGAAATATCATAAGAACCGCTGGTAAATCTACAGAGTATAAAACCGGGTTGGTCTATTACTTCGCCCCTTGTTATCACAAAGTATTGAATGAACTTGTCGTAAATCTTGGCTTTTATGTCCTCAAATACTTTGCCGGGCCCCGCCATTTCAAGAATGAAGGAGGGGCGAGTATAGCTTATTCGCCCGCAATGATCTTAATTCCCTTTTTAGTTATCTCAAATTGTTGGGGCGAGTCGTTACAGTCCGTAAGCCTCATCTTAATCACCTCCAAAACCCGGCGAGTTTCGTTCCCAATGTGAGTCCTCTTAAGCACAATCATCCCGTCAACGAGGAAAGGGGTGACCTCATCGGGGTAAATTCCGTTCAAGGATTCTCCTGTAATCACTGCGGTTGCGCCCAGTTTCTTCAACCCGTCCACGAGCATTTTGACAACAAGCCTAGCCTTGATTCCATCCTCCAGTTGAAGGGAGCTGACAGAATCGATAACTACCCTCTTTACTTTAAGCTTTTGTAGCTTCTCAAGAACGAGTTTGATTTTCTCAATAACGTCTTCAGGCTTTTTGCCGAGACCGAGATCATATTTAATGTCTTTGGCTGAGATAAACTCCGCAGGGCCCACATCCTTTCCGAGTATCTTTGCTTGTATCTTTAGTTCCTCAGGATTTTGTTCTATTGCCACATAAGCACATTTTTCGCCTTCTTTTACCCCGGCCGATATGTAGTGGAGGCCAAATATCGTCTTTCCAGTTCCAGGCTCACCAGCGAGCAAGACTATTGAGCATTCCGGTATGCCGCCTTCAATCAGCTTGTTCACTTCAGGTATGCCTATGCCTATCCTGTTGATTTTTCCGATTTCCTTCGTGGCCGCGGTCATTTTATCACCTACAAATTTTGCGCTAATATAAGGCTTTCTTGTTAAAAAATGCCATATTGTCAATCTGCAGCCACCTTTGTTAGTCATGGGTTTATAATATCAGAATCGTAAGTGTGCAGGATTCAAAATGGCTCTGTCTACGCAGACCGTAGACAGAAGACCTTTCCAAGACTCTAGACAGAAGACCGTAGACAGCCGCGCTAACTTCTCGAAGAGAAGTTGCGCCCAAGGTCCGGTGGGACCTTCGGGCGAAGCGGCCCTCCGGGAGGCGGGATTTTACTCCCCTTCGGGGAGTGGTCTACAGTTTACAGTCTTCGGTTTTTGATATCCAAGCGAGGACTGAAAACCCAAGACTGAAGACCGACTTGACCGCCGACCGGACAAGACGGAAAGCCTTAATTTTAATCCCTAGACTATCAACTTAATGCGATAAGAATGCAAAACGTGACTCTGAATCAGATACATAAAGAGTTGATGGGCCTCAAGAAGGAGGTTGCGCATATCAGATTAGTCCTGGACGAAGAGGGTGAATTGTCAGACCACATAGTCAAAGGAGTGGAGGAATCCAGGAACAGGCCCAATGACGAATTCATCTCAAACGAAGAGATGAAGGCCGAGTTCGGAGGATGAGTCGCGTAATCTGGGACCCCAAAGCCAGAGATTATCTTAGGAAGCTCGACAAACACATAGCCAACCGTATTTACACTACAGTCAACCAGAAGATAGGCAAAAGCGTGGAGAGATATCTTGAGTCGGTCAAAGGCTATGACTTCCTTAAGATTCGCGTCGGCGATTACAGACTCTTCGTCGATTATTATAAGAAGGAGGACCTATTGGTCATCCGTATGGTCGACTACAGAGGAAATGCATATAAACATCTTCGCAGAATCAGATGAGTCATGTCAATAGTTTCGTTAGTCTGTCCGGTGTTCAAAATGGTCAGGCCTATAGACAAGACCGTAGACAGTGAACCACACAAAGACCGAAGACAGGGCCGAAGGTCCTACATTCCGGGAGGCGGGACCTTTTTCAGTCTTCAGTCTTGAGTCTTCCTGACCGCCGACCGGTTGGAATGCAAAAACAGAGAACTGAGAACTAATCGTGTGGAAGCCCATAAACCACATCATGGTGTGCAACCCTGACAAACCTCACATAATCCCCGTCTATCCTGAAGGTGATGACAAATGGGTCGACATGCGCGGCTTTGTACCTCTGTAAGGGCTTCTTCAGGTTCTTGTAAACCTCAGGCATCCCGAGTATCTGCAGTATCTTCTTGTCAAGTCTTTCTTGCAAACCTCTGTTCTTTCTCACAAGCGAGACATAATCCTTCTCGAAGTATTTAGAGCGTTTTGGCTTGTATTCCTTGTTGCCTATCATCGCTTCTCCTTGGCGGCCTTGTGGAGATCTCTAATCATGTCCTCCCCAGTTTTGTAGTCTTTATATCCGCTAGCTTCAGCGACTTTTATAGACTCAACGAATTCGGGATTTATCTGGCTCTGCATATCTATCTCATTCCTGATCCCACTACGAACCATCTCGGAAAAAGAGCCATAAAACCCATTGTCCACCAATAGTTTGGCGTTTTTGTACATCTCTACCGGAAAGGATATGTTGACTTTCAGTGTATCCATAGTGTATATTAGGGGCTTAGTCGATAAAAATGTTTTTCTTTGTGCTTTCCTTACGCTCTAGGTGTTTCCGAGATGGTTCCGGCAGAGCACGAGGTTCTCTCCGAGAACCTGTGCACAGATTCGCTAAAGGCGAATCTCGTGAACTGGGAACCTGGGGAAACGCGAACTGCCCGCAAGGCAGTTGCGCACAGGTTCATCGCAGATGAACCTAGTGACCCAAAACAGAAAACTGAGAACAGGCGCTTCGCGCCTGGATTCCGGGAGGCGGGATTTTACTTTTCGCCTTTGGGCGAAAAGGGTCTGCGGTCTTCAGTCTTGGGTCCTCCTGACCGCCGACCGGTTAAAAAGTACGATAACCCTTTGGCATCTTGACAGGCGGCTTTCCAGGAATTGTTACCTCCTTTGGCAAAGAATGCCCCTTAAGTCTATCAAACGTCATTTTTATTCTCGGGCCTTTGCACTCGCTACATGCCTTTTTCAACCCACTCATCTTAATCAGGTCCACTATACCGGGTTCAAAAGGAGGCGTTATCAAACCGACCTGTTTGTCTGGACGCAATTCCTTAATCGCTAATAGAACGGGGCCGAAATCATTATCGCCCGACATCAGGAAACATCTGTCAAATTTATCATTTACCGCATCTTTCAGCATTTGGACAGCAATCTTGACATCAGTCTCTTTTTCTTCTTCGTCAGGATACTCCTTAAAGCCCTTATAAGTGCAACTCCTGACCTTACACTTGCGGTATTTCTTGGTAAAATAGCCCTTGACTACATTAACGCCAGTGGCTTCTAGGGCGGTGACGTATTTGTTGTGTCTGACAACCGAGTCAGCGCCGTGCCTTTGAGATATGGCCGTGAAGAAATAGATCTCGCCCAGTTCCTCGCCCTCTTTGAGTAGAGAACTGAGCAGGCTTTTGTAATCGAGCCAGTTGTAGCAAATACCAGCCTTTTCGGTGTAGTCCTTTAATCTGTGATAAACGTTGAAGCCATCTATGTAGAAATTGACGCGTATCTTGTTGGTCATAAGAGTAAAGTCCCCCTGGACGCAACCGAAGTTGCCCAGGAGGGTCTCACGGTTCGGCACCGTGAGGTGGTGTTAATATTATGGATTCAAGAATTAAAAAGCGTTTTACACTACACTTGCCCGTGTTGTAGTGTAACACTGATTCATGTCCTTTGCGCCGGAGGCGCATAAGTTTTTCTTTGTATTTTCGTTAAAGTCCGGGTGTTTCCAAGATGACCAGTCCACAGAAAACCGTGGACTGCAAACCTGAGGAAAACCCAGAACAGAAGACCGAACGCGAGGTTCTCAAGGAGAACCTGCGCACAGCTTCGACGAAGTCGAAGCTCGTGAACAGGCGCGCGAACTTCTCGAAGAGAAGTTGCGCCCAAGGTCCGGTGGGACCTTCGGGCGCAGCGCCTGGATTCCGGGAGGCGGGATTATTTTCAGTCTTCAGTTATCGGTCTTGAGTCCTCCTGACCGCCGACAGGTTAGGGATTAGTGACAAAACCGACACTGTCTTTTATGTATGAGATTACAAGCTCGACAAAAGGTCTTTTTTCGCCTTTGTCCCAAGCCCTAAGGGCCGAATAATACGCGCCCCTCTTCTCATTCAGTATGTTTATCGGCGGATAGTCGTTCTTTATTAATATGAAGTTAAGAAGGAGCCTGCCGGTCCTGCCGTTTCCGTCCCTGAACGGATGGATCCTCTCGAATTCCGAGTGGATATGGGCTGCCAACAAGACAGGGTGCAAAGATTTGTTTGACTTGTACCATTTGACCAGATTTTCCAGATGTTTTGAGACGTCTTCCGGTTTGGGCGGCTTTAAGTCAGATCCCCTTACAAACACGCGAACCTTACGCGTCTTTCCCGCATCTGAGATAATCTCTGACATCAAGCGCCTATGGACATCCATAATGAATTTAAAGTTGAGATCGCCCACATATTTGTTTATGAAATCGTATGCCTTCTTATGATTCTGGACCTCGTAGACCTCCCTCAAATTCCTGTCTGCAGGCACTACCTTGTCGAATAATATCAGGCCGACTTCTTCCAGAGGGACGCTTGAGCCTTCTATCGCATTGGTATCGTAAGTGAACTGCGTCAGGAACCAGTCAAGATATTTCTGTTTGGTGACGGGGTCGAATTTTTTGAGGGCTTTTTGATAAGCTTCAGCCAGATTCTTTAGGGTTTGCCTTTCCTGCTCGGACAAAAGCATGTAATCCTCTCTTTCGGAAGATAGAAGCCGCTCTATCTTCTTTTTCAGTATCGGCTCTTTTTGTTTTTTTAATTTATCTATGTCGCTTATTGGTTTGTACCCCAAAAGAACACTAATATTCCTGATTTTACCGTTGAGACGTATACTCTGTGTGAGGTAAATTCCAGTTTTCTTTCCAGACCTCTTTTCTCTTAAATAAGACATGTATACTTAGGCGCTACAGAAATAAAAACCTTTTAAATTTTGTAGTGCCTATTTATTAGACAGAATGAGCGTTTTACACTACATATGGTCCATGTCGTAGTGTAACACCTACCTTTATGTCCTTAGCGCGCGAACTTCGCGAAGCGAAGTTGCGCCCAATGTCACTTTGTGACATTCGGGCGGAGCGCGTAATTTTTCTTTGTACTTTCATTAACCTACCCGGGGTTTCCCAGATGACCAGTTCACAGAAAACAGTGAACTGGAAACCTGAGGAAGACGCAGGACAGAAAACCCAAAACATGCCCGAAGGGCATACCTTCCGGGAGGCGGGATTATTTTCAGTCTTCAGTTATCGGTCTTGAGTCTTCCTGACCGCCGACCGGTTAGAAAACAGAAAACCTTTTTATTCTTTAATTGTATAAACATATATAACTGAAAAATGCAAGCGGTTTTACATTATCCGAGGTTGGATACGGTGTTGATGGTGGAAAAAGCCATACAAGAACATGAGGACTATCCTACAAAGAAGCAGCTTTGGAAATCCCTGCCGAAGAAGGTTATGTACCAGACGTTCAACGTCATCCTTGATTACCTGCAGGACTCTGGAAAGATCATAATAAAGGACGGACAGATAATCTGGGTCTGGAACCCTGAACTTGTAAGGAGGATAACGAGCAATCCGAGGTTGAAGGCATGAAAACTGAGGTCTATTTTGTTGATGAAAAGCTTAAGGAAGCATACGAAAATCTGAAAGGGGGAAAGTATGAGGACAAGCGCCTCCATGAATATATCAGTAGGGCTATTGAGGATCTTAAGAGAGATCATTCAGCAGGAATCCATGTGCCGAAAAGGCTAATCTCAAAGGATTATAAGAAGTATGGGATTGACAACCTCTGGAAATACGACCTGCCCAACGGGTGGAGGCTGATGTACTCTGTGGCGGATGATGAAGTGAAGATTATTTCCATCATCTTAGAGTGGCTTGACCACAAGAACTACGAAAGGCGGTTTGGTTATTAATGCTAAAACAGTGTTCAAAATGACCAGTTCGAAAACCGAGAACGCGAGGTTTGCCGAAGACAAACCTGCGCACAAGGTCCCGTCGGGACCTTCGTGCTGGAAACCCAAGGAAGACCCAGGACAGAAAACTGAAAACAGGCGCGAAGCGCCTAGATTCCGGGAGGCGGGACATTATCCTCGGTTCAAACCAGTTACATTGGTTGGACCTTCACTTGCTTCCTTAGCTTTGGCGGCTTTGTAGATGGCAGCAGGCTTCGTGCTTTGAGGTCAAAGGGCGCCATCCCGGTCAAAAGAGGTTAATCAAAAGCCGGCTTTTCTTTTTCTGAACTCTAACTAGAATGCAATGGAGAAATGCATAATCAGGTGCGTGGATTCCGGCAACATCCAGCGCAGCCCGACCTTTCAGGCAGTATTCAGGTGGACTGCATCCAAGATGCGCCTTCCGGAGGGTTTGATTTTTGACAGCGCAGGAATTGACGTCGACAAAATCATGGCAAATAGCACGCCCACACCAAAAAAGCTGGACATCATCAACATAGGCGTATACGAGCGCTTGTTTGGCGAAAAAGATGGGAAAGTCGCAGAGGACCTTATAAGCTCGTGGCTCGGAAAACCCGAGACGGAGATACCTGAAAGTATCAAAGGCGAAGTGATCCGTTTCTATGCAGCTAACAAGACGCGCATACACTCTGTCCAGATGGGCTATAGGGACGCGGCATTAAAGGAAGCTGGGATACCCGAGAGATTTATTCCCGGAATGCGCAATCCATTCAGACATGAAAAGGATCTAAGACTGATTCTTCCAGTTGATGGGGATTCTGCCCGAAAGGTTGCGAATTATTACAGTTCTATCGGCGAGCAGATGCCCGACATTAAGTTATACGCCGAACTGATCGGCACTGGGCAGCTGCTCGATGAACTCATAGGCGGGATGGATTTGGCAAGGAAACAGCTGCAGTATTTCCTGGGCACCCGCTATGTGGCAATTGAGAGAATATGCAAATTGCTGGGTATATGAGGCATATCATCCCTGCCCTGGAAGCATCTCTTCAGGTTACCCTCGGATTTGCCGTGACGGACTATGAAGATCTTCGTCTTCATCTCGGAGACCATGATAAACCGCTTTGCTCATCCGTAAGATAATGATGCATCCAAGCTGTCTTTACATCTAGACTTCCGCCTTTGATACACACGCAATTATACTTCGATTTGATTCCTTTGGATCAAAATCTACGGCAAAAATTGTTTGTGTTTTGCTGATACAAAGTTCGTTTTCCACAAAGGGTATTGTGAGGCAGGGCCCCAATAACCCCGACTTTATATGCGACGCGCCATTGCTGTCGCCCGAAGTCTGTTCGTGCTTGTATATTTTGTCAGCCGGGGCGAGATCCCCAAGCGCTTCCATCAAATCTTGGATGGAACCCGCATCATTTTTATAAATCACAAGGGCTGTTGTTGAGCCCCTGATGAATAGGGTTATGATGCCGCTTGATACGCTCGATAGGTTCGCAATCTTTTCTACTTCTTTTGTGATATCTTGCAAGTCTCCGAAGCCCTTAGATCTGAATGTTATCTCCATGGTTGGATAAAATCTGTCTAGCGACTTCAAAGGTCAGCTCCTCGCTTACCTTCTTTGGTTTTATTGCACTTAGCCCCCTCGCAATGTCCATTTCCGAAACGCCCAGTTTCTGAGATGCCCGTTGTATGAGCTCATAGAAAAAGAAATGCAGGTTGCAAGATCCAGAGATTATCTCTGCGGTGCCCAAATACGGATTTTTTCGCAGGGGGGCAATTATGGAACTTAGTTCCATCAGTGCTGATTTGTCAACCTGCGGGCGACTCAAGTCTGCCAGATCAAGAACGAACGGTAATAGCTCTATCTGCACATTTCCCGCCCCTCTGCCCATGCCACAAAGAGAGGCGTCAATGAAGTCTGCGCCAGAGCGTATAGCAGCAATAGCATTTGATAAACCCAGCGATAGGTTGTTATGGGCGTGAAAGCCTATTTCCATATCTAACTGCTCTTTTAACGCCTCTACTCGCCTGTTGACATCCTCCGGCATGAAATGCCCATACGAATCCGCAAAATAAAAGACGCTTGCGCCACACTCTTGTACTGCGAGAGCATTTTTCACTAAGTCATCTGCACTCATATAGCTTGAGGCCATCTGATTCACGCTGCACTCAAGCCCCAATCTAAGCGCAGCATCAACGAAGGCCATGGCATTTTCGAAGTTATGCGGGTACACGGCTATCCTAACAAGGTCTATGCCGAATTCGGCAAGGACATCCAAATCTTCGGTTTTGGCAACCGCAGGTATTATCATCACGGCCTTTTTTATTTTTGTGCTGAAGTCAATCTGCTCCAAGAAGCTTCTGTTCACGTCAGCTGTGGGGCCTGGCTTCTCAACATGTACGCTCCCTGACCCCGATCTATAGCCCAGCTCGACATAATCAATGCCTGCGTTTGAAAGACCAGTAAGTACCCTATTGATGACATCAAACTGAAAGTTAAACCCGATGGTTGATCCGCCATCCCTTAATGTGCAGTCCAATAAGTTCCAAGATGCCGCCATTCTACCCCTTGTCCCCATTAATAGGGCTATTTTCGAATCCTTTCATGAACCTATGTTTTATCTCGTTAGGGCACATTCTTATCCTAGGATAACTCGGTACGCACCGCTGCGCCTTTATGACTATGAGAGCGGGCTCCCTGCTCTTGCGTATAATATTAAGCTCGGCGTTTAGTTGCCCCACACCATCTAGCATCTTAGTGTGCTTGATACCAACAGCGTTGGCTACCAAATCAAATCTCAGACCCTCTGCTGTTAGGGTGTTCTGTCCTCCGGTGCTCAGATGACATTCGTTATCCAGGACTACGACAAGCAGATTACTTTTGTCAATAGCAATCTTTGCCAGAGTGCCAAGGCCCGCTAAGAGCTCTCCATCGCCCACTACACATACAGTCTTTCGGCTATTAGTTTTTGATATAGCGTTTGCAATGCCCAAGGAATCGCCCATTGATCCCAGCACATAAAAATTGTGCTTATCGTCCCAGCCCCCATGCAGCAACCGGCTAGTCAAGCCAAGACTGGAAACGAATTTGGAGCTTGGAAACATCTTTTTCAATGCATCAATTGTCGTATCACCTGTATCTGGATTCTGCAGAACATCCCGCGGGTTCTTCTTTTCAGGCTTTGTCAGTGCGGATGGGTATATCAAAAGGAAAAAGGGTGTCTGCCTAGGCTTGCTCGCATGTTTGAGCACAAAACCCTCAAAATCCGCGCTCTTCCGAACCTCCAGGTATGGGAACCCCAGTGCGTCCAGAACTGACGGCAAGCCTTGGCCGAAGGGTATGTGTACGGGATTCTCCTCTTCGGGGCCGCCCCTAACGTCAACAAGAACTAGCAGGTCTATCCCGTAAGGCAAGCATGTGGAGCACAGGGTATTCAACATGACAGCAACACCATCGCTCTGGCAAAGCAAAATCGGCTTTATGCCCGCAAGATGGTACCCTATTGCAAGCCCAGTAGCTTCCGACTCGTTTGTGGCGACTTCGCAATGGCATCTTTTTTCAATGAGGCTTATCAACTTAGCCAGACTGCTCGAAGGGACGTAGACAATCCTGCCATAACCTCCGTCTGCTATGAATTTGCATACATCCGATTCTATGCCGTACATCTTTAACCGCTCCGTTAATAGCCCATTTCTTGATATATTAGCGCGATATGTATCCTGCCTGCAGCATCTCCATTAATAACTGACTGGATGTTGCATATGCATTCCCCGGGGACATATCCTGGGCATCTACCGTCTACGCATGGTGTTTTATTGCCGCGCCTTTTCGCATTTTTCGGTGCTGACAGATCCTTTATCCTTTGGAAGCCCCCTTCAACATCAGGCACTATCTTGTTCTTCCCAACGACTATCAGAACATTTTTCGGCCCGAATGCTATCGCTGAAACCCTACTGCCTAAGCCATCTACATTGACTAACTGGCCATTCTCGGTCACTGCATTTGACCCAGTTATGAACCAGTCTGACAGTAGACACTTCCGTCTTGTGTCCATCTCTTCCTTTCTTGTGCGCTGGACATATGGGTTGTAGATAATGTTGCCCCTGAGCTCCAGCCGCTCGATTATGCCAGTTTCTGCAATAGTTACCGAACCGCCCAGACCCACAGTATCATGTGCGCCTATCTTATCCAGAAAATAATCGGCCATGCCATTAGGATCGATAAAAACTTTTGCATCGAACCCATTTTTTCTCAAACAATCAGCTACACGCTCCAGGTGCTCAATGCTTTCTTTTGTCTCCTTCACCGTCCCCCCCTACGCCTCATTGCAGAGTTCATGGCGTTTATTATGGCCTTGATAGAAGCCTGCACAATGTCCTCATGCACAGCGTGCCCCACATAGTCCTCCCCCATAGTGTCTTTTATCGTGACTTTGCAGTCGCTTAGGGAATCCGTACCGCCGGTTATTGCGGCAAGTTCATACTTCACGAGCCTTATGTTTGCAAACCCCTTTATCGCCGATTCTATTGTGCTTATGGCGGCATCTACCGGCCCTACTCCATTCCCGCATGCTTCAATCAGCTTGCCATTGACCCGAAGGCTGACTTTGGCCCTTGGCTTCACCTTGTTGCCCGTCATTATCTCAATTTCCTCCAGTTTGATTGGCCCTTCATCTTGACCCTTACCGAGTGCCGAGTCTACAATAGCCCTGATGTCCTCATCGAATACCTTTTTTTGCTTTTCTGCTAGTTCCTTCACCCGCCTGCTGATGGCTCCCAATTCACTTGAAGAGTACCCAGAGTATCCCATCGACTTGAGAGTTGCGTCTACCCCATGCTTTCCGGCATGTTTACCTAGCACTAGTCTTCTCCTCTGACCAACGAGCTCTGGGGCAAAGGCCTCGAAAGTCTTGGCCCTTTCAAGTATGCCCTGCACATGAATCCCGCTTTCGTGCGCAAAAGCGTTCCTTCCTATTATCGGCTGCAGCGGGTATGGTTCTATGCCGCTGTACTTTGCCATGAGGTTTGACAACTCAGTGAGCTTCTCCAGCTTTATGCCCGTTTTGACGCCATACACCAGCTCGAGTATGACCGCCAGCTGCTCTAGGCTGGTATTGCCAGCTCTCTCACCAAGGCCATTGACAGTGACTTGTGCCTCCTCGGCCCCAGCCTCGATCGCAGCCAGCGTGTTTGCCAAGGCCATCCCCAGATCGTTATGACAATGCACGTCTATCCTGGCACCTATCCCCTTTAATTGGCCCACCAGGTATTTCATTGCTTCGGGGCAAAGGGAATTCACCGTCTCAGGAACGTTTATGGTAGTTGCTCCTGCATTAACTACTCCCGCATACACCTTTTTAAGGTAGTCCAAATTGCTTCTGCTTGCGTCCATTGCCGAGAACAGGCATTCGAACCCTCTGTCGACTACGCTTTTCACAGACTCTACGGCCATGCCGTAAACCTCCTCCCGGCTCTTTTTAATCTGATGTTGCAGATGTATGTCCGATGTAGAGATGAACAAATGCACGAGATCCGGCTCGCATCTGATTGAGGCTTCTATATCGCCAGGCAAACAGCGGCTCAGGCAAGAAACCTTGGATTTAAGCCCTAAAGCAGCCACGCGTGCGACAGCATGCTCCTCGCCACTGGAGTTGGTCGGGAAACCAGCTTCTATACAGTCAACGCCAGCACCTTCCAATGCTTCGGCAATCAGCACTTTTTCCTCCTCCGTAAATACCACTCCTGGTGTTTGCTCCCCATCTCGGAGCGTGCAATCGTATACGTACACTCTCTTTGGCAGGTTGCTTAACACCTTGCTATTCAGCTCACTGACATATGAAGATTCTTCCATTTTTCACAACCAAGATTCAAATCGTCTATAGATAACGGTTTGCCACTCTTAAATCGTTCGTAGGTAAGATGGATTATCCCCCTCAGCTCTTCACTGCTGAAGAACTCGTTTGGTGAAGAACAAGGCATGAAGGAGTGTCTTCTCATCTGTTTCTTCATAACTGGTTCCTTGCAGCAGTTGCCGTCCTCTATTATGTGGGATTGCGGGTTAGCACCATTGCACATCCTGTAAAGCTCTGTCCCGGGATAGGGCGTTGCTTGGAACAAATCAAATTCCTTCATGCCTTCCTCTTTGAGAGATATGAGATAGTTCAAAGTATCCAGGATCTGCTCTGGCGTCTCCCGGGGAAAGCCTATTATCGCAAGCCCCAGTACGTTTATATTATTCAAACTCAATGTCCTAATCATGCATTTCACCCTTTTCAAGTCAAGATGCTTTCGTATCATCCTTTGCATATCCTGGTTGCCGCTTTCTATGCCGACGGCCATTTCCCTACACCCGGCGTCGGCCATTCTTGCTATCAACGCCTCGTCGAGGTTGTCAAGCCGCGTAAGGCATTTCCATTCTATGTCCAGGCCTTCTGAGGTGAGTCGTCTGCACAATTCATCGATCCTTCCACGGTCAATCGTGAATGTCATGTCATTGAAATAAAAGAAATCGCATCCGTATGCATCTCTCCAATGCCTTATCTCGGCCATAACATTTTCTATGCTTCTATATGTTATGCTATGTCCCCACAAGACGCTGCTCGCACAGAAAATGCAATGGAACGGGCATCCTCGGGAAGTGACCATACACATAACCTTCTTTTCACCCCAGTATTTCTCCAGCGGTATCTTGTCCAAAGCGGGGAACGGCAATATGTCTAGATTGGATATTCTCTCCCGTGCGGCAGATCGCCGCACTTCTCCCGCTTTTCGGTATGCCACCCCTTGCACTTTCCTACAGTCTTTTCTGGCATCAAAATTGTCCATAATCTCCTTCATCGTGATTTCACCTTCACCAATCACCGCCAAATCTATCCCCTGGTTTGATTTCAGGACGGACTCTGGCTCCAGGGTGGGCTGTACGCCCCCGACAACGGTCGTTACATTAGGTGTGACTTCCTTTATCTTTGACATCACAAGACCAACTTCCTGCGAATTTGGGTGCAACATGGTTGCACCTGCAAAGTCCGGATTTAGCCTTTTGATCCTGTCGGCTATGCCATTCGAGTCTATCCCCTCCGCGTATGCGTCTATAAGGAAGGCGTTATGACCATTCCTCTCGAGATACGCGGCTATATAACAGAGGCCCAGTGGGAGCTTCTCATCATATTTAACCGCATCTCTTATGAACTCCCGGTTGTCATTGGGCGGACAATTTATCAGCGCTATTCGTGCCATTTTTCATAATGCTATTTTTCTCTCATCCAGTTCGCCGCTTACATTTTGGCAGACCACCTGATCATATAAAACCTGTACCTGTTCCTTTGTAAGCGCACCTGTCGCCATCACTGCCTTATTAAATCTCAAATCTGAATAGTCCTTCGCCATAGCACCTATGCGCTCATAGATTTCGCTGCCCGGCAATGGCACTAGCGTATGCCAATGGACGTTATTAAGCTTTAGCTTCCTGACGAGCCTGACTGAGGCCCTCACGTCCTGCAGATCCTCTGTCGGGCTACCAATTATCATCCAGGAACTCACAGCCAATTCGTTCTCCTCACAAAGCGACATTGCCCGCATTATTTGATCGGTGGTATATCCCTTCTTTAATACCCTTAGGATGCGATCCGATCCAGACTCTATGCCAAACCAAATGCCGTCCAATCCGGCGCCTTTCATGGCTCTTAGGAGCTCTGAATCTACGCAATCCACCCGTGTATTGCATTTCCAAACGAAATCCAAACCTCTTTCTTTTACCTCTTTGCAGAACTCTAACACCCATCGCCTGTCCGCTGTGAAGGTACTGTCTTTAAACCAAATCCCCTCGGCACCATGTTTGGAGATGAGCCATTCTATCTCCTCGACGGTTCTTTCGGGGCTTTTTTGCCTAAGCTTTTTCCCCATCATGCAGTTCACCGCGCAAAATATGCATTCAAATGGGCAGCCTCTGCTGGCTATGTACGCAAGGCCCTCAAACCCCTCAGTCTGTTTAACATAGTCTAGGTATATTTGAATATTAAGCAAGTCATACGCTGGTATCGGGAGATCATCTAGGCTCTTGACTGTGCTCTGCCCACCCAGTTTTTTCAGGCATTTGCCGCTCTTGAAGCATATGCCGGGCGAATCCGGTTTTTTGCCTGTGCTTAGGGCGTCAACCAGATTGCTAAACGCTATTTCACCCTCCCCCGCGACAACATAGTCTACACTATCTTCAGATAGAACCTCTTGCCATTTTACGGTTGCATGTACGCCACCAAAGACCACGGTTGAGCCTTCCGACAGCTTTTTTGAAAGCTTAGCTATGCCAATGGCATTCTCAAACTGAGGGGTAGTGGAGGTTATTCCGACCACATCTGGATTTTTTGATAGCGCCCGTTCCATTGCTGCATAGCTATCCCCGCCATAGGAAGCCAAATCTAATATGCGTATGCTGTGGCCATCCTTGCGCAGATAACTTGCCAGTGACAGAAGCCCAAGTGGCGGCCACACTGTAAAATGGTTACTAGAGTATTTCTCTGCAACCGCAAATTCAGGATTTATAAGCAATACGTCCATGCTATGAGTAGCGCTCTTCCTTCTGTAAAAAGTCCGCAAGGCCTACGAGCTTAAAAACATCCTCCAAGGGGCAGATGCCGTCGGATATGCTCTCTTGCATGCCAGTTTCCCTTAGTTTCGCTAGGCTTTTTCTCATGCCGTTTATAGATGCCCGAAGACCGTGGTTGGCAAAGATTACTATCCTGAATCCCATATCTCCTAGCTCCTTGCACGACACTGAGAGGAACTTGGTGGGTACAACTACCAGCGGGGTTTTTGAGTCCCAGAGCCCTGCAAACTCCCTCACCTCATCAGCTGTAGTTTTCTTTGAGTGCACAAGTATCGCATCGGCTCCTGCGTCGTCATACATTCTTGCTCTTCTTAGGGCTTCTTCCATACTCAGCCCAGCTATAAGCGCCTCAGTCCTAGCGATGACGAAAAAGTTTGGGTCGCACTGGGCCTCTTTTGCAGCAACTATCTTCTTTGCGAATACCCTTGCATCCTCAAGACCCCTGTTATTCGATTCATAGAAACTGCACCTTTTTGGGAACAGGTTATCCTCTATGCAGACCCCTTCGATGCCCAATGCCTCATAATCCTTTACTGTGCGGATGACGTTCATCGGACCACCGTACCCGTTGTCACAGTCAACGATTATTGGCAAGGCAGTAGCTGATCTGATACTGCTGACTATATCATAGATTTCTTTAAACGAAAGCAGGTTTGCATCAGGGACGCCGAAAAGCGAAGAAATCTCAAAACTGCTGGCCCATATGCCGTCAAAGCTGCACTCTTCGACTATCTTTGCGCTGATGCCAGAATGCGCGCCTGCAAGAACGGCTGGCGTCCTTTCCTCCAGTAGTTTCCTAAAAGCAGTAGACATTTCGGGAATTGACACTTGATGTGTGAACTCCCATTATTATCGCTGTTAAGGGATTAATAGTTGTCTCCGCAATAAGTTATCCGCAAGACATAAGTTTATTCCCTGCGAGAAATAGTGACGACCAATATCGGTTTACATAGGGATGTCTAATGCTCACTCAATACATCACATTACATTCACTGCTGAGTGTAACCACCGAACCGCCCGCTCACGTCTGGCGAACTCTCCCCCTTTCTCAGTTTTTTCGTAGTAATAAATCTTTCCGATGGTCTCTTCGGCATCATCCCATCTGTGTTCCGATATCAAATCTTTCAGAGTTGCGCTTAACCTTTCAAATTCTTCCTTGGCTACTGGTTTCTTGGTTCTAGAGCCCCATTCATGTTTGACCAACGAATCAAGTAAATAATCAGTACTATCTAAATCGATTTCTTCTTCGGTGTTTAAGCTATCCAAGAGTTCTCCTAATGTGGCTTCCTTTTCCTTTTTCTTACTCATCTCGCTTATTTTCAGCAATAAGGAAAAAAACAAAAGTTCAGGGAGTACAATTATCCTACAGAATTAATTTGTCAATTATCTCGGCAGGGAGTTTTTAAGCTTAGGCTCATTAGATTAATCGGTGTTCCCAAGATGACCATTTCACTGAGAACCGTGAACTGTAAACCCTTGGAAAACCGAAAACAGACAACCCAAAACATGCTCGAAGAGCATGGATTCCAGGAGGCGGGATTTTACTTTTCGCCTTTGGGCGAAAAGGGTCTGCGGTCTTCAGTCTTCGGTTTTCTTGGCCCGCCGACCGGATAGACACAAGACTGAGAACTTATTTCCTCTTGTAAGCATCATCATGATGCTCAAGCTTTAGGAATTCTATATGATTTGCCTCCTCGTATACCTCGAAAACCAAGACAAAGCTCTTCAGTATGTGGACTCTTCTTTTGCTGGAATAGTCGTATTTAAGGGGCTTGTAACGCAAGGGGTCTTCAATCACCTCTTGCATCTTGTTCCAAAGGGCTTTCTTTAATTCAGAATTCTTCTTGCACAGCTTCTTTATTGTCTTCTTGCAGGAGGGCTTAATAGAAGAGGAGTAGTACATTTTATTCAAAGATATCTGACAGGTCTTTTATCGGAATGGCCTCTTCCTTTTCAGCCTCTTCTAGCCTCTTAATGAACTCTTCTTTTAGGGGAAGCCAATCGACGGGATGCCAGTCTATCTTTTCACAATATTGGGAGTCTTCCTTTGATATCTCCCTTGCCTTCATAAATTCCTCGAATATCCTTCTCTTGGCGCATGCTTCCTGAGCCACATAAGACCAGTTAACCCAGCCGAAATGATTCATCCGCTCCCTTACGGCATCCTCTAAAGGTACGATTATGCTTGCCATTCCCCAAACCTTTCAAGTTCTTTTAACCTTTTATTTATTGCATTCGCTATCACCATCGGCCAGTTTATCTCAGGAAACTGGTCGAGTTTTTTCTTCTGTTCCTTGGGTATGGAAAAGGTTGTTCTTTTCATTTTAGTGTGTAGATTTATACAGATGTGTTTAATTATACATAAAATCAATAAAAACCATTTCTTATTAGCATCATAAGTCTAACAGGTGTTCAAAATGGTTTCATCTACAGGACTGAGAACTGTAAACCTGAGGAAACGCGAACTGCCCGCAAGGCAGTTGCGCACAGGTTCATCGCAGATGAACCTCGTGACCCAGGACAGAAAACCCAACGCGAGGTTCTCAAGGAGAACCTGCGCACAGCTTCGACGAAGTCGAAGCTCGTGAACATTCCCGAAGCGCCTGGATTGGTGAGGCGGGACTTGAAGTCACGCCGCCTCGTGCGTCAGTAAACTCTAGACCCGAAAACCCTCACTCTGCTTTCTCCTTTATCCTGCTGTTGAACTTGGCGGTCGGCAAGTTTGTCTTGCACGTCTGGCACAGGGCGCTGTCTTCTGCGATGAACTCAACCTGTTTGCGGCAATTGGAGCACACGTAGTTTTCTTTGTTTTCCACGGTACTTTTAGAAGCACAGTCAAGGTAAATGGCTCGCATACCCTAAAAACGCCTTTTTAAGCTGCGGACCGCAAAAGCATGCGGGCGTATATCGCCCGAAGGTAAATAAAATGGACGGAAAAGTAAAGTGGTTCAATGAGCGAAAGGGATACGGTTTCATCGAAGGAGACGATGGTAACGATTACTTTGTTCATACCGACGCTGTGAAAAGCGGAAACCTGTATGACGGCGACGCCGTCACTTTTGACCCTGCTGAGGGCGAGAAAGGCAAAAAGGCAGAGAACGTGGCAAAGGCATAAGCTTTTGCAAGCGCGCCTTTTTTCTTCTTTTTTTATTTTTATCCCGGCCAGAGAAGCCGGCTATAACCCGCAAACGGCTTTATATGCGACAACCTTCTAATATAACGAGCACAGACGAGGGAATCAATCAAAGTACGAGTATCAGGTATTCACTACTTCACAGAGTTCTGAGCACCCGTTTTACATCGCTTTCGACCCTATAACGCAGATTCAGCAATATAGCCTCTCGGATGTGCCCATAAAGAATTAAAGAGGTGAAGAATATGGTATTGACAATCCCGATGACGGTATATCTAAACAGAGCTGTAAAGCGCAGACTGTAAGCAGTTCATAGTTGTCGGTCATGCTCCAGCTCGATTCATATGCCCGGAGAGGGGCGGAACCGCCTCTCCCATGCAATTTATGGGGGCGCGGGACACTAATGAGTTTTTCCAGGCATGTCACATTTAGCTTCTGGGCTTGGAAAAACCCCGGCACTTTTATACTACTAATTTGAATTAGGGTCCGTTAAAAGATGACTGTGAAAAGGGGAGACAAGGTGAAGGTGGAGTACACGGGCACCCTGGACGACGGGACGGTTTTCGACAGCTCGAAGGGCGGAAAGCCCCTGCAGTTCGAGGCCGGTGCCGGGCAGGTGATACCCGGATTCGACAAGGCCGTGATCGGCATGGAGAAGGGGGAGAGCAAGAAGGTCAGTATAGAGCCGGAGCAGGCCTACGGCCAGCCGGACGAAAAACTCAAGAAGAAGGTGCCGCGAGAGGCTTTCCCCAAGGACGTGGAGCCGAAAGAGGGCATGATGCTGGC
>CAZINR010000002.1:0-1725 GCA_964540655.1 uncultured archaeon | reverse complement strand
AGGATAGAAGAGGTCGGAAAGGACGAGCTCACCCTCGATCTGAACCATCCGCTGGCGGGCAATAGACTCAATTTCGACATAAAGGTTGTATAAAGATGGAAGGAAAAGTGAAATGGTTTAACGACATGAAGGGATATGGTTTTATAGAAGGCGACGACGGCAAGGACTACTTCGTGCACGAGAGCGCGATAAAGGACCGGCTACGGGTAAGGGAGAACGACCCGGTGTCTTTCGACCCGGTTCAGGGCGACAGGGGTCCGAAGGCCGAGAACGTCGCCGTAAAGGCCTGATTTTATCTGCGAGAGCGCCTCTTACTATAGCTGCGTCTTGGTTTCCCGCGATAGCTCTTGCGCCCCTTCTCATTCCTCGAGCGGCTGAGCTGCTTTATTCTTTCGACTTTCGGCGGGCGCTTCATGTCTATGTTGCCGCCGTAGTCGTTGTTTATGTTGCGGTAGTTGTTGTGGTCCCGTGAAGTCAGAAGCGTTATCGCGTCGCCCTCCTCTCCCGCGCGCGCGGTGCGGCCTATGCGGTGCAGGTACTCCTTGGCGCTGCCCGGCACATCGTAATTGTAGACGTGAGTGACATTCTTGATGTCCAGCCCTCGCGCGGCCACGTCGGTGGCCACCAGAACGTCTATCTTCTCCTTCTTGAGCCGGTCCAGCGATTCTAAGCGCTTGTTCTGCTTCATGCCGCCGTGAATCGAAGAAGCGTTTATGCCCTGATTGCGCAGGTTGCGCGCGACGAAGTCCGACTCGGTCCTAGTGGCGCAGAAGACCAGCGCCAGCCCTGGCGTCTCGTTCTTAAGCAGGTGCACCAGTACTGACAGTTTGTCTTCGTTGTCATAGATGTCGTAGCAGGTCTGGTTAAGTTTGTCGGGATCCACCTGGGATTTGGTCTTTATCAGCTCGGGATTGTGCATGTGCCGCTCCATCACCTTGTAGACGCCGTCGGAGATGGTCGCGCTGAACATTGCCGCCTGGATGTCGCTGGGGGTGTGGCTTATTATGCGCTCCACGTCATCTATGAACCCCATGTCGAACATGCGGTCAGCCTCGTCGAGGACCAGAAACTTAAGATCGTAGAAGTCGATGGTCTTCCTGCCTATGTGGTCCAATATCCTGCCGGGCGTGCCCACCACCACGTTGGCGGTCTTCAAATCATCTATCTGCGGCTTTATGCTCACTCCGCCATATATGCGGGTGGTCTGTATGTCCAGCGGATTGCCAAAGTCGGCGAAGACGTCTGCCACCTGGATGCACAGCTCCCTCGTAGGCGTAAGAACCAGAACCTGGAGGCCGTCGTCCGGATAGACCTCGTTCATTATGGGCAGCACGAAGGCCAGGGTCTTGCCGGAGCCGGTCTCGGCCTGGCCCACTACATCCTTGCCGTCAAGAATCAGAGGCATGCACTCCTCCTGTATGTCGGTGAGCTCCTCGAAGCCCATCTCGTCGGCTATCTTCAGGAACTCCTTGTCTATCCCTAAATCTGAAAACTTCATCTTTAAATGTCAAACATCGCGCGCAGGGGGCTCGATAGAATGAGGCGCAATCGCGACCTTTCAGAGAGTTGTGCAAAAACATCCGAAGATGATTTTTGCAACTGACTTTTCTCAAGCCCGCGATTGCGTATATCTTTACAGGCCGGAGGATAAAAATCTTTTGCTTTGGCAATGCTTTGTTGCACAATTCCCGCGTGAGCGGGAATAAGCCCTGACAAAGCACTTCT
>CAZINR010000001.1:4374-75460 GCA_964540655.1 uncultured archaeon | reverse complement strand
ATCTCTGCATCAGCTCGGGACTCTCCTCTCGGAGGGCCGGCCGCTGGAGAACGCAATGGCCGCCGGAGATTCCGAGTTCTTCAGAGGGGCCGCAAGGAACATAAGCTCTCTGAACACAGACCTCAGATCCTCTTTCTTCGACTGCAAGTTCGGTTCTCTGAAAGATATCTACTCCGATACAATAAAGGGCTCGATAGAGACTTTAATCTCCGTCGCGGACAAGGGCTCCGAGACCCTTTCGGACATATCGGCGCGTTTGTCCGAACACCTGAACAACCTGAGGAAGAGCCAGGACGAGATAGGGCGCTCTCTGGGGAGCGTAGTCTCGTCGATGAGAATAATCGCTCTGGCAGTAGCTCCCTTGGTCGGAGGCATGATATCCAGCATGAGCGTCGTCCTTGCCGATACCATGACTGAATCACAGGGGGCCAGCATGGGCTTCGGGAGTTCGGTGGCGAAGCCGTTAGACCCGGCCGTAATAACCCTGGTCATAGGAGTCTACGCGATGGAATCTGCGGCTATATTGGTCATGTTCGGCAGCCAGCTGCTGCACGGCGAAGACTCTGTGATGAAGAGATACTGGTTAGGGGTCTCCCTCCCTGTTTCAATATTCGTCTTCTCAATATGCTGCTGGATAGCCGGCAGCATGTTCGGGGGGATAGCCTGATTATTTCAGAGCGACCTTGATATCCTCGGCCATCACAGTCTTCCTCTTGGCGTGCTTGGCCAGTGCGACAGACGCCTCCGCAAGCGCTTCTGCATAGCTCTCCACGGCCTCCTGCATTTCTCTCTCGGCCTCCTCCGAGACTCTTTCGGCACCTGCTTTCTTCAGAATCCTCTCCAAAGGCGCTAATGGTATCTCAGTCATTTGATGTTAATTAGAATCCCCAATAGGAAAAATCAGTCGAGGAGGAGGCGCTCGGCAGTGGATACCCACGAGAGGACATCCGAGGCCAGCATGCCCACGGAGTCCTCAGCGTATGCTATCTCCCCCGCGACGCCGTTGACCAGAGCAGCGAATCCTGCCGCGTAGAAGGGCTCGATGCCCTGGGCCAGGTAGCCCGCGCACAGCCCCGCAAGTATGTCGCCGGTCCCGCCCTTCGACATGTAGGGAACGCCGGAGTCGTTGTACTTGAGTGAATCGCCCTGCGCCACCATATCGATGCCGCCCTTCAGGAGTATGACGCACCTGTGCTTCTTGGCCACTTTCATGAGGTTCTTCTCATTGGCGGTCAGGCCGAATAGCCTTTTGAACTCCCCGGCGTGCGGCGTGAGGATGACCTCTTTTTTTAGCTTGGAGAGCAGCGGCTTGGCGGCTTTCAAGCCGTCGCCGTCTATTACCATGGGCCTCTCGCACTTGACTATTATCTTTTTCGCAGCCTCCATACTCTCCTTGTCGTCGCCCATGCCGTTGCCTATGCACATGACGTCGAAATCTTTGGAAAGGACGCCCTTGACGTCTCCGGATGAAATCCTCTCGGATTCGAGGGGATGGATTATGAGGTCGGGGGCCATGGTGGCTATCCGGTCGGCGGTCTTTTCAGGGGCGGCGACATAAGCCAAGTCGCATCCGGCCCTCAGAGCGGCAAGCCCTGCGAAGTAGACAGCTCCAGTGTAATTGGGGGAGCCGCCGACAACAAGGACTTTTCCGGCGTCGCCCTTGTGGGCGCCCGTTCCCCTGTAGGGGAACCCGAACCTGAAATCGCCCTTGCCGAAATAGGTCTCGGCCTTCGGATGTATCCCTATGTCCGAGACCGCCACTTTGCCCGCCAGTTTATTGCCCTCCAAGCCTTTCTTCGCCAGATGCGCCGATACCGTTACGTCGGCCTTCACGGACATATCGGGGACCCTGCCGGTGTCCGGGTCCATCCCGGAAGGGACGTCCATGGAGACGATCCTCTTCCCCAAAGAGTTTATGAGCTTGATGGCGCTCCGGGCGGGCTCTCTCAACTTGCCCTTTACGCCGGTCCCAAAGATCGCGTCTATGGCCACGTCCGTCTCCTTCAGGCTGTCTTCCAGGCTTCCGATGTTCTTCTTGGTCAAAGCGACCGGGCGGTAGTTCCTCGCCCTCATGAAGTTCTCGTAGGCCTCTTTGGACTTGGGCCTCCCTATGTAGAATATACTGGGCTTGGATTTGAGATACCTTGAAGCTGCGAACCCGTCGCCGCCGTTGTTGCCCGGCCCGCAGACCACGGTGAAGGAGTCTCCTAGTTTGTTGGCCTCTTTCGCCAGGTCTTTGCCGGCCTTCTCCATGAGCTCCATCACCGGCACGCCGAACCACTCGGAATTGGCGTCTAGGATACGCATCCTTCTCACAGATATGGTCTCCATTTGAAACACTGTTTTTATTATCTTTCCAATAGATTTTATGTTTCTGGATTTAAAAGATGGAAATACTCGACGAGTACGATAACAAGAGAGTAGTCATGACGGACACCGGCCTGCCCAAATACATAATCAAGCCCTATCCATTCACAGAGGAGGAGCTGAGGCTGCTCCACAACAGCGACAACATATTCACACAGATGGAGCTGCAGGCCATAAGGAAAGAAGCCGACATAGAGCTAAGAAAGAAGGTGCTGCAAGAGTACCTGAAGGGCAAGATATCCGACGGCAAGAACAAGGAAAAGCTCATAGAGGTCATGATAAACCGGATAATAGGTTACGGCGATTTGAGCGAGTTCATGAGCGACCCGAATCTCGAAGAGGTCATGATAAACGGCATAAACATACCCGTGTTCGTTTTCCACAAAAAGCACGGGATGTGCACCAGCAATGTGGTTTTCAACGACAAGAACGATGTTTTTAAGATCATAAACCGCCTCTGCTTCATCCATGAGAAAGAGCTGGGGCCGATAATCGACGTCTCGGCCATAGACGGCAGCAGGGTGAATATAACCACCGATCCTCTGGCCCTCCACGGCCCCACTATGACAATCAGAAAGCAGAAGAAGCATCTCTACACGATTACAGAGCTGATGCAGCTTGGGACTCTGGACGTGAATCTCGCATCTCTGTTGTGGCTGAGCGTCGACGGCATGCGGATGAGTCCGGCCAACTTGGTCGTCGCAGGTATGATAGGGGCGGGAAAGACCACTCTCTTGAACGCTTTGGCCATGATGACTCCGCCGGACGAGAGGATAGTCACCATAGAGGAGACGCCGGAGCTCCAGCTGAGCGGAAAGGCCAACTGGGTCCCCCTGGCTACGCAAAAGGGGTATGACATGGAGACGCTGGTCCGAAACACACTCCGGATGCGGCCGAACAGGATAGTGGTCGGCGAGATAAGGGGCTCCGAGGCTATGGCGCTGTTCAACGCCATGAACGTGGGCCATAAGGGTATGGGGACCTTGCACTCCAGCTCGTCCAGGGAAGTGATATATAGGTTGGAAAGTCCCCCCATGAACGTGCCGACGAGGGTCATCAGCAACCTCGACCTGATAGTGATCATGAATATCTTCAACTACCGCGGACGTCCCGTAAGGCGGATTACAGAGGTCTCCGAAATAGGCGGGCACGAAGGCGAGACCATATTGCTGGGGACCGTCTACCAGTGGGACCCGAAAAAGGACAGGGCCATTGAAAGCGACGAGATGACCCCCACCTCGTACCTGGACAAGCTCGCGGATAGGATAAGGGTAAGCAAGAGGGATGTGCTGGAGGAGTTGGATAAAAGAAAGGCCGTTCTAATAAGTCTGGTCAACAACAAGGTGTTCGACTACAATGAGGTTCTGGCCGGCATAAACGAGTTTTACAAGAACGAATCCGAGCTGAATTCGAACGTTGATAAAGAGGTTTCCAAACCTACTTCACGGAGTCGGTGATGCTCTTCCCGCCCCTGTGCATCGCCGTCACGCCGGTCCTCGATATCTCCTTTATGCCGTAGGGCTTCATCAGGTTTATGAAAGCCTCGAGTTTCTCGGAATCCCCCGTTATCTCTATTATCATCGAGTCCTGGGAGACGTCGACTATGGCTCCGCGGAAGACGTCGACATATTGGGCTATCTCTGTCCTGGAGTCGGCTTTAGCTGTGTTGACCTTTATCAGGGCAAGCTCGCGAGTGACCGAATCCCACTCCTTCAGGTCTCTGACTTTTATGACCGATATCAGTTTGTTCATCTGCTTGACCACCTGCTCCAGGACGGAGTCGTCCCCCCTCACAGTTATGGTCACCCTAGAATAAGAAGGGTCCTCGGCAGGGCCGACGCTGATGTTGTCTATATTGAACCCCCTTCTCGAGAACATGCCTGATATCCTCTGCATGACTCCAGGCTTGTTCTGCACCAACGCCGAAAGCAGATGTGTCTTCTCTTTCATTCTAGCATCTCGTTCAATATCCCGCCAGGCGGAACCATCGGGTAGACGGCCTCGTCGCGGTCGACTGTGACATCTAGGATTGCAGGTTTGCCGGACTTGAGTGCTTCTTTTAGGGCCCCTTCTATCTCTCCCGGACGCTCTATCTTCTTGGCCCATGCCCCATAGGCTTCGGCTATCTTCTCGAAGTCGGGGTTCTTCTCCAGGTCCGTGCAGGAATACCTCTCCTTATAGAAGAGCTTCTGCCACATGCGGACGTTGCCCAGCGATGAGTCGTTGAAGATGACGTTTATGACGGGCAGGTCATGGCATGTGCAGGTCGCCAGGTCCTGCATCGTCATCTGGAAGCTCCCGTCCCCGGCCATGTTCAGGACCCTGGCCTTCGGGCGCGCAGTCTGCGCGCCTATTGCCAGGGGGAACCCAGCGCCCATGGTCCCCAATCCGCCGGAGGTCATCCAGTTCCTCGGCTCCCTGATATTCATGTAATGCATGCTCCAGAGCTGGTTTCTCCCGACTTCGGTGGTTATGATCGTGTTCTTCGGGTCCTTGTCGATTATCTTCTGGACCTCGTAGATTATCCTCTGCGGTTTGACAGGAACGCAGTCGAAGCATACCTCCTGCTTGAAATCCGTTTTCATCTCGTCCAGCTTCTTTCCCCATTCTGTGTGCTTCTTGCTTCTCTGGGATTCCTTCTTGGCCGCATTTTTTGCGGTCGATAGCATATCGGTCAGCACTAGCTTGGCATCGCCGACTATCGGAACATCCGCCCTTATGTTCTTGCCTATCTCGCTCGGGTCGATGTCCGCGTGAATGATCCTGGCTTTTGGTGCGAAGTGCCTTGTCGTTGCCGTGATCCTGTCGCTGAATCTGGTTCCTATGGCGAAGATGACATCCGACTGCTGGACCGCCAGGTTCGCCCACTTGTTGCCGTGCATGCCGACCATGCCCAGGGCCAGTGGATGGTCCTCGGGTATCGCGCCCTTGCCCATCGAGGTAGTGGTGATGGGTACACCCAAGAGCTCCGCCAGTTGGACAAGCTCATTGGAAGCGTTGGATGTAATCGTGCCTCCGCCCGAGAGTATGAGCGGCTTCTCGGCGTTCATCAGCTCCCTGACCGCCATCTTTATCTGCCTAGGGTGTGGCTTGAAGACGGGATTGTAGCTCTCGAAGGATATGGTCTTCGGGTACTTGAAGTCCTTGAGCTTGGCGCTCTGGATGTCCTTGGGGAAGTCTATGACTATCGGCCCCGGCCTGCCTGTGCTGGCCAGGTAATACGCCCCCTTGACGGTCTTGGGTACGTCTTTGACATCCTCCAACAAATAGTTGTACTTTGTTATAGGCATCGTTATCCCGACTATGTCCGCCTCCTGGAAGGCATCTCCACCTATCGACGTGGTCGGGACCTGGCCCGTGACAGCGACTACGGGAATCGAATCTATGAATGAATCGGCTATGCCTGTGACTAAGTTGCATGCGCCCGGACCGGATGTTGCCATGCATGTGCCGGTCCTGCCGGATGCGCGCGCATATCCGCTGGCGGCGAAGGCCGCGACCTGCTCGTGCCTGCACGTGAGATGCTGTATGCTGGAGTTGTCGTAGAGGACGTCATAGACATCCATTATGGCTCCGCCCAGGATGCCGAAGATGTGCTTGACTCCTTCCTGCTCCATTCCGCGTATGAGCGCTTCTGCCCCGTTCATGTCGGTTATTTTTGACGTGGAGGGATAAAAATGGTTTTTCTGCAAGAGTCTGAATCAAACAGCCTGCTCTTTCTTAAGCAGCTCTACCTTCTTCCCTCTTCCGCGCGCGTAGCCTCCCGGGTCGCCGTCGCTCCGTACGACCCTGTGGCACGGCACCCTCTTCGTGTCGCGATTCTTGTTCAGGATGTTGCCCACGGCGCGCGCAGCTTTGGGCTTGCCGGCGGCCTCGGCTACCTGCTTGTAAGTCATGGTTTTGCCCATGGGTATTCTGGACACTATCTCGTAGACCCTCTCTGAGAAATCGCTCATTGTATGACGGTTCCTCTGAACTTCGTTCCCTCTATGGCCTTCTTGATGTTCTTGAAGTCGCGGCCGTTGAGGACCACGCACTTGATGCCGGAGCGCTTGAGTATCTTGACCGCCAGCATGTCGAAGAGCTCATACTTGCCCGCATCCTGCGAGAGCCCCAAAACCATCTTCTCGACTTGGTCTATGGAGAGCTCCTGGAACATCGTGGCCTTCTTGTGTCTCTGCGGGTCCTTGTCGTAGATGCCGTCGACGTCCGTAACCTTGAGGACCAGGTCCGCGTCAGTAAGTTCGGCGAGAAGGGCCGCGACCGCATCGGTCGAGTGGCCTGGCTCGGTGCCGCCCATCAGGACGATGCCCTCGGTCTTCAGGACCTTCTCCGCCCCCATTAGCGTTTCCGGTACATGGGGTTCGATTCCCATGGCCTGTGATATTATGGATGCGTTGTATCGGGAAGCCTCTATACCGGCATAGTCGCAGCGGGCCTCGTTCTCGCCCCTCTTGCGCGCGGCTGCTATTGCCCGGCGCGCGGTCTTGCCCCCTCCGACGACTATGGCAAGAGAGTTCTTCTTGGCCAATTCGAGCGCGAATCCAGCGAATCTCTCCACATACTTCTCGTCGACCTTGTCGGGCACTACCACAGAGCCCCCTAACGCAAACACTATTTTCATCTTGATTCGACCAGCTTCCTGGCGGCTTTTCGGGCCTTGCCCATCTTCTTCTGGTGCTCTTCCAAAAAGGCCTCCAGCATGTCGGCGCACCTCTGCTTGCACTCCCCGCACAATATGTCGCCGGACTTGCACTCCTCATACATCTCTTTCATCCTCTCGTCGTCGTCCACGAGATGGTAATAATAGAACTTGTAGACAGAGCATACGTCGGGCATGCCGCCCAGCTTCTTCTGCTCTTCGGCAGTCTCGCGCCCGCCGGTTGTTGCGGACATCAGCTTCTTGCGCGCGCTCTTGGGGTCTTCGCTGAGCGCTATATAACTCTTTGGGTCGGAAGACGACATCTTCCCGCCTTGCAGGCCCTCCATGAAACGGTGGAATGTGGCGGATGGAACCTCGAAGTCGTGGAGCTGGTTGAGTCTCGAGGCTATGTCGCGCGTGAGCCTGATGTGCGGGTCCTGGTCCGCGCCCACTGGGACGATAGTGGGCATCTTGCCCTCGAAAGCGGGGAGTTGAGGGTGCAGTATGTCTGCCGCCTGCTTGAGTACCGAGACTATCTTGTTGGGGCTCATGTCCCCATATATCGCGCGCAGCTCGTTGAAGGTGACCTCGTTAGCCGCAACGTCGGCAAGCCTATAATAGTCCGGCACATAGTCGCTCTGGAACCAGAAGTTCGTAGCTCTGGGGTCGAGGCCAAGGGCTATGTAGTTGGTCAAGTACTCTTCCACCGCTATGCTGCGCGCATCTTTGAGGGGCACGCTGCGCATGAGATAAGATTCGATATCGGCGGCGGCGATATATGTCTTGGCCCCCTTCTCCTGGAACCAGATTATCTCGTCGGCGACCATCTTGTGGCCGAAGTGGAACTTTCCCGACGGCATCAGCCCGGTCATCATCACGAACGGGTCGCCGTTCCTTATGGCCTTGTCTATCTTCTCGAACCCCCTGTGGCCGAATATCATGCCGCGCCGTATGTAGCGGTTGTCGCTGTATCGGTCCTTGAACTTGGCCATGGGGGAGATGCCGAACTTGAACAGCTGCTCGTAGTCGGTGATGTCTCCTATCTGCCAGGGGTCGAATTCCATTTTTCCCGCTAAGGCCTGCTCTTGCAGACTTAGTCGGGTATATTAGGGCTTGGCGGAAAAAAGTCTTAAAGTATCCTTATGGTGTCCAGGTCCATGGGGACTCGAGTCTCCATGTGGAATATGCGGTTGAGGCCCTTGGCTAGATCCTGGCACTTTCTGGCCTCTCCGTGCACGCACAGCACCCTCTCCGGCTTGGGATTCATGCGCTTTACATAGCCCAGAAGCTGCCTGCGGTCGGCGTGGCCGGAGAATCCTTCGACAGTGACCGCCTCTATGTTAACATCGATCTTCTTCGGTTTTTTGCCCTCCATCACGACGACCTCGCGCATGCCCTTCTGGACCCTCCGCCCCAGAGAGCCCTCGGCCTGGTAGCCTACAAAGAGTATGGTGTCCTTTTTGTTGCCGGCCATCCGCTTGAAATACTCCACGGACGGGCCGCCGGTAAGCATGCCCGACGGGGTCACTATTATGCACGGCTCGTCGCTCTCCGCCAGGTCTATGCGCTCCTTTGCATCCACCTTCTCGAAGTTCTTGGCCAGGAAGGGATTGGCACCCCTCAGTATCATGTTCATGAGCCGCCTCTTCAAGTATTCCGGATAGGCGGTGTGTATGGCCGTGGCTTCGTAGACCATCCCATCTATGTAGATTGGTATATCGGACAGCTGGTTGCGGTATTCATCAAGCGTGACGAGGACCTCCTGCGAACGGCCGACGCCGAATACGGGTATGAGGACCTTGCCGCCCCTTTTGATAGTCTTCTTTATCGCGTCTATCAGCTGCTCCTCGGCCTCTTTCCTTTTGGGCTGGATGCTCTTCCTGCCACCGTAAGTAGATTCTATTATCAGCGTCTCGAGGCGCGGGAACTGATATTCAGCCGGGTTAAGAAGCCTAGTCTCGCCGAACTTCATGTCGCCCGTGTAGACTATGTTGTAGAGGCTGTCCCCTATGTGAAGATGGACTATCGAAGAGCCAAGTATGTGGCCGGCGTTATAGAGCGTCAGCCGGGCGTCAGTGGTTATGTCTGCCACCTCCTCGTATTCGAGAGGTATCACGTGCTCTATGACATTCCTTATGTCCGTGCTGGAATAGGGCAGCTCCTTGTCTTCCTTCATGGATATCTCCACCGCGTCCAGCTGGAGCATCGCCATTATGTCCCTGGTCGGTTTGGTGGCGTATATGGGGCCGTCGAAGCCGTATCTGTAAAGGTAGGGTATGAAGCCGCAGTGGTCCAGGTGAGCGTGCGAGAGCACGACCGCGTCCAGGTCGTCGATTGTCAGCTGCATTGCCCTGAAGTCCGGGAACATGCGCTTGGAGTCCGACGCCGCGACGTTTATGCCGCAGTCGAGGAGTATGTTACTGTTCGGCGTCTGCACCAAAAAGCAAGACCTGCCTACCTCGGCCGCCCCTCCCAGCGGGGTGACGCGTATCCAGTCGGTTGTGTGGTCAGGCTTGGAGTATATTCCGCGGCCAACCCTTTCTAGAAAGTCCTTCCTCCTCCTGCAGACCTTCTTGTCCCAGAGAGTCTTCCTGAGGGAGGCGAGTATGTTGCTCTTCAGGGGCGTGGCCCTCTCCAGCATGGGGCTCCATCCGGTAGCCTTGATTATCTTCTTGATGTTCTCACCATTGGGGCCGATGACGTTGCCGAGCTTCTCAGCCTCGATCATGACCTCTTTCTGGTAGGGGTTGAATATGACGTTGGTTATGCCGCTCTCCTCGCCGGCTATCTTCTTTATCATGGATTCCGCTTCGGAAGGCTCAACCAGCATCGACGACTTTGGCCTGATGAGTATCCTCTTCTTTATGGTCTTGGCAAGGTCCTTGGTTATGTCGGGATGGTCTATGAACACGTCAGGCCGGTCCGTGGTCAAGACTATCTTCGATGCCTCGGCAGATATGCTCTGCACGCCTACTTCCTTGGGCAAGAATTCTTTTATCTGCTCTTGTAGCTCTTCTAGTGTGGGCATTTTCGCCTTAGAAAAAAAGATTCATTAATTTAGGGTTTTGAGTATTTCCTGGACCTCGGATTCAGTGTACTGCTTGTATCCCTTGCCGGTCACGGAAGCAAGCGTCACGCCGTTGCCGGATGCCGAGTCCCTCTCCTGCGCCACCTTTATCGCCTTGGCGGCTATGGAGACGTTCTCTTCCACGGACTTGTCTTTCTTATAATCGCTCTCCAGCACGCCGTATGCTATCGGGGAGCCCGAACCTGTTGAGATGTAATCCTCTTCCATCAGACCGCCGACGGGGTCTATGGAGAAGACCCTCGGGGATTCGTCTATCCCGGCTATTATGCTCATGACCAGATAAGGGAAATACCTGTTGCCGTTGAGTATGTTGGACATCAATGTGGCCGCGCCCTTTACAGTCATCGGCTGCTTGCGGTTCATCTTGAAGAGCTTAGCCTCCGCGCGCAGTATGCGTATCACGTTCTGGGCGTCTCCCACGCCGCCGGCTATGGTGGCGGCTATCCTCTCGTCCACAGGGTATATCTTCAACGCTTCCTTGTTGGAGATGAAATTGCCCATAGTGGCTCTCTTGTCGGCAGCCAGTATCACCCCGTCCTTGCATTTCAGAGCGACGGTGGTGGTTCCTGTTTTGTTCTGATTCTCCATGTTATCCCCCGTTAAAGGTGCTAAGATTGGTTGAAAAGAAAATTCAAGAAAACAAATGTATTCCCGCTCGGGTTACCTGGTTATTAGAAACTGGGGGTATAAAAATGGATGAGGGTGGATTGATACTGTTATTTGGCATTTCTATCTTCCCGCGCCATCCGTAACGCCTTTCTTGCGCCTCCGCGCCACTTTAGGGTTTGAGGCGTGGTAGTCAAAGCCGAGAGTCTAGGGAAGCGTGACCTCTTCATGGTATCGGGGGCCATAGCATGGAGTCCTGATTCGGTCTCTCTTACCTTGAAACCAGCTCTTTTAAGAGCCTTGACGAAGGGGCCGACGCTCTCCTTCTGGAAATTAGAGACTGCATTCGGCCTAGCGCCCCAACCGAACAATACCGACTTTATCGGGTGGTATTTGTCCGGTTCCATGCGGGTGAAATATTTTTTGGCAACATCAAATAGGAAATCGCCTTCTTCTCCTTTCTTCAGTTTGATTTCCCGGGGGATAATCCCATATTGGACTAAATCCGGTAATGTAGTCTGCCAAAGTCTAGTCATGTGCTCATCGATGAGGGGACGGCCTTTGACTATTTCCCTCGGAGAGAGCGCATAGGATGCAAAATGTCCCAATCCGCCCGTCACAGGGATGGCTTCAGAAGTGAGATGGTCTTGTGTAGCCACGACCGGCGTCACTTGCATGAGGACAGAACCGTCCGGGCGCCTGACTTTTTGAGGGACATATGCGGCTTCGCTCTCTTCGGCTTTTCCCCTCGCAACGACAAGGAAATCATAATCTCTCTGGACTTTCCTTTTCCTTGGTTCCTTTCTCGATCTGTTAGGCTCATGACCCCAAAGCGCGCTACCATGGAATAATGCGGCCTTGATATCTGGATGACGTCTCAGAAGGGTTTTGAATCTTCTTAACCAGCTTTCGGGAGTTTCCCCGTTTTTAGCGGGCACCTTCTGAACCAAATCTTCAGCAAGACCTTTTACTGACCTTCTTTTACTCCGGGGCCCTCGGGCCATTTCACAAGATTATCTATAAACGGATAAAAACTACCAGAACTCCCCCATGAACCTCCAGAAGTCCCGGTTCTTGAGCTTGGTTATGTCCGAGTTTATCTCCAGCTTGAAGTCCTTTATGTCCCGCAGGTTCTTGCCGAACCCCTTGGGCTCCTTGAGGTAGGCCTTGACCAGATCGTCGGCGTGGCGATAAGGCCGCTCGACATCTATGGCCCACCGGTCGCTCTCCAGATACGGCTGCGACATGGCCTTGCCCCGGTTGCTGCTTACGAATCCTCTCATGTCGGCCACTTTGGAGTCGAAGAACGGGCCCTCCTTCTTCATCACCCTTGGAAGCTTCCAGACCTCGAACTCCATGAGGAAGGCCCCTTCCTTCCCGTCGGTCCAGTAGTCTTTCTTCAGTATCTTGAACTCCGCCCGCTCGCACTCGTTGGCAAGGTTCTTGAGGCTCTTGTACATCTGCGGTATCAGGGTGTCCTCGACCAGTCGTGGGGTCTGGAAATGGACGCATATCAGCTGAGTGCCCCGATCCTTGATGCTCTTGTAGAACTCCTTCTTGCTCATCGGCTCTGTCTCCTTCTCCTTGAAGAACTCGTGGCTTGGATAGCTGTGGAAGGCCTCGGCCAGGTAGACGAACCTAGCCATCTTCTCAACAGAGACCGCGGCCGCCACATTGCGGTCCTGGTCCACGGGATCGATGAAGACCAGGGGCGCATCGGCGAACTTCTTCTTTCCGGCCTTCCTGCCCAGATGGAGATGCTCGTTCTTCTTCCACTCTTCAGCCGCCTCTATCACATCCATGAAAGAACCGTATTTTATGGTCAGCAGCTCGCACAGATAGCCGGAGAAGCCCTCGACGGCAGCATGCGCGCCGTACAGACCGTTAGACTTCATGAATTTCTTCAGGAGGCGTATCTCGTCGCGAAGTCGGGGTTTCTTCTCCAGCTCACCCAGCACGAACTTGGTGTGCAGGGGGCTGCGGTCGACCGCGCTCTTTATCCTCTTCCTGGACTTGTCCAGCTTGTAGCAGGGGACTATCTCGACCACGAACCCGTGATACTGGCCCTTGACGTAGGGGTGCTCCGCATAGCTTATCTCCGGCTCGGATTTCACCAGCTCGAAGAAGTTCCTGCCTATGAGAAGGCCATGCTCTTCCAGCAGCTCGCGGCTGGTCTCCTGGGGGAACTGGATGAAGATGTCGAAGTCCTTGTCGCCGCGAAGGTCTGTGCCCTTGGCTATAGAGCCGACCATCACCGGCTTGACCTTTGGGTTGGTCCTCTGGATGACTGCGCTGAGAATGGCAATCACCTCCTTTATGAGGTTCTTCTCTTTTTCCTTCTCCTTTTCGGTGGGAGTGATGTCGGAGACTATCTCTCGGAGAAGTCTGTCAGGTGCCATGTAGGATTAATGGCTAGGATTTAATAAATCCGCTCACTGGCCGGATTGGAGTTTCGCGTAGAGCTCTTCTGCAGACTGATTAGCGGCGTTGAGCTCCTCGCTTATCTTCTGGCCCCGCTCCCGCAGAAGCTTCTCGTTCTTCTCCATCTCAGCCTGGCGCTCTTTCAGGTAGGCCTTCGCCTCGGCCATTGTCTTGTCGATGAATACTCCGTCCCCTACGGAGACCAGAGCCTTCTTCTTGTCGGTTATGTCGGCCTTGACGTACACGCCCGCGCCTATGGGGACCAAAGACTCAGACTCTTTGGTCTTGGGCAGTTCCTCGAGCGCTTGGAGAGTCATATAGACGTCCTCGAGGCTCCTCTCGATCAGGGCAGTCTGCCTGGAGACGGCCTGCAGGGTGCTCTGATAGGACTGAATCTGAATCAGAAGGGACTGCAGTTTCCTTTGGTCATTTTCTTCCGGCATTATCCTTCTGATTTCTCCACGCTGTCTATGGTTATATGGCGCCTCTTGGTGCCGTGCTCGCTCCCGAACAGCGAGAGAGTGAGCTCCCTGGCCTCGCCCTCATCCTTTGCCTCGACCCCTTTTTTGAACTTCTCAATCTTGGAGCCTATCCTGAGTTTGCCTTTCAGAACGTATTTCATTTCGCTAATTTTGAAGGTATTCCTATAAGAAGCCCAGCGCCTCGTTTATGTACTCCAGCTCGATGGGCGTGGTGTCCTGGCCAGCTATGAAGCCGTTGGAATTGGCTATCAGACAGGCGCCCACGACCTTGGAGCCCATATTAGCCGAAGCCCTTCCACCCGGGACGCCGAAGACCTTCTCCAGCTGCTTCAGTTCAGCATCATTGACGTCGGGGCTGACGACGAAACCTTTGTTTGTGGCTGCGCAGAGCGCTCCGACCTCGCTGGAGCCGGCGATTTGGCCCTGAATCGTGTTGATTCCCAGAGCCTCGTCGATGGACACCTTGGCCCGCTGGGAGAAGACGTCGCTTATCATCCCGCCGCGGTCATTGGCGACTATGAGGTTGCCCAGGGCGGTGAACTTGTCTGGGACTATGGCAACGCCCACCTTCTTGCCGATCCTTTCCAGCTCGTCATCCTCGATCAGATAGGGGAGCAACGCCCCCCGGGAGTTGCCGGCCGACATTATGCCGGACAAAGAGAAGTTGAATATGGGTGTGGAGATTGTCTCGACTCCGAGAGTATCCTCTATTTCCTTCAACTTCCGCTGGTTTAGGCGATTTGAAATCAGGCAATACTCGTCGGTCGCGAAGCCGAAGAGGCCAAGGTAGCCCTCCCCCAGAAAATCGGTCTGGTATATAGCCATTATTTGAGGAGGGTGGCGGTTATTCTGCCTTCTGAGTCCTTGACGGCCTTTACCTGAACCCTTCGAGGAGGCTTCTTGGAGCCCCTGCTCCAGATGTGGCGGTTGAGCTGGCCGTCTATCACTATGTCCTCGGATTTGGTGTGACGCTTGAGATATTGGGTTAGCATGCGGACCGCCTTGTTGGTCCTTTTGTAGTTGGGCTTGGTTCGGTAGACCTTGCTGAGGGGAATCGTGTAGATGTCCTCGGAAACTACGTCGACCTTCTCCCCCTTCTTTTTCTCGTTCTTCTTTTCTTCCTTGGGCTTTTCATCGGCTTTCTTCTTTGCCTTTTTGCCCTTCTCTTCTTTCCCGGATTTTGAATCTTTCTTGGATTCGGTCTTCGCCTCCTCTTTTCCGGCCTTGGTCTTGGACTTCCCGTCCTCGGAGGTCTTTTCTTCCTTTGCTTCTTTTACCTCTTTAGTATTATCCTCGGCCTTGCCTTCTTCAGGCTTCTTCTTTTCCCTGTCTTCTTCCTTGCCGGCCATCTTCAGTAGATGTTGTCTCTGCGCCAGTTGCGACCGCTCTTCGGGGAGCGCCTGACCTTGCGGTTGGTTGCGGCGAACGCCCATATCGGGGCTCGCCTGGATTCCTTCTCCGCCTTCTTGAGCTCCTTCTTGGTCTCCTGGTCTTTGTTCGAACTCATGTTACATCCGTTTTATCGTGGTCTCTTTCTGCGAAGACTTTATCTTCATCAGTATCGACTTCAGCTGCTCGTCGGTCATCTTGTCCTTTATCTGGCCGCCCGCATACATCTGCGCCAGGTATATCTTCAGCTTCTGGACGAGCTCTGGGTCGACGAGCTTGAGGTTTGCCAGCCTGTCCTGAGCCTTCTGCGTGAGGAAACGGCGCACCAGCGCGTCTATATGCCTCAGCGCCTTCTGGACCTGGTGTTGCTGCTGCACCTCCTGCTGCATCTGTTGCTGCTGCATCTGCTGCAGTTTCCTGGCCCTGATGGCCTCCAGCTCATCCATTGTTCTTGACTTTGTGAGCGAGATTGTCGAGGTACTTCATGCCGGCGGGGCTTATCTCCCGGCCCTTCTTGTCCTGGGCCTTCCTCACCAGCTTGAGCTCCTCTAACTGCTGTACAGCAAGCCGGGTCACTTTTCCGGAGGCCTTGCGCGACTCTTCCGGCTGCACACCCTTGTTCTTCTTGCTGCGGTACTCGTTCCTTAAGCGCGATATGCCGAGCGGACCCTTGACATAAATCTTCCTCAGTATGGACGCCTCCCTGACGTACCACCAGTCGGGGGCCTCGGGCGGCCGCTCCTTGGCTACGCCCGTCTTGACGAACGGCGCCCAGTCGGGCGCTTTGACCTTCGTCTTCAAGTCCTGGGCCGCGGCGTTTATGAGCGCCTCAGGCTCGACATCGTATACTGTAGTCATTTACGCGAATCTCAGAACTGGACCTTGCGGTCCGATGCCCCTCGTCGGAGGGAGATTGCGGTATGTTTGAAGGGAGGGGTATAAAAATAGTCTTAAAGGTTCATTCAGATGAACCTATGTTTTTATTCTCCTTGGGCTTAAAAATCCCATGGAATCCTTCCTCATGGCCCCGTTCAAGATTGCGCGCAAGAGGATAGGGCTGGTGCTTGTGCCCGCGATACCCGTTCTCTTCCTCATGGCGTATTTTGTCATGATGGGCGGCGTTGGAGAACCCACTGCCCTGCTCGAGAAGACGGACGAATACCTGGGCGGGACCATGTACCTCTCCGCCGCTAATCTCACCGCCTTCAACGAGCTCTCGACCAACGTGCAGATACCCATAATACGGCTAGGGGGCATCGCCGAGGTCAGCGACATCAGCGAGCTGAACAGCCCGCTTTCGGCCAATTTCCTGCTGGTGTTCACCGTGCTCTTCCTGGGGTTCGTCAGCTACGCCGTAGTGGCGCGTTCGGTCAGCTCGCTCATAGGGCAGGATAAAAAGGGCTCCTCACTAAAGGGCATAAACCCGGCCACCATAGTCCTCAGTCTGATAGCCGCATTCTTGATGATATTCATAACCTCATTCTCTTTAGGTGGCTTCAAGCTCCTGCTGATGATAAACTTCGGCCTTTTCTTCACCTTCTCAATCCCCTTCGCCGCGGCGGGGGAGCCGCTGGGGGAGAGCATCTTCAAGGCGTTCAGGTTCATGTCCAAGAACCTGGGCCGGGTCATCGCCAGCTACATCGGGTGCATGGGGGCGGCAATAATGATACCCATAGGGCTCCTCATCTTCACGACCCCGCTTATACTCAACCTTGACTCCGTCACGGTGACCACCCTCCTCAAGCTCTTCCTGGGACTGCTGTCCCTAGTCTTCGCACTGTTCTACCAGATGGCATTGTGCGCGGCGGCCGTCTTCGGGGAGAAAGAGGACCTAGGGATTTAGAGGGTATCTCCTCACGTTCCCGCATTTCAAACAGGTCACCACCGCCATCCCGCCCTCAGTCCTGTAGCGGCCGGTGTCACCCTCGGCGAGGAAGCTTCGGCACTTCCTGCAAAAGAGACGTTTCTGATAATCGTTCAGCTTTATGCGGAACTTCTGCTTGATGCCCCAGGCCATCTCGACGTAGCGGTCGGCGCTCTGGAAATCTCCCTCTGCCGCCGCCTTCTCGGCCATCTCGAAGAGTCTGTCGACCCTCTCCTGGGCTATCTCAATCGCCTGCTCTTTCTGCTTTCTTCTCATAGGCTTGGATTATCCTCTTAATTACTTCGGGGATTGGTAAAAAATCGCCCCCCAGCGAGACGGTCGCATCCGCGCGCGCATACACGTCGCTCTTGAAGTCGCGCTCCTCGGTGAATCCGCCCACCACGAGCAGGACGTCCCGCCCGTACTTCTCGACCATCTCGTCCAGAGTCAGCTCTCCTTGAGGAGAGAACACGACCGCCTTGATGCGCGCGTGGTCGAGTATGTCGTCCAGGTCCTCGCCCTCGTGATGTATCATCAGCCCCAGGCCGGCTTCATGGCACATCGCCTCGACTTCATGGACCGTCTTCTCAAATCCGGGAACCGTGTCGGCCAGCAGCAGCATGGTCATCGCTTAATTCTATCCGCAGGCAACTAAAATCATCCTTTCGACTTTTTCCGGCCGCCCTTCTTCCACTGCTTCTTCTTCCCCTTCCAGAATCGGCTGGTCCGGATGAACTCCCTCTCCGCGCGCAGTATCTCCTTGTAGAACTCGTCGTCGTAGAGGTTCAGATCCAGTATGCGGCTTGCAGTCCTAGGGCCCACCCCGCGCGCATTGAGGGCTATCAGAGCCCTTGCCTCGTAGGAATGCACCAGCCCGGCCGACTGTCTGGCCCGCTTGAGGAAGCGCTGTTCGTCCTTGGTCAGCTCGTCGCCCCTCTTCTGCATCCTGACTATCCTGCTCAGCTCCTCTTCCGTCTTCCCCATGTACGATACCATCCAGGAGTCGCAGACCGGGCAGTTCAGGGGATAGTCCAGCTTGCTGATTGTACGATGACGCATGACCTCTCCGCAGTTCAGACAGACCAGATTGACCTTGCGGTTCATCAGCCGCTTCTTGACCGTCTCGATTATGGCCCTCTCCGGCGTCTCCGCCAAGACGGCGTCCTTGAACTGCTCCAGTCCGAACTGGGACAAGGTGCTGAGGGGCTGGGTCGCTATCTTGATTTCCCCGCTCTTTATCCTCTCCAGCGCGCGCTTTGAGTTCTCCAGGTCGAAGTACTTCTTGAACAGTTCGTTGAGCGTCTCCTGATAGACTGCCGTGTCTTTATATGCGTCGATGACGCGTTTGATGTTTATTTCCCGGAAGTTGGTGCCCTCCTTGAAGACGCCGAATCTCTTTCCGACGTGGACGAACGAGAAGCGGAAGAGGTTGGTCTGTGAGACCGTCTTCTCCAAAATCTGCCTGGCGCTTTCCGGGTTGAGGCTCTTCAGCACGTCCACGACGTCTTTTTCCTCAAGCACCATGCCGGTAAGGACTATGCGGTAGGGGTCCACCCTGACGCCGACCGTCTCACCGTACTGGCTGCTCAGCATGGAAGCGAGTATGCGGCTGATGGCGTCGTTGACCTTCGTCCCGAAGCAGGTGTTGATTACTATCTGGTGATAGCGCTCGATGAACTTCTCGACGGTTATCTTTTTGTCAGTGGGGACAGCTCCCTGTTTCCTCTGCTTCTCTATAGCCCCCAAGGCCGCAGACAAACCTTTGGAGTCGAGGGGCAGGTCCAGCTCTTTGGCTATCGCCTTCCGACCCTTCCCTTTTGACAGAAGTGCGGACATCCTCCTCCTTATCCGCCCCACCTCCTGCGCCACCTCGTAGGGAACGGGTATGTCCTCGCCAACCCATATCGGCGTGTCGGCGCCGATCTCGCTCACCGGGACCACCATGACTCGCCTGTCCCTGAAGTCCACTATCCTCCAGGCCTCGCCCTTGAGGATGAACAGCGAGTTGACGTAGCAATCCACTATATACTCCTCGTCCAGGACCCCTACCGGCTTGTGCGAAGCTAGGTCTATGACGGTATAGCGGTTGTACGTAGGTATGGTCGAAAGGTTCGCATAATAGTAGAAGAGGGAGCTGCGCTTTCTGTTTAGGTGGTCTTCCCTCCAGCCGACCAGCCGCAGGCGCTTGAGCACGTCCACAGCCCTGTCGAACTGCTCCCGCGTGAGCTTGCGGTATGGGTACGCTCGCTTGATTATCAGATAGGCGTCCTTCATGGATATGTCGCCGTAGTCCAGGGCAAGACCCACTATCTGATGTGCGAGTATGTCCAGAGAGCCCTCAAAGCAGTCGGTCTCCTCTATCTCCGACTTGAGTGCGTGCTTGGCTATGACGGACGCTTCCAATATGTCGTCGAAGTCCGTGGCCATGACCGTCCCCCTGGATATCCTGTGCTCGGCATGTCCGCTCCGGCCTACCCTCTGTATCAGGCGCGCGACCTGGCGGGGCGAGTTGAGCTGTATGACCTGCTCGATCTCCCCCACGTCTATGCCCAGCTCCATGCTTGACGTGCAAACGAGCGTCTTGAGCTCGCCTTCCTTGAGCTGCCGCTCCGTCTCGATGCGCTCCTCTTTTGAGAGGGAGGAATGGTGTATGCCCACGTCCTTCACTGCCCGCAGCTGCTTGGTCAGGAGCTCGGTTGCGACCCGGGTGTTGGTGAATATCAAAGTCGGCTTCTTGCCGGTGAGCTGCCCTATGCGCGCAACCACGCCCTCCGGCTTCTCCACTTTGAGCTGCAACCCCTTGAAGCTCTTGTCTATGACGATCTCATCCAGCCCATAGTAGTCAGCCACAAGCTTAGGAGTCCCCACGGTCGCGGAGAGGCCGATCGTCTGGAACTTGCCGCAGGCATTCCGGAGCCGCTCCAGGGCCACGGCCAGCTGGGTCCCCCGCTTGTCGGAGACCAGCTCGTGGACCTCGTCGATTATGACATATCTCACGGACTGGAGATGCTTCCTCATTATCTTTGCCGGCAGTATGGCCTGCAGGGTCTCGGGGGTGGTTATCAGCATCTGCGGAGGGTTGGTTCGTTGCTTGCTGCGCTGGTACTGGGTGGTGTCGCCGTGCCTCACCTCCACACGGCAGCCGAGAGACTCGCACCAGTCCCCCATGCGCCTGAGCATGTCCCGGTTGAGGGAGCGGAGAGGGGCGATGTACAGAGCCACAATACCTTTAGCGCTCTTGCCCTTTGCGCTCTTGCCATCAGCCGCTCCAGCCAGCTCGTTCATCACCGGCAGGAAGGCCGCCTCGGTCTTCCCGCTCCCGGTCGGGGCTATGACCAGGGTGTTCCTGCCGCCGAGTATCGAGGGCATGGCCTGCTTCTGTATCTGGGTGAAATCCTTGAAGTTGGCCTTTATCAAATCCCGCATCTCGGGGCTGAAACGGCTAAGCAGCTTAGTCATATACTATTCTCCCCAACGTTCGCGAAACTCAGATTGAGGTTGGGCGCTTAAAAAGAAGAGTTTAAACCCTCAGCTCGTCGAGGCTTCCCAGGTAGCTGCCGTCCAGGAGATAGATGTCCGCGCTGTCCAAATCTATCATGCGCTTCAGAAAGGGGCCCAACGGCTCGGTGTTGTTGACCGCGGAGCCGCGGGTGGAGTCATCGAAGGCAGGGACAACGAGGACCTTGGTATCAGAACCCTTGACCTTCGTCTCAATCCAAGCCTGCTGTATGTTGGCGCGGATGTCTTTGAGGAGAATCGATGGATGGGTGTGGGCGCAGACTATGAGCTCCTGGGAGAGAAGCTCCTCGCTGGGCTTCTTGTGCCCGTGGAAATACCCCACACCGTCTTCGATGAATTCGTCCGTCACCAAAACGCTCGGCGGGACCAGCCGCTCTATGCTGCCGTCGTGGTTGCCCTTGGTTATGACGATCTTGGAGACTAGCCCTTGCAGCTCCCTCAGAAAGAAGGGCACCTCCAGCTTCTCCTGGTAAGACGTCACGGGGACGTTGTGCTTGAGGTCTCCCAGTATTATAAGTTTGTCCGGTCCGGTGTCCTTGATTATACCCTTGAGCCTCTCAAGCTTCCTTTTGGTCTGGCTCGGCATGGCGGCGCCCCTTCGCTCCATCTCGAACTCTATGCCGTTGTGCAGGTCGGCGACGACAAGATCTTTGTTTATGAGGAGAGCCGGTTCGTCTTGGATGAATTCCATAGTCAGGAGAACAGTTTGGAAATCCTCTCCAAGGCTTCGGTTATCTCGCCGGTGGAGACGGAATAAGAGCAGCGTACATGCCCTTCGCCGGCGGGGCCGAATACGCTGCCGGGAACCACTGCAACCTTCGCCTCTGTTATCAGCTTCTCGGCGAACTCTTCGGAGCTCAACCCGGTCCCGGTTATGTTGGGGAAGGCATAGAATGCTCCCTTCGGCATATGGCACTTTATGCCTTGTATCTCGTTGAGGCCGTCGACCAGCAGCCGCCTGCGCGCATCGTACATCTTCACCATGCTCTTGACGCCGTCTTTTTCGTCGAACGCGGCCAGCATGGCGTACTGCGACGGCGTAGGCGCGCACAGCATGCAGTACTGGTGTATCTTGAACATCGCCTTCATGAGCTCTCCCTTTGCGGCGACATACCCGACCCGCCATCCGGTGGACGCATATGCTTTCGAGAAGCCGTTGAGGGTTATCGTCTTCTCAGCCATACCCGGCAGGGACGCTATGGACACGTGCTTCTCTCCGTAGATGAGCTTCTCGTATATCTCGTCTGAGATGACTGTAAGCTTGTTCTTTATCGCGAAGTCCGCTATCTCCTGCAGGTCCTTTTTATTGAGGACGGCACCTGTGGGATTGTTGGGGGAGCAGAACAATATAGCCCGGGTCTTGTTAGTGAGGCTCTTCCTTAGATCCGAGACCCTCACCCTGAAATCGTGCTCCTCTTTCGTCGGAACCATGACCGGCTTTCCGCCGGCCAATTGGGTGAGGGGGCCGTATGCGACATACGCCGGGTCCGGTATCAGGACTTCGTCGCCCGGATTGAGAATCGCCCGCAGCGCGAGGTCCAGGCCCTCGCTGGAGCCGGCGGTTATCAGGACGTCCTTCTCGGTCACATCGACGAGGTTCTCCTTCTTGAGCTTTTCCGCCACCTTCTCCCTGAGCTCGGGCAGGCCGGCGTTGCCGGTGTAGTGCGTGCGGTTCAGCTCTATCGCCTCCAGACCCTTGTCTTTTATACGGTAGGGCGTGTCGAAGTCCGGCTCTCCCACACCCAGTGTGACTATGTCCTTCTCCTGCGAGGCTAGGTCAAAGAACCTTCTGATTCCGGAGGGGGGCACATCCCTGACGCGTTCGGAGACCATAGAATCAGGCGGATATGACGAGTTTCTTGTCCTTGGCGCCGTCGGCCAGGACGACGCCGTTCTCCTTGAACTTCTTGAGGACGAAATGGGTGTATGTGCCGGTGACCTCCTTCTTGGGTGCGAGCACCTCGGTCACGAAGTTGCTCACATCCTTTATGTCGTGGGCCTTTATCTTCACCATCAGGTCGTATTCTCCAGACGCCACGATTACCTCCTCCACCTTCTCATTGGAGGCAAGCTGCTCCCCCAGCTCGGAGAACCCGGTCCTCGCCTCCGGCGTGACCTTGACATCTATGTAGGCGGTGACGAATTCCTCTCCGGCCATCTCCCAGTCGACATATGTCCTGAACCCTTTTATGATTCCCTTGCTCCGGAGCTCTTTTATCTTCTCTTTTACATCACTCTCGGAGGCGTTCAGCATCTTGGCCAAGCTGCCGTCCGATATCCTGGCGTCCTTCTGCAGTATCTCCAGAAGAAGTTTCTCGTCCATCGCGATATTAGACGCGCTTCGGTAAAAAATTACTTTTTCTTCTTGCTCGGGCAGTTGATGTTCGTGCATATGACCCAAGGGGCCTTCTTGCCTCTGCTCCAGACGTTGGCCATCGGGTAGCCGCAGGTCGGGCAGTCCTTCTTGGCCGGCTTGACAGATCCCTTCTGCGGGAGGGGCTGCGTCTCGGTGCATTTTGGATAGTTGCTGCAGCCCAGGAAGCGCTTCTTGGTCTTGGGGTTCCTCCTGATGACGAGCAATCCCTCTTTACAAACGGGACACTTGCCGAGCGCGTCGCTCTCCGCCTTCTCCTCTTGTGCCTTGAAGAGAGCGCTCCTCAGCTCTTCGCCTATCTCTTTCTCCTCCTTCTTGAATTTCTCCAGCACCTTCAGCAAGACGTGTCGGTTCTTGGCTTCAACCTCCTCGCCAGTCTTCTTCCCCCCCATCAGCTCGTCCATCTCCTCCTCGAAACTGCGGGTCAGCTCCTCATCCAGAATCTCCGGGCTGTGCTTCTCCAGGGTCTCGACCGTCTTTACCCCCAGGTCGGTCGCCTCTATGGACTTGCCGATTATGTAATTGCGCTTGAACAGCGTGTCTATGACGGTCGCGCGAGTGGAGTTGTGTATTAGAAGGCCACAATGTCCCGCAAAGTAATTTGGAGTTTCCGAATCCACGGTTATATCGTACACAAATTTATGGGTAGACCATGCCGGCCTTATTCCGGATACTGGGACCGCAGTCATTTTCGAACTTAGACAAATATCGCCAAGTCTTGAATAGAAGGTGTCAAAGTAAGGTAAAGAGACAGTAAGGCATAGTGAGTTATTGGCGCTTCGCCTCTTAAGATTTGGCTTTCTCGTTATTTTTATTAGGCCGTCTTCTTCCAATTCCCGGCATAAGGCCCTAGTGTGAGTTAGGGATAATCCCAGAGATTTGCTTAAATCGCTGTCATGTGTGTTGCCCTGTAGATCTATATTCCTGTAAATCCGGGCTTTCTTCAAAACCGATGGATATCTGGACAGGCCGAGCATAAGTTTCTCAAACTTTCTTGGATGGAAAAAGGGGATGTTCCGCATAAATCTTTCAAGATTCTTCCTGCCGCGCACCCATAGCTCATAGCATTCCCGTTTAGAGCCACGATAATTAACATTGGTTTTGTAAACCTTAGATGATATGCCCAAATCACGCAACCATAGGGAAATCTGGTCCAGGGGTCCTCTGATCTTTTGTGCCATCTTTATCTTGGGCACCCCCGAGGACTGAATGTTGCCATATTCTTTTATTTGCTCTAAATAAACACAACCTTCGTCATCAAAAAAGGCTCCTATTGCAGTAGGTTTATCAATCGACTCAGGAAACTCCCCTTTTTCAATTTCCGGATACTGTTGCAGAATTTTTCTGCCTGCAGCCAAGGGCAAGGCAACATAGTATCTACCTCTTGAAGCCTTTCTCTTAATGGCCCCGGCGCAAAAGGCAATATTGGCAGCGGATGAAAAAACGTCGATAAGGGCCAGCTCTTTATTGTGATAACGCATGTCCGGGGTCTTTTCATGGATATCTTTTCTTATAGAGATGCTTCCATCGCCAATCATATTTGCGATTACTCTGGATTTAGGATCCCATCGTATAGGTCTTGCCCGAATTAAGTTATCCCCTATCTTAAGTTTTTTTACTTCTTTGAATTTAATCGCATTCTCCTTTAAGATTGCAACGGGATGCTCATTTGTAAGTTTTATTGAGGACCCTGCTGCCATTACTTCTTTGAGCTCATTCTCCTCAACAGGTCTCCTACTGACTGAACTGATGGGTTTCCATACCATTCTATGATTTTTAATATCGCAGCATAGGGTATGGGTCCCTTTTTTTATTTCTTTTGAGTTCAGGCCCGATTTAAGTTGTTTATCAACAAACTTTCCTATGGGGACCTTACTAATTTTGCCGTTTCTTTTGATATAGATTTCCGTGCCATACTCTGCGCACTTTGTGCCCAGGTTCCTCTTCTCCAGCTCGCTGATTATGGACGACTCGGTGTAGCGCTTCGGCGGCTGGGTCATCTTCTTGTCGAGTCCGAGCTTCTTGATGTCTACGGATTCGCCCTCCTTCAAATCGGGCAGCATCACCTCGTCGAACTTGGCGTACTTGCCGTAGAGCTCGTGCCAGTTCTTCTCCACGGTGCGCTTGCCCTCGGCCTTGAAGTCTTCGGTGTTGATGTCGATTATCGCCTTCATGCTCTCCCTCACCGCCCACTCTCCGAAGGTGGCCATGAACCTGCGGACTATTAAGTCGTAGACCCTCTTCTCACGGTCGGCGATTCCCTTCGGGACCTCGCCGGTCGGATAGATGGCCGGGTGCGCCGGGTCCTTCTTCTTGCCGTTGTTCGGCCGCAGCGAAGGCTTGGAGAGCAGTTTTTCCGCGCCCTCGGAGTATTCGGACTGCTGCGCTATCTTGTCCAGTATCTTTTTGTAACCGATGCTCGGCGGCAGCTGCTGCGAGGATGTCCTCGGATATGAGATGTATCCTCTCTCGTATAGGGTCTGGCCAATCTCCAGAGTCTGCTTGGGAGCTATGCGGTGATGGCGGTGTGCCTCCACCTGCAGCGACGTCAGATCGAAGGGGTTGGGAGGAGGCTGCTTGTATTTCTTCCGGTCGACGCTCTTGACCGTGCCGGTCTTCTGCCCCTTGACCTTCTCATACGCTGCCTTGGCCTCTTCCTCTTTCTCGAACTTCTCCTTGACATGGACGGCCTCAAAATCCTTGTCCTTGTTTAGGAGAGCGCTTATCACCCAATACGGCTCTGGCACGAAAGCCCTTATCTCGCGCTCCTTGTCGACTATCAGCTTCAGCGCGGGGCCCTGCACCCTGCCTATGCTCAGGGTCCCCCTGGTGCGGGTGGAGCGCAGGGCGGAGATGAGCGCGCGGGAGAGGTTTATGCCGTAGTACCAGTCCAGGACATGGCGGGTCAGGCCGGCCTGGGTCTGGCCGTCGTCGAACTCCTCCATCTCGTTGTAGGCCCTGACCAGGTCGGGCGTGGTCACGGTCGAGAAGTGCATTCGTTTAATCTTGTCTTTCTCCGGGTCTGCGCCGCAGGCGTGCTTGAGGACATTGTATCCGATAACGCTGCCCTCGACATCATAGTCGCACGCGTTGACATAAGAGTCGGCCTCCTTGCACAGCTCTTTGATGTTGCTGACATAGGATTTCGTGTATGAAGCGCCCTTCTCCGCCTGGTAGATGGGCACCCACTGGATGTCGAAGACCGGATACTCAAGGTTCCACTTCTTGTTTTGCGTCTCCTGTAACGTGTAGACATGCCCGACCGCGGGGGCGACTATCGCCTTGCCGTCGGGGGCATCCACCTCGTAGTAGGGCGCTCCGTTGCGGCTCTTCTTGTGCGCGCGGCCTATGGCGTTGGCTATCTTGCCTGCCACGCTCGGCTTCTCGGCGATGATGAGCTGCGTCATAACGTCTCAGTTTTTGACCGCAAGATGATTTAAATGGCATTTAGCCATCTTGCGGGACAAGGAAACTCCTTGCGAGTTTCCTTTTTGAGGTTTGTTTTTAAAAATGAGTCATATGGCGCAAAGGGGCAGGAAGAACTTCAACTGGGTGGAGAACCCTGGTGCGATGGTGGTGGCCGCGGGCATGGTGGCCGCGGGCAGGAGCAGGCTCGATGCGGCCAAAGAGCTCGCCAGGTCTTATCCGGGGCTTACGGTCCGCCGGGCTCATAAATATCTGAGAAAGCACCTCGCAGGGGAGGATGCCTGGGCGGCGTATAGGAGATGGAAGGCCAACCTGCACACGTCTGAAAAGCGCGGTGATGCGATGAGGGAGGTCTGGGGCAAGAGAGGTGCCGAGGAACGTGAGGCGCATGCCAGGGCTATGAGGGCTGGGAAGCGGCACCGGCGCGGCCGGAGATAAAAATCATCCAAGAAAAGAATGGGCAAATTCTCGATGCAGCGCGCGAAGGCCCTTAAGCAGCTTGCCGACGCGCGCAAAGAGGGGAAGGCGGACGAGGACATCGCCGAGTTAGTCAATCTTATTAATTCTAATGAGGGCCTTTACACCACCTCCTCCTGCGCCGGGAGGATAGCTGTCCTGCAGACTCCCAGAGAGCACGACAAGCTGAAGTCCGACTGGCTGGGTAAGTGGCACAGAGAGGTCACGCTGCAGGATTTGAAAGGTGCTCTCGAGAAGCACGATCGCGACGAGGCCTACCTCCAGTCGGAGTGTCCCATCCTGCACGTGGTCGCGCGCAACTTGGATGCTGCGGAGAGGTTCCTCTTCGCCGCCCAGCAGTCGGGGTTCAAGCGCAGCGGCATACAGGCGGTCAATCCCGAGCGGGTTTTGGTCGAGGTCTGCTCCACCGAGATGCTGGAGGTCCCGGTGGCCGAGAACGGCGATATCCTGGTCGGCGACATTTATTTAGACCATCTCGTAAATATTGCCAACATCAAGTTTAATTCTGGTCGCAGGAAACTGGCTAGATTACAGAGCAGACTGGAACATGGCCTTTGACGTAGTCGGCGACATCGCCATCGTCGAGCCGGAGACGGACGGCGAGGATTTTCTGAAAAAGCACAAGAACGTCAACGTAGTGCTAGCCAAGAAGGGCGATGTCGAGGGCGAGTACCGAATACGCGACTATGAGATCTTGGCAAGCAGGGCGGAGGCCAGAGACTTCTCGGACGTCTCCGCGCTGCTGAGGCCGAGGAAGCTGACCGAGACCGTGCACAAGGAGAACGGGTGCCGGTTCAAGGTCGACCCGACCGAGGCTTATTTCTCGGTGCGGTTGGGCACTGAGCGGCAGCGAGTCGCCGAGATGGTCAAGCCGGGGGAAAGGGTGCTGGTCATGTTCGCAGGCGTCGGGCCCTATGCCATCAACATAGCCAAGCTGGCGGAGCCGGAGCTGGTTGTGGGCGTGGAGATAAACCCATACGCGGTTCTCTTCTTCGAGGACAACATAGTCCTGAACAAGCTGGAAGGCAAGGTACGGGCGATAGAGGGAGACGTCAAGGCGGAGGTGCCGAAGCTGAAGGAGGAGTTCGACCGCGTGGTCATGCCGCTGCCCAAGGACAGCGAGAACTTCCTCTATCTGGCTCTGAAGAGGATAAAGAAGAGGGGGCGCATACACCTCTACAAGATACTCCACGAGAACGAGCTGGAGGATTTCATCCAGGAGCTCAAGAAGAGCCTGACGAGGGTCAAGATAGACGTGACGAAGGCCGGAGACTACGCCCCCGGATCTTTCAGGTACTGCTTTGACATCAGGCTGGGCGTCTCCAAGAGAAGAAAGGCCAAGAAGAAATCCAAAGGCAAGTCTGACAGGGCTAAGAAGAAATCCGAGGGAAGGGCCAATAAGGCTAAAAAGAAATCCGAGAAAAGCAAGCCCAAGAAATGATTTTTTAGTCAGGGCTAGCAACTATACCCACGATGGTCAAGGCTAAGAAGCGCAGGAAGACCGGCAAGGAGATAAAGCTCCAGAAGAAGAAGGACAGAAAGATTAAGATCGGGACTATGTTCGTGCTCGTGCTTCTTTTCCTTGGATTCACTGTGGCCGCCTACTGGGGTTTCTCGCCTCAGAACACGGCGCCTGAAGAGCCAGTCGAGGATGACAATATGGATTTCGGAACTGGTTTCCCTGCGGGGACCGGCCAGGCGACAGTTGAAGAGCTGACCGGCAACCGGGCGTTGTTCGGCCAGCTGGAGGTGCCACAAGACCTGAGCGGCAGGCTGGAAGGGGACCTCTATCTCCTGGACAACGGGCTTTCGCAGCTCATCCTGACCAACGCCAGCGAGGATGAGATATCGGACGAAGCGAGGGGGGATTTCATAATCTACACCGTGGGGGTCTGCGAGGATTTCGACTGCCTGATAACCAACATGACCAACGAGACCATGGTTTTCGATCTATACGAGCTGGACGAAGACTCTGCCTACCTAAGGACCTCGACCATAGGGTTCGAGTCGGAGCATGCCATGGGGATAGAGCTATGATGGACAAAGGGCTTATCATGCGGAACGTCATAGAGGTCGTAGAGGAGAGTGAGCTGGATGCGATGATTAAAAAGGGCAAAGCTCGCGTCTACTGCGGCTACGAGACCAGCGGGGCCGTGCACATAGGGACCATGGTGACCGTCCAGAAGCTTATCGAATTTCAAAAAGCTGGACTGGATGTGACCGTCCTTTTTGCCGACCTGCACACCCTCCTCAACATGAAGGGTAGGGAGGAGTGGATAGCCAAGATGGTGGAGTACTGGCGCCACTGCTTTATCGCTCTGGGTCTGGACCCGAAGAATACCCGGTTCATCAAGGGCTCGGAGTTCCAGCTGAAGCCCGAGTATTTTCATGACGTTCTGGCGCTGGGTACCGACGTGACTGTTAACAGGGCGACACGCTCCATGCAGGATGTTGCGCGCGATTTGGAGCATGCGCACGTGTCGCAGATGATCTACCCAATCATGCAGGCCGCCGACGTGAAGCATCTCAAGGCCGACATCTGCTACGGCGGAATCGAACAGCGCAAGATACACATGCTGGCGCGCGAGGAGCTGGAAAAGATAGGAGGCAAGAAGCCAGTCTGCATACACACCCCGCTGATAGTCTCGCTGGGCGGGCCGGAGACGAAGATGAGCTCGAGCAAACCGGAGACGATAATCGCGGTCCACGAAGACCCGAAGAGCACCGAGGCCAAGATCCAGAAGGCCTACTGCCCGGCGGGCCAGGCGGAGAACAACCCGATACTCGACGTGTTCAGGTTCTTCATATTCGCGAAGAATGAGAAGGTGGTCATCGAGCGGCCGGAGAAGTTCGGCGGAGATTTGGAACTCCAGTCTTATGACGAGCTAGAGAAGGCGTTCGTGGAAGGGCTGCACCCGGCCGACCTGAAGAAAGCCTGCGCGCGCTATCTAATCGATTATCTCGAGCCTGTGAGGAAGTATTTCAAGAAGAAGCCCGAAGTACTGAAGGTATTGGATTAAAGCTTTTCTTCCTCAAAGCAGATTTTCCTGAAATTGCAGTAATCGCACTCCGGCCCCTCGCACTTCTCGAAGTCCGCTTCCCTCGCGGCGTTGGTTTCCGGGTTGAACAAGAGCTCCTTCATCTCGGCGATGCTGCTCCTTATCAGCTCTTTTGCCTCTTCTATCTCCCTCTCACCCACATTCGATTCCTTCAGCTCGTCGAAGCGGCAGTTGTACTCGCGTGTCGTTATGGGCAGCTGCGCTCCCCACTTCTTGGTGGCGTAGAGGGCGTAGGCGGCCAGCTGAGAGTCGGTGCCGCTGTCGGTCTTCCCGGTCTTCCAGTCGTAGATGGTGGTCTTGCCCCCGCTCATCATGGCGAAGTCTATTTTGACGTAGACTGTCGTCCCCTCGAAATTGAAGTCCTGGAACGTCTCTATGGGAAGCCAGTCGTTTATGTCGGTGGCCTTTATCCCCTCGAGCACCTTGGAGTTGTAGAAGTTCTTCAGGCACAGCTCTCCCTGGCGGATCAAGTCCTCCAATGCGCCCTCGTCAATGGGGGCGCCGTACTCGTGCTCCCAGAGCCCGCAGTGTTTCTTGGGGTTGACCCTGTACTTCTTTCCCTTCGACTCCTCGAACCCATGGTTCATGTAACCGCGGAACTGGCGCACCATCGAGTTCAGAGGCATCTCGCGCCGCTTGCGCAGCTGGTTGAGATAGTTCTCGATGGTCCTGTGGACGCTGTCCCCCAGGAACATGGGCATGCTCTGAAGCTTCTTGAGGATGTATATCTCGCGGGTCCTCCGGTCGGCGGTGAACTCCCAGCCCCCCCAGAAGCCGTAGTAGTTGTAGTAGTACCTGCGCTTGCACTGGTCAAACATCTTCTGGCGCGACTGCGACCAGGAGAATCGGTTTTTGATATCCATTTTAATCTATGTCGTCACCTCCGCGCAAGCGCCGTTCTCACATACGGCATTGGCCGTGGCATCCGTCGGGCAGCCATAAGCGGGGCACGGCCACTCGTGGCAATTGTCCCACTGGCTTATGAGCGCCTGGATCTCTCCCGCGCCGTAGCCCTTGTTGTGGGCCATTCCGCATGGGAACCCACATCCAGTTATGTCCTCGCTGAAAACACAGTCCGAGTCCTGTTGGCACGTCATCACCCGTTCCATCTCCCCATCTATTTCATCGCACGAGAGTTCGGGCGGACCAGGATACGGCTCTCTGCAGTCCTGGGGGCAGGATGTCTCTTCACCCGCTTCACAAACGCCGTTCTCACAGAGAGAGGGAGTGGGCTTGGTCCTGATGCACCCGCCCGGAGAATTGCATTCATATACTGTTGTGGAGTCGGCTTCGCTAGAATAGTCTCCGAATGTCCCCCAGCAGAAGGGCGCGGCACAGGGCGCTTCCTCTACAACGCACCACCACCCGCTTGGGGAATCGGAGGGCAGTCCATAATCTGATGCCGCATCCCCCGCCTCTTTGCACATGACACCCCTTTGCTCTGGGTCTGTGGTGCAGGTCCGCCAGCCCCCGAACCCTACATCGACGAACTGCTCGTTACCCACACACGGTGTGCCGGCTATCTTGTTCGCCGGCTCTATGCAATCTTCTGAGCAAGTTTGCAGCTCTTCCTGCTCGCAAATCAGGTTTCCGCAAACAGCCCCATCTGACTCCGGCGCCTGGCGGCACCTGTTCATTTCAAAGCAGTTCTCCGGTTCGTCCTGGCTGCAGAAGGTCTCCTGCTGACATATGAAACCCGGGGGGCAGTCCCCATCTTCCGCACATCCCCCGCCCCCAGGTACCGGGCTGAGAAGCACGAGAGCAAGAGCTGCTATCAACATGACGATTATCAGAATGACAAAGAGTTTGACATCCATCTTAGTATTTTGCGGGAGGGAGAAAATAAGCGTAAAAAGAAATGAATTCCGGTCCGTTTCGGACCTGATAAGAATAAGCGCTAACCTATTGCTTATGCCTTTTTGACTTTCTCAGCCTTTTTTCCTCGGTCGCCATCTGTAGGCTCGAAAGAAACAGCGTCGCCGTCATTGAGGTAACCGCCGCTCTCCACAGCGGTATAGTGGACGAAGTAGTCGTTGCCATCCTCGCCTTCAATGAAACCGTAGCCCTTCCTTTCGTTGAACCACTTTACTTTTCCTTCCATTTTTCAACTTAACAAGACGCGAAGGTCTTGCGTTGGTTTAGTCAGTAGATGTTTAAAAACCAATCTTGAGGGGTCGCGGCGCATTTAAGAGTGCAGACCTTCAATATATGTGGGGACTATACAACAGCCCTTAGAACCAAGACTATTCATTATGCCTTCGAAAGACCAGGACGCAGCGGACACACGTGAAGAGCAGGAGATCTTATTCAGGCAAGCCCAGAGCACGCATGCAAAGCTCGGAGGGCTCAGAACAGGGCAGACCAGAGAGGCGCTGACCCTACTCTCGAATTCGAGTTTCTTCCGGTCAAGGGCGAGTTTCTCCACTAAAGGCGGGCAGAAAGTGAGCCTGAAAAGCCAGTCTGCCAGGTCTCTGAGAGACATGTCAGTAGAAGAGCTCAGGGAGATGTTCAAGGAGCTTGTGGTTTCGGAGTGGAAGAAGCTTAACGCGCAATAGGTCTGGAGCCTCCTCGCATACCGGTTTTAGGAAAAGCATTACTAGCTAGATTTAGCGCTCTCAAATATGAATTCGAGACAAGAGGCGACTTAACTTCCCATCCCATCTAAGCCAATCGGATAGAATTATGGTTGGGGGAAAGGGAAAGTAGTATAGAGAAGCCGAAGAAGCACGCAGAGTCTTGTTCAGGAAGCCCAAGGGACTCACGCGAGGCTAAAAAGCCTTAAGAGGGGGAGCAAAGAGCCCTGAAAATGCTACTTGGGTCAAGGTTCTTTCGGTCAGGGGCCCGACCTTTTAATTGTTAATGACTCTAAATAGATTTCTATAATGGTTGATTATAAAGAGTCGGGAGTTGATATTGAGGCGGAGGATGAAGCCATCAAGAATATTCTCTCGATATTGCCGACTAAACTATCTGGGCACTTTGCGGGGGTTGTAGAGTTCGGCGATTACTATCTCGCTCTTTGCACTGATGGGGTTGGCAGTAAGATTCTTGTTGCCGAGCATTTGAAAAAGTACGACACCGTCGGAATCGATATGATTGGGATGGTGGTTAATGACGCTATAGCCATCGGCGCCAAGCCCATCGCGCTCGTTGATTATCTGGCGGTAGAGAAGGTCGAGTCAAAGCAGATCTCCGAGATTATGAAGGGGGTGGCCGAGGGAGCTAAACAAGCGGGCTGCGAAGTCATTAGCGGTGAGACCGCGACTCTGCCAGATGTCATCAACGGCTTTGACCTGGCCGGCACCTGCTTGGGTGCCGTGAAGAAAGACGAAATCATAACTGGTGAAGACATCAAGGAGGGCGACGCGATAATCGGTCTCGAGTCCAGCGGCATCCACTCGAATGGTCTCACCCTTGCGCGCAAGGTCCTGGATTTGGACTCGTGGGGCAAGGAGCTATTGACGCCGACCAGGATTTATGTCAAGGAGGTTCTCTCCGTCCTAACGCCGAGAGTACATGGCCTGTCACACATAACCGGCGGCGGGCTGAAGAAGCTCAAGCGCATCCTTCCCAGGGGTCTGGGCGCGGAAATCACAGACCCGCTAGAACCGCAGGAGGTCTTCGCGGAGATTAAAAAGCAGGGCAAGGTCTCCGACCGGGAGATGTACAGGACGTTCAACATGGGGATGGGCTTCGCAATAGTCTGCGAGCCGGGGGCCGTGGGCGGAATAGTAAGCAACTTGGAATCAAAAGCAAAAGTCGTCGGCAGAATAGTCAAGGGGGAAGATGTGAGCGTCCCCCGCAAGAAACTGAGGTTCTAGCGCCTTTTCCTGACTTCGCCATACCTACGATTCAGATGCCACAGCAGAGACTGCAATTCTGCCGACCCTCCATTGCTCGCCCCCTTTATCTCGTCCAACACCCTCGGAAGAACGCTAGGGGAGTGAGTCGAAGCGTTGGCCAGCAGTTTGGCAGCCTCATTCGCAATGCCTGAGCCATGCCGCTTCCAGAATAAATCGAGTGTCTGCAGGGCCCTGTCCCTATGCTTCTCTCGACCCGCGAGCCTCTTCTCAATCAGGCCCCGGCGTCGGGCGAAGACCTGCTGAGCCGTCCTTTTCTGAGACTTGTGCGTCCCTCCACGCATATGCGGCATAGGATGGTTATAGGGATAAGAGTTAAAAAGTTAATCTTATAGGGCCGCTTTTTATCCCGGCTCTTTCTAATTAACCGATTTCTAAAGATGGACTTCCCCAAGCTTTTCACTGTCGGACCGGTGTATGTGAGAGACGAGGTGCGCGAGGAGATGGGCAAGCAGATGTTCAGCCACCGCAGCTCGGAATACGTGGACCTGCACAGCGGCCTGACACCGAAGGTGCAGAAGCTCCTCCAGACGGAGAATCCTACTTTCATATACCCCTCATCAGCGACAGGCGTCTGGGAGTCCTGCGCACGCAACGTGGTCGAGAAAAAGGCGCTCATCTGCGTGAACGGCGCCTTCTCCAAACGCTTCGGGCAGGTCATAGAGGCCAACGGGAAGGCTGTGGAGGTCCTGGAAAAGCCGATGGGGCAAGCCATCCTGCCGGAGGAGCTGGACGCCGCGCTCTCGAAGAGCGACGCCGATTCGGTGTCAATAGTCCACAACGAGACTTCTACCGGAATCATGAATCCTCTGGAGGAGCTGGCCAAGGTCTGCAAAGACCATGATGTTGTCAGCATGGTGGATGTCGTTTCATCGGTCGCAGGGGCCCCACTGTATGTGGATAAATGGGGCATCGACGTATGCCTGTTCTCGGTCCAGAAGTGCCTGGCGGTCCCGCCGGGTCTGGCCTGCGCGTCCATAAGCGGGCGAGCATTGGAGCGCTCCGAAAAAGCGGAGAACAAGGGCTACTACTTCGATATGAAGCTTCTGGAGAAGTACCATCTCAAGAACAACACTCCGGCAACGCCGCCGATGCCGCAAATATTCGGCTTGTCGAAGGCGTTGGACCTGATTTTTGATGAGGGCCTGGAGAGCGTCTGGGCCCGGCACAAGAAGGTCTCCGACTTCGTCAAGAAGCGGTGCGTCGAGGACATGGGCTTCGAGCTGTTCCCCGACCAGGATTACGCGTCACAGACCCTCAGCTGCATAAGCACCGGGGAGAAGGGCATCAACGCCAAGGAGCTCCTGGCGAAGATGAAGGCCAAGGGCTACATCGTCGGCTCGGGCTACGGAAAGCTCAAGGAGGAGAGCTTCCGCGTCGGAAACATGGGCAACGTCCACATGGGCGATGCCGAAGAGATGCTCGAGGTCATGGAGGGAATCCTATTGGACTTCTAGATGGGTAGAATTCTGTTTATAATTACGGGCGGAACCATAGATTCATGTAATGGATTAGTATGTGGCAAAGAATCTAATATACCAAATTTCATTAAGGAAGAGGACATAGATGCTGATTTCAAAATTGTCTGTATGAAGGATAGTAGGAATATTACCCAACACGATTTGGATAAAATCCTGAAGATTATCGAAGAGTCTGAACACGACGAAGTCATAATAACACACGGCACGTACACGATAGCGAAGACGGGAAGTTTTCTAAAACAGCGACTCGGTTCTGATAAGACTGCCGTACTTACAGGCTCTTTCCAGCCACTCGTGAATGAAAATTCCGATGCTCCTAAGAATTTGAGATATTCAATATCAAAGGTTAAGAGTCTGAATCCAGGAGTTTACATTTGCATAGATAATCATGTTTTTGATCCAGAGCACACTAAGAAAGATACGAAGGAATCACGTTTTGTAAAATTCTGATTTTTTATATGCCCATCTTCGAATACTGCGCATCATCTAACAATGAAAAAAGGCGATTTCGTCAAGGTCTCCTACACCGGACGGGTGGACGGGGAGCTCATAGAGACGACGGACGAGAAGACCGCGAAGAAAGAGGACGCCTACGACGAGAAGCGGCAGTACGAGCCGGCCGTTGTCATAGTCGGCGAGGGCATGGTCCTCCCAGGCCTGGACAAAGGATTGGAGAAGCTCAAGGTCGGCGAGAAGAAGAAGCTTGAGTTAGAGGCCAAAGACGCCTTCGGAGAGAGGAGCTTCAAGCTCATAAAGCTGGTCCCGATGCGAGACTTCAAAAAGCAGAACGTCAGCCCGTTCCCGGGCATGGTGCTCCAAATCGAGGGCAGGCCAGCCAAGATACAGTCGGTCTCGAGCGGCAGGGTGAGAGTGGATTTCAACCACCCGCTGGCCGGCAAGGAGGTCGAGTACGAGCTGAAGGTGGAAGCGCAGGCGAAGACCGAGAGGGATAAGATAGGATTCCTCCTGGAGCGCGATTTCCGCGATGACTCCCTGGAGTTCAAAACCTCCGGAAAGAAGGGCGAGAAGAAGCTCATCGTCAAGATCCCAGAGGAGACGTCGAAGGACAAGTATTACCCAGTCATGAAGGCGGTGTTCAAGGCGGACGCCGAGAAGTACCTGGACGTCAAAGAGGTCGAGTACGAAGAGCCCGGGAAAAAAGAGGAAGATAAGAAGACCGAAAAGAAAGCAAAAAAGAAACCCAAGACCTCCAAGAAGAAATCCTGATGAAGATAGGCATCCTCACCTACGGGTGCTCCGTTAACAGATCGGATTCTGAGCTGATGGCCACTCTGCTAGCCAAGGCCGGATTCGAGCCCGAATTGGAGACTGAAAAGCCTGACTTATTGGTGGTAAATACTTGTATAGTCAAAGGACCGACCGAGAACAAGATTCTGCGTAAACTGAAGGATTTGCAGGAGGCGGGCAAAGGAGTCATCATCGCAGGCTGCATGCCGGAAGCGTACCCGCATCTGGCCCGAAGGTTCCCGGATTTCGCGGTGCTCGGCATAAACAGCTTCGACATCGTGGGCGTGGTGAGGGACTATTTGGGGCAGACCATGATAGGCAAGAAGGGTCACAAGTCAGGAAAGGTCTTTCCCAAGAGAGTGAAATACAACGAGTTCATCGAGATAATCCCACTATCAGAGGGCTGCCTAGGCTCTTGCTCTTATTGTGCGGTCAAGTTCGCGCGCGGCAATCTGGTCTCCTACAATCCTGAAGCGCTATTGGATGGAATTCGCCGGGCAGTCAAAGATGGGGCAAAGGAGATCTGGCTGACCTCTCAGGACAACGGATGCTACGGCTTCGACATAGGCACTAATCTGGCCGAACTGCTGGGCGCAGTAGTTGAGATTCCGGGAGATTTCAGAGTCAGGGTAGGTATGATGAATCCATCGCATATGCGAGGCTTCCTTGATGATTTGATTGAAATCTACCAGAGCGAGAAGATTTTCAAGTTCTTGCACATCCCCGTCCAATCCGGTTCAGACAAGGTCCTGAAGGACATGAACCGATGTTACACTACAAAGGATTTCCTGCGAATTGTATCCAAGTTCAGGGAGGCCATGGAGCTGACCGTCTCTACGGACATCATAGTCGGCTTCCCGACCGAGACTGAAGGGGATTTCCAGGAAACCGTCCAGCTCCTGAAGCGCGCGCACCCCGACTTTTTGAACCTTTCCAAATACTGGCCGAGGAAGAAAACGAAGGCGGGAGAGATGAAGCAGCTTCCCCGGGATACAATAGCCGCGCGCAGCAGGAAGGTCGCAGAATTGTTCTCCAAGATGGTTAAAAAGAAGAACAGAGACTGGATCGGGAAGGCGTGTAATGTAACTTTCACGGACAAAAAGGGCGAGTGCTTCGTTGGACGGAATTCGCTCTACCGCCCGGTTTTGGTTGAGGGGAAGAATCTGCTGGGGAAGACCTGTAGCGTAAAAATCGTCGGGTCCAGGAAGAGCGAGTTAATCGGGGAGCTCTCCTAGCATCCATTAGCCTTTTTCTGCCTTGGGGCGTTAAGAGTACATGGCCAGGCGACGGCGGTCTGGGGGCGAATATAAAAAATATTCCAGTTTCCCTGTAGAAGTCAGGCGACGTGCCCTCAAATTGCTTATAGACCACGGCCCAGACCTTTCTACGCTGGAGCTCGGCAGGAGGGTCTTCGGGAGGCATCTGGCCGAAACTACTCTGAGAAACAGGACCGAAGCTCTGAAGAGACATCTGAGGTCTTCTCTGGAAGAATCTATCGCAGGCAGGGAAAGCCCTAGTGAAGTGGCGGGGGTGCGGTTGGTCGAGGGGGGGCCGCCGTTGGGCCAGGAATGGGGTGAAAGAGTCCACCGTCTGCGACAGATGGGCGCAATGAAGCATGTGTTCAATCCGAACGTGTCAACGCCCCCCAATGAAAAGGAACTTGGATCTGCACTAAAAGATTACACTAGGGCAGTCTCCGAAGTCAGAGGTTACATGCCACGGCATATATGGGGGGGAGAAGCCAGGGGCCCCCATGAATTGAGCGTCGCGGATTTGGAAAAGGCTGAGCGGAGATACGCTAGAGCCCTTTACTGGAAACTCATAGGCAGGCCGGAGCGCGGGTCCGCAAGCAATGAAAAAAGATTTGCCGAGCTGCTCAGGACCGACCCGGAGGGGGCCATGGGGATGGTAGGGGTCCCTAGGAGTAACAGACCGGGAATATTGAAGAGGGTGGAGTCCATACGGGCGATACCCCAACATTTCAGGACCCTGCGCGGCATACACGGTGACCGCAGAGACGCAAGAAGAGCTATGCTGGAGCCTTTCAGCCGGGGCGAACTTAGGCAGCATACGACCAGGTGGACGCCTGAGAGAAGAGCAGAAGAAGCTAAGAAGGCTTTAGAGGCGGCTGGGGGCAAAGCTTTGGAGGTCCAGCCTAAGCATTTCCCCGACAAAGTTATACGATGGTATAAGCGAAAATATTCTGTGAGCGGACACGAGGCCGCCGCCATGTGCCTTCATGAGGCCGGCCTCATAAACGATCGTCAGAGAGAGATAATAGAGGGTGGAGAGGGGCATGGCCATCGGATAAGAAGAGAAATCCTGCGCAGGGCCTCGGGGAGATGGTCCCAGAAATCGCATGTCGGCACGACGGGGCTAAGCGAGGGGCAGGTCAAAAAATATTTTGATTATTTGAAGACCGATTTGGAGGGAGACTTCCAGGAGGTCAGGAGGGGGGCAGCGAGTCTAACGGATATAGCCCGAAAGCACGGCGTGGGCGTCAGAGGCATGAAGAGGTTGTATGATAGTTATTTTTCAGAGGGTCAAGTCACTCTTTGGGGAGGCATGCGCCGCCCGGTTAAAGGCGGGTCTCCGCCATTGAGGAGAGATATGCTGACTGCTGACACCCTGCTGGAAAAGCTCTCGGAACACCACAGGGTACTGAGGGGTTCTAGGGGCAGGAGGGCGAATCCTCCTTCAAATGCGAGAGTCAGAATGTCGCCCAGTCTAAGAGATGTGCGTCGCGGAATTGGAAAATTACTGTCTTACAAGGGCACGGGCAGCAGACCGTCCGTAGAGGAAGTTGACTCGGTCATAAGGGACTTGGGAGGGGTGGGTGAAGGTAATGGAAAGGTGACGACAATTATCGATACAAAAGACGGGGGTTACGAAAGAATGCTTTCTGTGAACGTTGAGGAGCTCGGGGAGATTCTAAAAGAACTGAGGGACGAGGTGCGCGCGCATCAGGAGCATTCCTGAGCAGGATTTCAGACTATTTTATATCTCAAAATGCTGGCAATCCCTCCGAAAGCCACCCACAGCTGGTTGCCCTCCTCGAAATCGTCGCTGACTATTTCCACCTCGGTGCCGCTGGTCTCGGCCTCCTCCATGAACTTGTCTATCTTATCGTCGTCGAGTTTCTCGGACAGGAGTAAAGTCTCCACCGCGTTCATCTTCATCGCCTTCTCGACCTCCTTCAGCCCGTAGGCGACCATGCCCGGGCTCTTCATCAAAGCCTTCATGAACTCCTGCAGCTTCTTCCTGTGCTGCGAAGTCTCCACCTCCCTCAGATCCTCGCTGCTGGCGTTCACTAGCTCCCTTATCCCGGATTCGTCGGTGTATGTGATGTCCTTGACCGCTATTATCTTGTTCTTGAGCTCGTAGTGTAGGTAGTCGCCCTCGACGAACTCGTCTTTCGTCCCCGCCGGCCCGCCGATTATTATGCCCGTCAGGTCTTTGATATCGGGGAGGAAAGCCTTCGCGGCATGCTCCGCCACCCGCTTCTTGAAGTTGTGCGACTCTTCTTCTATGAGCCTTTCGAATCTTCTGTGGCTTTGGCCGCCGGCCCGATGCTTGCCGGAATAGCCGGATGTGAGCTTGGTCAGTACCTCGTAGTTCCCCCCCCTCAGTATCCCAAGTGTGGCCATCTTGTTGTCGATGGCGATGAGTCCGTACCTGTTCTTCGGGGCCAGTATCTGCTCCAGGGGTCCGGTCACGAACTCCTGGTCGCATCTGTAGAGCTTGACCGATATCGGCTCGCTGGGCTCTATCGCCCAAAGCTCTATATCCTGCTGCCCCTCCCTCTCCGAGACGTTGCCGCAGAACACTGCCAGCCCGTTTTTGGGCGTCTCCTTGTAGAGGCGCAGATGCTGGATTATCTTCTCGAGGGCGTCGGTGACGTTCTTGCGGGTAGGCTTGCTCTTGATGTTGGAGGCGGTGCCCTGCTCCTGTGACAGCTGGTTTATCACCTGGATTATGTCGGTGTCGGGGGGTATGTAGACTGTTATGAGCTCGGTGTGCCTGCCCCTGACGCCGTTCAGCTTCTCCAGAATCTTCCTTATCTTGTACTTGGTTTTATCCATGCGGTGTAGTTTTGAACCAGGTTTGACAAAAAGGGCGGCGGCTGGGATTGGATGGGTGCATAACGGCCTTAAAGAAGAATGAGATGGCGGGGTTAGAAAAAGAACGCCAACTGGAGGAAAGGCATCCCACTTACCACCCCGCCGGATATTATACAATGTAAAAGTATAAAAATGCTTATTTAAGTCCTTGGTCGCTTTTTTAAGGGTCTCAAAACCTGCTCGCGAGAAGCAGGTACAAGAATATCAAGTAGAGGGCTAAGAGACTCATCCCCTCAATTTTCTTTATCTTCCAGTCCGTCCTGACGAATATGACGAGAACCCCCGTCATGGTTATCATGAAGGGTATGGAGAACAGCAGGGTCCCCTGGAGTATATTCAATGGATGCACTACCGCCGACAGTCCGCCGACCAGCGCTAAGTTGAATACGTTAGAGCCTATGACATTGCCCAACAGCATGCTGTCGAAGCCCTTTCTGAGAGAGGATATTGAGACGAACAGCTCGGGTACGGAGGTTCCTACTGCTATGAGCGTGGCGCCTATGACGTTCTGGGTCACCCCCAGCTCCATCGCCAGGTCAACGGCAACCGGAATAAGGTATTTGGCGCTGATGTAGATGAATATTCCGCTTAGTACCGTTATGAATGCATCCCTGATTATGCCCTTCTTGAATAAGGATACCCTATTCCTTACGCTCTTGTAGCCTTCCAGATCGAACCCCTTGCCTACGAAATCCTCGAAGGGCTCTTTTTTCAGCTCATTCTCCACCTCCTTTTCCGACACCTCCGGGACGCCGAAGTGTATTATGCGGCTGAAACGATGGGAGAGGGCCAGATATTTAGTGAGCTTGTAGACGTGCTTTCTGAACTGGGGCCTGAAATGGAAGAGATAGGCTATATACATCGGCAGCATCGCCAGCATCGCCAGCCCGTCCAGTAATGAGATGGTGCCGTCTATAGCGAAGAGGGAGAAAGCGAGAGATATGCCCATGAGTATTATGCAGTCTCTGAGGAATATCTGCCGGTTCGTCTTGATGTTCAGGAAGAAGGCGCTTATGCCCAGAATCAGGCCTATGTTAGCGATATTGGAACCCAGAATATTGCCTATTGCCAGTTCCGTCTGCCCTGCGAAAGAGGCCATTACCGAAGAGCCCAGCTCCGGGAGGGATGTTCCAAGCGCTATGACCGTAAGGCCTATCACGAACTTCGAAATCCCAAGGTATTCCGCAATCCGCGCCACGGATTCGACGAAATAATCGCTGCTCTTTATGAGTACCAAAAGCAGTCCGGCCAGCAGCACAAGTTGTAGCAACACCATTAAATATTTTTAACGACCCTCTCCTTATAAACAAGATGCAGATTATCGAGGTCTATCTTGCGCCGGGGGAGGGGGAGACTGCTGCCAGGATAGTCAGGGATTTGGAGGTCAGGGACTTCAATCTGATGAAGTCGGAAACCGGCGACCTTCTGATAGTGAAACATCCCCTTGACAAGACAGACAGCATAATAGACAAGCTCCGGGAGGAATTCGACTTCGAGGGGGACGACCGGAGGAGCATAATAATATCGCGCCCCGATGCCATCTACCCCCGGGAGGAAGACAAGGAGAAGAAGACCCATGAGAAGTATGCTAAAGAGTGCATAATAGAGTACGCCGAACAGAACTCCTATGCTGACTCGAAATTCCTGGCCCTCTTCTTTTTTTCGGCAGTTGTCGCAACGATGGGGCTCATAACCAACAACATAGCCGTTTTGGTCGGGGCTATGATAATAGCCCCCGCGTTCGGACCCATCTCCAGCGTGGCCGTGGGTGCGGTCGTGAACCGGATGGACTTGTTCAAGGACGGCATCAAGGCGGAGCTGATGGGAATGCTACTCGCTGTCGCGACCGCTGCTGCGATGGGTTTCCTGCTGCCGGGAGTGGAGCTCACCCCTGAACTGCAGACTAAGATGCTGCCGACAATATTCGATTTGTTCATAGGCCTTGCCGCCGGCGCGGCCGGGGGCTACGTCCTCGTGAGCGGGAGGGGTTCCAGCATAGTGGGCGTCATGATCGCGGCAGCTCTGTTGCCCGTGATGTGCGGAATAGGTCTTGGTGTAGTCTTCCTCAACCCGTTCGTGGTCTTCGGGGGCTTTCTTCTGCTAATCATAACCATGCTGGCCATAGTCCTGTCAATGGTCGTCGTTTTCTGGTTCGTGGGGCCGCAGAGGGAGCACATACATCTGGCTTACGATTACCACATAACCCAAGACACAGTAAGCAGGATAGTGAGATACGGCTTAGTCCTGATAGTGATACTGACCATACCCCTGATATGGTTCACCTACGAAAACATAGTGACCAGCGCCCCGGCAAAGGAGATATCCAAGGTCTTCTCCGAGCCAGAATATCAGGATTTGGGGCTTGGAGACATCACGATACAGAGGGATGGGATACATGTGGTCGTCTACGACTTCGGGGTGGACAATGAAGCCGTACTGGCTGAAGTCTATTGGAAGATAAAGAGCAGGATAGACCCCCGATACCGCCTGGAGTTCAACGTGGTAAAGGCCTTAAAGAGAGGTTATGGGCCTTAATCACTTAAGCGTGAAGGGATTCCTCTTCTTGATAAGCTTCATCGCATAGTTCAGCTTTGTCGGGTTCTCGGCATATACTGTGAAAAGTATCTCACCTGCGTCCACCCGGTCCCCGACCTTCTTCTCCAGCAGCATCCCGGCAGCCGGATCTTTCGGGCAGCCGGCAGTCCGCGCTATCTTGGCCACGGACATGTTGTCGATATGCTTGACTCTGCCGCCCGTCTTAGAGACGACGGGCTTCATGAACTTGCCATGCTTTAAGTCCGAAGAGCAGATTTTTGGGTCGCCTCCTTGTATCTTGATTATCTCCATCATCTTCTTCCTGGCAGCCCCCTCGTCCAGGCAGACCCTTGCCTCTTTCCTGCCCTCGCCCCTGGAGGCGGCTCCGCAGAACTCCATCAGCTCGCCGACCATCATTACGCTCTTTTCGACCAGGTCTTTCGGTCCGTCGCCATTGAGAGCGCCGAGGACGTCCCTCGCCTCCAGTATGGGCCCTATCCCGTTTCCTATCGGTTGGGTCCCGTCAGTCAGTATATAATGCAGCTCTATCCCCACTTCCTCAGCCAGATCGACGAACTTGCGCCCCAGCTCATCCGCACTCTTCCGATCCCCTATCTTTGCGCCTTCGCCGTGTGGTATGTCCAGAAGGACATAATCGCTGCCGACGCTCTTCTTCTTGGAGATTATGCTCGCGAGGACCTGACCTTCCGAATCTATAGATAGGGGGTATTCCACCCGGATTATTTTGTCGTCGGCCGGTGCCAGGTTTATTGCGCCGCCCCAGACTATGCAGCCGCCCACTTTGTTGACGAACCTCCTGACGTCCTTGGCCCCATAGCTCACCGGTGCTAGGACCTCCATGGTGTCTGCGGTGCCCGACGGGGAGGTTATGGCCCTAGAGGAGGTCTTGGGTATCTTAAGGCCCAGAGCAGCCAGCATCGGGACTATCATCATGGTGGTCCGGTTGCCGGGGACCCCGCCTATGCAATGCTTGTCGACTACCGTTCCCTTGAAATCGAGTCTGTCACCCGTATTGACCATAGACATCGTAAGCGAGACCGTCTCTCTCTTGCTGAAGCCGTGTATGGCCGATGCTGTTACGAAGGAGGTGAGCTCTATGTCGCTGAGGTTATCATCGACTATGTCTTTGGTGATTGTATGTATCTCTTTCCTGGAGAGCTCCTGGCCATCTATCTTCTTCCGTATGTATGACACCGATTCGGGCTTCTCTCGCGGTGAAACGAAAACCGTAGATCTGGAGGTCAGCTTCATCGCCGACGCCAGATCGTTGAAGACGCCTATTTCCCCTTCCTTGACCATAGTGTCCGTGACATCGACTATTGCGACTCCGCCGCATGTGGCCGATTTCTTGCAGAGGAATGCCCTGTCGCCCATGTGTATGGAAAGCCTGCGCGCATCGTCCTCGTGCATAAGGGCTATTGCCCGACCAGCATCTATGTCTATTATCTTTACTTTCAGCCTTTCGCCCAGTTGGGCCGTATTTATCTTCTCGCTCAACGGTCCCATGCGCTCATCGTCCAGTCTGCTGCTCATCCTTCACCCCATTTCTTGAGAGCCGCTTTGAGCTCTTCATGACTTTGTGAATATTCCTTCAGCGAACTGCCCTCCATGGCCGCCTCGACCGCCTGCCGCATCGCAGCCGCACCGGCGCAGCTGCCCTTCGGGTGGCCGTGGCATCCTCCGCCTGCTTGGATTATTATGTCCCTCCCCAGATACTTGACCAGCGAGGGGACGTGCCCGGGATGCAGCCCTCCGGAGCAGACGGGGAAGACCGGCTTCATTCCGTACCACTCCTGCTCAAGGACATCGCCGTGCGCCTCGATGAAAGAGTCCTGTATAGACCTTTCTATGTCTATGACCTCCTGCTTTCCGCCGTGCATCTTGCCGACTATGGTCCCGATATGAAGCTGGTCCAGCCCTACCAAACGGGTAATCTTGGCCAGGGTCAGCATGGTCATGCCGTGCTTCTTGTTGCGCGTCAGCATGGCATGGCCTGCCCTGTGCGCATGCAGCACAAGATCCAAATCGGCATCTCTCAGTGTCTGCAGGCCGGAAAACCCGCAGGTCAGTATGTCCACCATGACGTACTCGCCGCCCTGCTCCTTGACGAACTCCGCCCTCTTTATCATCTCGGTGGTCTCGGCGGTGACGTTGGCCATGTACATCTTCCTCTCGCCCGTCTCCTTCTCCGCCTCGTCCCTCAGCTTCAGGGTCTCCTTGACCCTCTTCCTGAACGGGTTGAAGGTCTGGCTGGTCAGGTTCTCGTCGTCCTTGACTATGTCCATGCCGCCGGTCCAGGCTTCATAGGCTACTCTCGCATGGTTTTTGTAGTCCAGACCGACCTTCGGCTTTATTATGGTTCCGACCAGGGGACGGTCATACACCTTCAGGACGTCCCGCACTCCCGGTATCCCGAATTTCGGCCCCTTGAAGGACTTGACCGCCTTCAGGGGGAATGAGATGTCCAGCAGCCTCAGGTTCTTCAAGGCCTTCATGCCGAATATGTTGCCGGCGATGCTCGAGAGTATCTCGGGCATGCTGCCCAGCTCGAACAATGGCAGGGGATAGGCGATGAGCGCTGTCTTCTTCTTCTGGTCTATTTCGAACACCCTCGCCTGCAGCCGCTCCCTGGTCTCGGGCTTCAGGGTCGTCAAATCGGTCCAAGTGCCGATGCTCGACTCGGCAGCGATTTCCTCGCACGCCTTCTTCAAAGGTATGCCGTTCGGTTCCACATAGTACTTGCATATCAGGTCGTCCTTGGACGGTTTGTAGTTCAGGTCTACATAGGCCATTTTATGACATCATCCTCAGGTATTCGTTTATGTCCTCTGCTGAGAGTGAGCACCCCTTGTGCTTGAGAGCCCAGAGGCAGGCTTCCAGTAGCTCTCTTTTCGGGCCGGAGAAGTACTTCTCCAATATTCCCTTCTCGTAGGCCACCGCGACTATCTCGCTGGAGCGTATGACCGAGACTCCTTTGCAGTACCGCTCGAACATGTCCCTCCGCTTCTTGTCCATGGTTACGCCTTTATGCATGCGGTGCTGCAGCAGACCCTTCAAATCCCGCGGGTTCTCTATCAGAAGGCGCATGGTCCTTTCGTCCATCAGGAGGACGTCGCCGTCGTTGGCCAGTGCCAGCGCCTCTGCTTCGCCTTTCTGTATGATGGTTAGTGGATTGTGACGCGCATAATAGATGCTGTTGGATATGTCAAGGATGACGCCGACCTCTTTCCTGTCGGCGCTCTCCACCTTCAGTATGCCGTTGTCCAGGAGAGCCTTGAACTTGAGCGGCCCCATGCGGTGATGCCTGCTGCGCTGGGGATTTGTGATTATCTCGTCGTATACTGTCTTGGTTATTATGAAGTCCGCCGACTGGCTGAGCTCCGCTATCAACGGCAGCATGCAGTTCATCGCCATCGATATCAGCGAACTCGAGTCGCATATAACCCTCTTTCTCATCCGAACACCTCTTTCGCGGCTTTTAATCGTTTAGCGTTCCTGCCCGAACCGCGGAACTCGTGTATCTTGCTGTGCCCCACATAATGCAGCACCGCGACCGGGTCAGCACTCGTCAGCTCCGCTGCCCTCCGCAGCGAAAGTCCCTGCTCATAGAGCTTCGCGCCCTTCTTTATCCTGGCCTTGTCCATGACGTTGTCCGAGAAGTGGCCCTCCGCCGCGTCCAGCTTTATGACCGTGTCCTCTATATTCTCCAGGTGCCTTATCATGCCCTTCTTGTCGCTGGTGCGCGCATCCCTGAAATGGCGCTCAATTTTTTTATAGAACGCCTCTTTGATGTCCTGATAGTGGGTCTTGGAGAGTATCTTGCTGAGTGCGTAATCCACCAAGGCCAGGAGTATGTGCTCGCGATGCCCCTCCATGGCCGCTTCAGAGAGAGCTTCCGCAGAGACCGTCCTGAGCGCGAGGGCGTCCCTCTGCTCCAGTGCGTCTATCGAATGGCCTATGAGAGTCTTTATGTCAGTCATTCCATCTCCCATGCGAACTTATCTTTCAGCACTTCATAAGCCATGTAAGGCGATATTATTCCATCCTCGGTTATTATGGCGTCCACGTATTCCGGCGGCGTGAAATCGAAGGCCGGATTCCACATCTTGACACCCTTTAGCGTCGGGCGAATCTCGGTGGGGTCCCTCTCCTCGATGGTTATCATCTCGCCCTCATAGGTCTGCGGCGAGAACTTCAGGGTCTCGCAGGCGACCAGCACCGGGACGTTGGTCTCCTTGGCTATTAGCGCTATCTGAGAGGTGCCTATCTTGTTGGCTACTGCCCCGTTGGCTGCGACGGTGTCGGCTCCCAGCACCACCTTGTCCACATCGAACTTCTCCATGGCGTACCTCACTGCCGAGTCTATTACCAATGTCACGGGTATCTTCTTTTTAGCCATGAACTTGGCGGTTATGTAGCCCTGGTTCCTCGGCCGGGTCTCCGTGCAGATGACCTTTATATTCTTGGTCTTGGCGGCCTCGGCTATTACGTCCAGAGCCGTGGAGGAGTTGCAATGGGTCAGTATCGTGTCGCCGTCCTTTATCCTCTTGGCCCCTATGACGGCTATCTTCTCCAGCGCCGTCTCCTGCTTCTCCACGAACGTGTCTATCAGCTTGGGGAGATGCTCCCTTGGGAACTCGCGGGACAGGTAAGTCAGATAGTCGACTGTGTTGGGAAGCGACACTGCCGTCGGCCTGGCCTTCTTCAGCAGCTCGGCCTGCTTCTTGAAATCGGAGATGAAGTCCGTCCCCTTGTAGTTCTGAGCGTATTCTTTGAGTGCGCTCGCGGCAGTCAGGGCGATCTTGAGCGCGCCGCGAACTTCCATGGATTTGATTTTCTTGGCGGCGGTCTTCGGGTCCATGGGATAATTACGAAAGGTCAGTAATAAACATTTATTGGTTGTCCCTAGAATATTGCATCATGCCGAGAAGACCCAGAAAGCGGAACACCAATCCAACCGCGCGCAAGAGCCGCGCAAAGGCCCCCAGCGCAAGGCAGATAAACGAACTGATACGCAAGAGGGCGAGGGAGGAAGCCACGTTCATAACTATAGGCACACGCAAGGGGAGGGAATGGTTCCACCGGGCTCACGAACACTACTCTACCGCGCACAAGCCCGAATCCGTAGCGCATGCCAAGGGAGTGGAATCTGCAATCAAGGGCAGCGAGGCAAAGCGGAGGGAGGCCGAGCGGGAGATGGCCAAGAGAATCGCCGAGATGGACAGGGAAGCCAGAAAGGAGATAGAGGAGCTGGAGAGAGCCAAGCTGTCGCGGATGAAAGAGGTCAACCGCTTGTCCAAGGTGAGGAACGCGCTTAGTAATGAAGACCAAGAGCTGAAGCGGCTGGAGGGGAAGCTCTCAGGCTTCAAGAAGAAGAGCCCCTTAGTCAGGAAGAAGCTTAGCTGGGTCAAGAAGCGGGAAGGCGAGGTGGAAAGGGAACTCGGCGAGATAGACACCACCATAGAGAAGCTCCTGAAGGCTCCGCTGAAAAGGAAAAGAAAGCCTAGAAAGAAGGGTGTATAAGTCCGCCTCTAAAAATAACCTAAAGTCTCTTTTTAAGTCCCTTCCCCTTCTAATTATAATGCGGGTGAGATAAGGGGAAAATGGCGATACATCCTATAGACAACCGGTATGGGCGGAAGGAGGTTAAAGACATCTTCGACGAGGAGAACAAGCTGCAGCGGCTCATGGACGTCGAGTGCGCACTGGTGAAGGCGCACTCAGAGGTCGGCAACATCCCCAAGTCCGCGGCCAAAGAGGTCGAGAGGAAATGCTCCACTAAATATGTCACAGTTAAGAGGGTCAAGGAGATAGAGGCCCAGATAAACCACGACTTGATGGCTATGGTCAAGGCTTACTCAGAGCAGTGCGAGGGCGATGCCGGAAAATACATCCATCTGGGCGCCACGTCCGCGGACATCATGGACACCTCGCTCGCGCTCCAGCTCAGGGATTTCATCAAATTCCTTGAACAGGACCTGTACGATTTGCGGAAGATACTCGTGGAGCTCGCGGACAAGCACAAGAAGACCGTGTGCATAGGCAGGACGCACGCGCAACACGCGGTGCCGACCACCTACGGCCTCAAGTTCGCCATCTACGCCGAGGAGGTCCAGCGACACATCGACCGTCTCAAGGGGTACAAGCCGCGCATACTCGTGGGGCAGATGACCGGGGCCGTCGGGACGCAGGCCGCCTTAGGGCCGAAGGCTATGGAGATACAAAAGCTGGTGATGGAGTATCTCGAGCTCGAGTCTGTCAACGTCTCCAACCAAGTCATTCAGCGCGACCGCCATGCTGAGTTCGTCTTCAACCTCGCGCTCATCGGCGAGACTCTCAACAAGATAAACACGGAAATCAGGAACCTGCAGCGCACTGAAATCGACGAGGTGGCCGAGGGCTTCAAGAAGGGCAATCAGGTCGGCTCTTCGACCATGCCGCACAAGCGCAACCCCATAATGTGCGAGCGCATCTGCGGTTTAAGCCGCATAATCAAGGCCAACGCCTTCGCGGCCATGGACAACATACCGCTGTGGCATGAGCGCGATTTGACCAACTCCTCGCCAGAGAGGGTGATAATCCCAGAGGCCTGCATACTCGCGGACTACATACTCATCAAGAGCATCGATGTCCTCAGGAACCTGGAGTTCAAGCCAGAGAACATCAAGAGGAACCTGGACTTCACACACGGTTTGATAATGGCTGAGAAGCTGATGGTGACCCTTGTGGACAAGGGCATGGGCCGGCAGGAGGCACACGAGCTGGTGCGCAAGAATGCCATGAGGGTCTACGAGACGGGCGAGCTGTTCATCGACGTCCTGGAGGACGACCCCGAGGTCATGAAGCTGCTCTCGCAGAAAGAGCTCGAGGAGGCCATGGACCCGGAGAGGTACGTGGGGACGTCCGTGGGGCAGGTCGAGAGAGTCGTGAAGAGGCTGAGCTGACTCTCTTTAAGTTTGCTTTTTTAACATAGTCAAAATAACTTAAACTCCTTGGGGGCAATGATGAAACAGGACGTAGAGATAATTGTGAAGCTGAAGGACGGGCTGCTGAACCCGGAGGCCAAGACCATAGAGAGGAGCCTGAACCTGCTGGGCTACAAGAACGTCTCGGGGTTCGACACCAAGCGAGTCTTCCTCATGAAGGTGGATGCGCCGTCGGCCAAAGAGGCGGAGAAGCAGGCGGACGAGATGTGCAGGCGTATTCTGGTCAATCCGGTCATCGAGGACTACAAGATAACCGTCGGATAAAATAGGTCCAATGAGTTTCAACAAATGATAGGGGTTCTTCAATTCCCGGGCAGCAACTGCGACATGGACGTCATGCGCGCGCTGGCAGACGTAGTCAGGACCGAAGCCAAGCTAATCTTCTTCAAGAACCAGGATTTGTCTGGGCTGGACGGGCTGGTGGTCCCGGGCGGGTTCTCCTATGGAGACCATCTGCGCGCGGGAGCGATAGCCGCCAAGATGCCGGTCATGGAGCAGGTCAAGGCCATGGCATCTGAGGGCAAGCCGGTTCTCGGCATCTGCAACGGGTTCCAGGTGTTGTGCGACTCCGGCCTGCTGCCGGGGGCGCTTACAAGGAACACCAACGTCAAGTTCATCTGCAAGTGGGTCGACCTGGATGTGGCCAACGAGAGCAGCGTGTTCACCAAGAAATACAAAAAGAACGAGAAGATACGCATGCCGGTAGCCCACGGAGAGGGGAGGTATTACTGCGATGAGAAGACGCTCAAGAGGATGCAGGACAACGACCAGATAGCCTTCCGCTACCGCGACAACCCCAACGGCTCGGTGGACGACATAGCCGGAGTGGTGAATGAAGAGGGCAACGTCCTGGGCCTCATGCCGCACCCGGAGAGGGCATCCGAAAAGGTGCTGGGCGGTACCGACGGGCGACGCATATTCGAGGCGATGGTGGAGTACATAGAATCAAGATGACCGAGGAAGAAAAGGCCTGTTGGGGATGTGAAGAGGGCAAGAAGGAAAGGCCGAACGTCGCGCTCAGCGACGAGGAGATAGCCCTCGCGAGGAAGCGCCTCGGCAGGGAGCCGAATGCCACGGAGTGGGCGATGATAGACGTCATGTGGTCCGAGCACTGCGCCTACAAGTCCAGCAGGAAATACCTCAAGCTCTTCCCCACCGAGGGCGAGAACGTCCTGATGGGCGTGGGCGACGACTGCGGGATAGTCAGATTCGACGACAAGTACGGCATCGCCATAGGCATGGAATCGCACAACCACCCCTCCGCCATCGAGCCCGTGGCCGGGGCGGCGACCGGAATAGGCGGCATAGTCAGGGACATAATCTCCAAGGGCGCGATGCCGATAGCCTGCCTGGACCCGCTGAGGCTAGGGGACATAAAGAAGCACGAGCGGTCCAAGTATCTGTTCGAGAACATAATCAAAGGTATCGCAGATTACGGCAACTGCATCGGCGTGCCGACTGTAGGCGGCGAGGCGGAGTTCCACAAGAGCTTCAACAAGAACCCGCTGGTCAACGTGGTCTGCGTGGGCCTGGTTGAGCAGGGCAACATCGTGAGGGGCATAGCCCCCAACGCCGGCGACACCATGATGCTCATCGGCAGCAAGACGGGCAGGGACGGGATACACGGCGTCACCTTCGCCTCGGAGGAGCTGAGCAGCGAGAGCGAGGAGGAGTCGAGACCCGCGGTCCAGATAGAAGATCCGTTCTCCGAGAAGCTTCTGATTGACTCGTTCATGGAGATCTTCAGAACCACAGATGCCTACGCGGGCTGCAAGGACCTGGGCGGCGGGGGCTTCACCTGCGCGACTTCCGAAATCGTCCACAAGGGCGGCATGGGGGCGCGAATAAAGCTAGAGAAGATTCCGCTGAGGGAAGCGGGCATGGAGCCGTGGGAGATTCTGCTGTCGGAGACTCAAGAGCGCATGATGCTGATAGTCAAGAAGGGGCGAGAAGAAGAGGTTGAGAGAATCCTCGACAAATGGGACGTCCTGCATTCACGCGTGGGAGTGGTAACGGACGACGGAAGGTATGTGATAACCCGGAAGGGCAAGCCCATGGTCGACCTGCCGACTCACATGCTCACCGATGGTCCCCTGTTCGACAGGGAATTCGAACCTAAGGAACGGCCGAAGGTCGAGAAGCCGAAAGTCTCGGATATGCGAGACTTCTTCCTGAAGCTCCTGAAGGAGCCGAACATCGCCTCGAAGCGTTGGATATATCGGCAGTACGACCACGAGGTGCAGACCAGAACGGCAGTCAAACCGGGCCAGGACGGAGCGGTGCTCAGGATAACCGACAAGGAAGGGGCGGCTCTAGGCATAGGCTGCAATTCCGCCCACTGCTCGATAGACCCGCGCGAGGGGGCCAAAGAGGCGCTCGCGGAGGCGGTGAGGAACATAACCGCTATGGGTGCGGAGCCGCTGGCGGCGGTGGACTGCCTGAACTTCGGCAACCCAGAGAAGCCCAAGGCCTTCTGGCAGTTCAAGGTGGCCGTCGAGGGGCTGGCCGAGGGGCTGGAATCTTACAAAATCCCCGTGGTCTCGGGCAACGTCAGCTTCTACAACGAGTCGGACGGCGAGCCCATAGAGCCGTCGCCAATCGTGACGGTCCTGGGCAAGCTGCGGATGGAGAACCTCACGACCATGGGCCTCAAGGACGAGGGCGATGCAATTGTCCTGATAGGGGAAACAAAGGCCGACCTGGGCGACGCGCCGAAGGTGGATTTCAAAACGGAGAAGAAGACGAACGGTCTTGTCATCTCATTAATCAAAAACAAAAAAATCAACGCGGCTCATGATTTGTCCAAGGGCGGGCTGGCCGTCGGCCTCGCGCTGATGGCGTTCCGGGGAGACGTAGGCTTCCACGCCGACGTCTCGAAGATGGGCGAGAAAATCAGCGATGCTGAGAGGCTCTTCTCGGAATCCAACGCCCGTTTCGTGGTTACGGCAAAAGAGGCTGAGAGCGTCCTGGAGGCCGCAGAAGATGCCGGCATCAAGGCCCAGGCAATCGGCGAGGTCGGAGGAGTCAAGCTCTCCTATGGGAAGTTCTCCGTAGAACTCGACGAGGCCAGAGAGCTCTGGGAGAAGGGGCTGGAAGAGCTGCTCATATAGGCGCATCATGGCCATACAGATACCCCGCGGGGTCCTGGAGCTCGTGCTCCATGCCGCGCGCACCGCATACCCCAGCGAGTTCGGGGCGATGATAAGGGGCGAGGGAAACAGAATCAAGGAGGTCCTATTGCTGCCCGGCACCATCCAAGGCAGGAAATTCGCCAGCTTCCGCATGAACATGCTGCCGATAGACTCGAAGACCGTGGGCGTGGTCCACTCCCACCCTTCTGGCAGCAACCGCCCCAGCCGCGCGGACCTGCGGATGTTCTCGAGGGTCGGCAACGTCAACCTGATTCTGGGGTACCCGTACCGGGGAGCAGAGGACGTGGCGGCCTACGACGGGACTGGAAATCCCCAAGAAATCGAGATAATTGAGTAAAGGAGAATCAGTCTGGAAAGGCGACTGACACTTCGCGAGTTTTTTCTTCAATCATTACTGCTGCCGCACAATTAATAAACTTAGTGTTACATTCATCGTTACATCTAAACCCGACTGACCAAAATTCCTTCCCGTTTCGTGCATCAACTCTTTTTTCTGCGGAATCAAAAAGCAAGCATTCCCACCTATAATCTGGCTGATCCATCACGGTTATGACCTCTTCTGCTACACTCCTTGCCGATGCAGCATCTAATGGGAGTTTGGACATTATCGTCTTATTGCCAGATACGTCTTTCATAGTAAAGGCCACTGCATCTTTGTTATTTAAAGGGGTCGGGATGAGTAGAACAAGCAAAGCTATGATGATTAAGAATATGATAAACGCAGCGATGATTTTATTCATATTTATGTTACTGGGAGGGTTATTTAAAATTTATTTAGTGATTTTGCCTTAAATATCCCTTTTTAAAGCACTAACCGCAATTTAAACATCGCATTGGGGCGTAATCCTGATTTCTGCTGCGTATAAAGATGAAGGATTCACAACACGGTGCGATACAGCCTCCCGAGGGTCAACTCGGTCAAGAGCGCGTTCGCGCACGATGAGATCGGGATTTACGGGAGGCATCAAGCTAACGGCGCTTTTTGCGCTTTATGATGTTTGATGCTTTAAGGGAAGTCGAGGATGGGGTGGTGATGAGGCTCCGGGTCGTGCCCGGCGCTTCCAAGACCGCTCTCGATGGATATGATAACTGGAAAAAATCAATCAGGTTCAAGACGTCAGAGCCCGCGGATAAAGGCAGGGCCAATCGTTCGTTGTTAGATTTTTTCAATTCCCTTTTCGGGAAGGAAGTCGTCTTGTCAACTGGTGCGAAGTCCAGGGATAAGCAAATCCTGATTCTCGGCGCAACCCTGAAAGAAGTGTCGGACACATTGAAAAAACAAAAGACACTTTAAAGGAGAAATCAAAATGAGCAAAGCACCTGTGGATATAATAAAATACGTAATACACGCTGAAGCGGAAGCCAACGGACTTGTCGAGAAGCCCGACCTTATCGGGGCTATATTCGGACAGACCGAGGGGCTTTTAGGGGAAGATTTGGATTTGAGAGAATTGCAGAAGTCCGGCAGGATAGGCAGGATAGATGCCACCCTGAAGGGCAAAGGGGGCAAAACCCAGGTCAAAGTGACCATACCTTCCAGCCTTGACATGGTTGCGACATCCATAATCGCAGCCGCTGTGGAGACCATAAGCAGGATAGGCCCTTGCGATGCCACGTTCAAGATAAGCCTCGTTGAGGACGTCAGAGAGGAAAAAAGGAAGGACATAGTCGACCGGGCGAGGGAGATACTGAAGACCTTCATGTCGACCGAACTCCCGGACGCCAAGGAGATAAGCGAGGAGCTGAGGGAGGATATACGCGGAGGCCACATAACCACAGTGAAGGGCTTGGACGCCGGTCCTGCTGTGGAGAGCAGCGACAACATAATAATCGTGGAGGGCAGAGCCGACGTTCTGAACCTCCTGAGGAACGGAATAAAGAACGGGGTGGCCGTGGGCGGAATAAAGATACCGAACGAGATAACGGATGTGGCAAGGGGCAAGTCGGTCACGGCATTCGTTGACGGAGACCGCGGCGGAGAGTTGATACTCAAATCCCTGAGGAATGCCGGGATTAAAATCGAGAGCATCGCCAAGGCGCCGCCCGGGCGTGAAGTCGAGGGCCTTAGCAGGAAGGATGTGATAATGGCCCTGCGAAGGAAGAAGCCGGCCGATGAGGTCTTCAAGGAGATGGAAGGCGGCGGTTCGAGTAAGCCGCCCTCTTCAGACCGGGACTCGCGCAAGGAGCGCTCCGACAGGAAGAGCTCGTCCAGGTCCAAGAGCAGCTCGAGGAAGAGGAGCAGCCGGGACAGCTCGAGGAAGAGGAGCAGCCGCTCATCCGAGAAGGACCGGCCTTCGAGAAGCAGGCCCTCGCGGGGCAGCTCAGCTTCCGGGAGCGCGGAGGAAGCCAAAAAGCCTTCGGAATCCGGCATGCTGCTCGAGAAGCTGAGCGACATAAAGAACGAGGCGCTTCTGCTTGACGACAAGTTCAAGGACATCAAGAAGGTCAGCCTGGACGCCCTCAAGAAGGAAAAGGACCTGAAGAAGGCCAATGCGCTGGTAATCGATGACATAATAACCAACGAGATACTTGAGCTGGCCAAGGGCTGCAAATATCTGGTGGGCATAACGACTGCCGGTAATCTCAAAGCTCCGAAGGACAAGATAATAGTCACGAAGTTCTGAAGGCCTAAAGGTTTTCCTTAGACCACAGGATAATTACCTGTGGGGTTTTCAGATGGACTTTGAGGACACTTCGCAGGTAGAGCTTCCCAGGGACCCCCTGGACATGGTCATCGGCCAGGACAAGGCGGTCGGGATAGCTCGAATCGCGGCAAAGCAGAAAAGGCATCTCCTTCTTGTAGGTCCGCCAGGCATAGGGAAGAGCATGATCGCCCGCGCTCTGGCCTACCATCTCCCGAAACCCAGGCAGGAGATTGTTGTGGCGCATAACCCCAAGAACGCTGAGAGGCCGTTCATCTTCGTGAGGGATTCCGACGATCTGAAGAAGCAGAAGAGCATGGAGAAGAAGGCGAAAGGGAAGGTCGTAGGACCTGAGAAAGTGCCTGAAGACGTCTCGGAGCGGCTGGGCTTCAGGTGCACTCACTGCGGGAAGATGAGCTCTGCGGAAGAAGACATCTGCCCTTCATGCAAAGAGGTCAAGGTGGGAGACAGCGTCAGCCGGTCTCCGTTCTCCGATTTGCTCTCTCAGGTGTTCAATGTGGAGATGTGCGAATATCCCGAAGAGGAGGTGCATGTCACGCGCACCGACAAGAGCGGGAAGGAAGAGATAATAATATACCAGGCCGTGGACTCCAAGAAGGTCCGCATAATAGACAACGACGCCTTCAAGGTCCTCAACAAGCTGGACAAGATAAAGCAGAGCAAGGTTCTGGTCCCGCTCAAAAGGAACAGTTTCGTGCAGGCGACCGGGGCCTCGGAAACGGAGCTGCTCGGGGATGTAAGACATGACCCCTGGGGGGGCATGCCGGAGGCCGGGGGGCTTCTGCCCTATGAGAGGGTAGTCGCGGGGGCCATACACGAGGCGCATGAGGGGGTGCTGTTCATAGACGAGCTGCCGCAGCTGGAGAACCTCCAGCACCACATACTCACGGCAATGCAGGACAAGCACTTCCCCATAAGCGGCATGAACCCTACGTCCTCGGGAGCCGCGGTGAAGGTGACTCGAGTGCCATGCGACTTCATATTCATGGGCGCCTGCAACATCAACGAATTGGGTGGGATACTGCCACCGCTCAGGTCCAGGATACTCGGCGCAGGATACGAGGTGCTGCTGGACACCACCATGCCGAAGACCAAGGAGAACGTGGAGAGGATTGCACAGTTCTTCGCCCAGGAGGTCCTGATAGACACCAAGATAGCCCACGGCACGCGCGGGGCCGTGAAAGAGCTGATAAAGGAGGGTGAGCGGAGGGCCGAGGAGATTGACGACACGAAGAACGCCCTGACATTGAGACTCCGCGACCTGGGTGGCGTCATACGGCTGGCCGGGGATGTGGCCAAGATGGAGGAGGCGAGCCTCATCGAGGCCAGGCACATCAAGGAGGCGGTAAAGAACGCGCGCAGCGTGGAGCAGCAGCTTGTCGACAAGTACGGCAGCGTCTGGAAAGGCAAGTCCAAGGACCACGTGAGCGGGCATTTGGTCTCAGAGGAAAAAAAGGCGACCGGTTACGTGTGATTCAATCTAATGGCTTTTGAATATCTAGAGCATGAGGCAGATGTGGGGATACTGGCCAATGCGGACACCCTAGGGCAAGCCTTCGAGGAAGGCGCCAAGGCCATGTTCAACCAGATGGTAGACATAGCGAGGGTGAAGCCAGCTAAGAAAATAGAAGTAAGCGTCTCTGCCGATAGTGTCGACTCGCTTTTCGTCGAGTTCTTGAACGCCCTTCTGGCGAAGGTGGACACAGAGGGCATGGTTTTCTCGAGGTTCAGGGTACATATAGACGCGTCGAAGAAGGAGTGCAAGCTTAAGGCCGAAGCATGGGGGGAGAGGCTGAATCCGGAAGGGCATAACGTGAAAACGGAAGTCAAAGCAGCCACTTATTCGGGCTTGAAGTGCTGGACGGACAGCGGCAAGCACCACGTACAGTGCGTGCTGGACATTTGATTCAACATCATGGATGAGATAGAGGTCAAACAGATAGACGACTACCGCTGGGAGGTGCCGAAGAAGGGCGAGATGCTGGTGCCGGGCAGGATATACGGTGACACGGCCATCATCGACCACCTCGTGGCCGACGTGCGCGCGGGCAAGGACTGGAACGCCCTAAAGCAGATAGTCAACGTGGCGTGCCTCCCCGGCATACAGAAGGCCAGCCTGGCGATGAGCGACGTCCATCCAGGCTACGGGTTCCCGATAGGGGGGGTCGGGGCGTTCGACACCGAGACTGGTGTTATTAGTGTTGCCGGAGTCGGTTTCGACTGCAACTGCGGCGTCAGGACACTCAAGACTGGTTTAACGCGCGAAGAGGTTGAGAAAAGGAAGAAAGAACTCGCCGATTCCTTGTTCGACACAGTACCAGCAGGTCTTGGTTCCACCGGAGACATCAGGCTATCAGTAGACCAGATAGACGAGGTTCTTGTCAGGGGCGCGGAGTACGTCGTCGACCAGGGTTATGGTTTCAAAGAGGATTTAGAATACACGGAAGAGTGCGGCAAGGTCAAGGGGGCCAAGCCTGATAACGTCAGCCGACAGGCTAAGCAGCGCCAATTCAAGCAGGTGGGCACGCTCGGCAGCGGCAATCACTATCTGGAGGTCCAATATGTGGACAGGATATTCGATGAGAAGGCGGCCGGAGCCTACGGCCTGGAAGAAGGGCAGGTGCTGATTTCCATCCACTGCGGCTCACGGGCGCTTGGGCACCAGATAGGTTCGGATTACCTCAAGGTCCTGGAGAAGGCCAGCAAGAAGTACAATATCCCCATCCGCGAAAAGGAGCTGGTCTCTGCGCCCTTCAGCAGTGATGAGGGCCAGAAGTATTTCTCCGCGGTCAACTGCGGAATAAACATGGCCTTCGCCAACCGGCAGGCGATAGCGCATCTGACCAGAAAGGCGGTGAAAAAGGCCATGGGCACGGACGAGCAGGACGTCCGGATGCTCTACGACATCGGACACAACACCGCAAAGCTGGAAGAGCACGAAATCGATGGGGAAACCAAAGAGCTTGTCATTCTCAGGAAGGGCAGCACGCGCGCATTCGGGCCCGGCAGGGAGGAGGTCCCGAAGGCCTACCGCAAAGTGGGGCAGCCCGTTCTGATAGGCGGCACTATGGGCACTCATTCCTACATACTCCGCGGCACCGAGCAGGGCATGGCCGAAACGTGGGGCAGCTCGTGTCACGGGGCCGGGCGGGCCATGTCCCGCAAGCAGGCCAAGGGGAAATGGAGGGGCGAGAAGCTCGTCCAAGAGCTGGCCAAGAAGGGCATCATCATCAGGGGTCACAGCTTGGCGGGAGTCGCCGAGGAGGCGCCCGGGGCCTACAAGGACGTTGACCGCGTCGTGGACGTCATGCACAATGCCGGCATAGCGAAGAAGGTCGCTGTGGTCAAGCCGATGATATCAGTGAAGGGATAATCCCATTTTTCTACCCCCAGCCCAAAATATAGCGGAATGAGTTCCGAACAGGTCATTTACATCGACGGGAAGTTCTATCCCAAAGGGGAAGCGAAGATATCGGTCTACGACCACGGCCTGCTCTACGGCGACGGCGTCTTTGAGGGCATAAGGTGCTACAACGGCAACGTCTTCCGCCTGAAGCAGCACATAGACCGGCTCTATGACAGTGCCAAGGCTATAAATCTAGAGGTCCCTCTCTCCAAGAAGGAGATGGCGGATATCGTTCTAAGCAGCATAAGGAAGAACAATCTGAAGGACGCCTATGTCCGGCTCATAGTCACAAGGGGCGTCGGGGATTTGGGCCTCGACCCGAGGAAGTGCCCGAAGCCTACGATAATATGCATAGCGCAGCATTTCGCCCCGCTCTACGGCGATTTGTATGACAAGGGCATATGCGTCGTTACCGTCGGAACCAGAAGAACCGCCTGCGACGCGCTGGACATAAAGGCAAAGACTCTGAATTACCTGAACAACATAATGGGCAAGATACAGGCCAATCTCGCCAAATGCGACGAGGCCCTCATGCTCAACAGCCTGGGCCATGTCGCCGAGGGGACGGGCGACAACTTCTTCATAGTCAAGGACGGAGAGCTCTGGACGCCGCCCACGGGTGCCGGGGTGCTCATAGGCATAACCAGAGGCGCCATAATGGAGTTGGCGGGGAAGATGGGTGTCAAAGTCAAGGAAAAGAACCTCACACTCTTCGACGTCTACACGGCCGATGAGGCCTTCATGACCGGGACGGCGGCAGAGGTCATACCTGTCGTGCAGTGCGATGCGCGCAAGATAGCTGACGGCAAGCCGGGCAATTTGACAAAAAAGCTGATGGCAGAGTTCAAGAAGATTCGTGAGAAGGATGGTTCTAAAGTCTAGAAGGGAGAAGGGGACCCTCAACGACGCGGTGAAAGAGTCATTCAGCAAGCTCCCCGACCCGTTGCACTTCGAGCTTCCCCACGCCCACAAGAAGGTCCTAGAACTGGTCTATGTTCTTGTACTTATAGGGGCCATAATGTCCATACTGATTTATGGGACGGTGGTCGGATGGCCCACCACAGTTATCAACGCAAGTGTGATGCTGATACTCGCGATAGCAGTCATAATGGGCATAATGCTCATAGAGAAGTCTACCATAGTTCACAAGCCGGGCAAATCGTCGTCCTGAACGTACCCGCGGCCCAGTTTGAGGCAAAGTTCCGCCTTCTGCAGCTCCCTGCCCAGATAAGCGGCATGGTTTAGGTCAGATACCAAGCCTTTGTCTATTATCTCTTTTGATAAGGCCTCGGCGCTGTCTCCCGACAAGACCCGGTCGAAATCGTCCTTGAAATGGGCGGCGATTATCTTGTTTTTACCGAAGTCCACGAAGACGTTGAAATGGCCCTTCGGGTCGGGTCTGAAGCCCTGGCTGCTGTCGAGAACCTGCATCACCTTTGCATCTCCCAAATCAAAAGACAGGCCCTCCCCCTTGCCCTTGGCGAGAAGGAGGTCGAAGCCCAGGTCCTTGGGAAGGGTTCCCTTGGACCTCGCCAGGAACATCAGCTTTATTGCCCGCTTCAGCTCCCTTACCGAATTGCGGGTCTTGTGGCTGTTCTCTGTAGTCAGCATCAGGGAGACATCCAGCTCTACGGCTATAGCGGCCAGAAGGCCGTTCACGCCCGGAGAGTCCACATCCATCATCTCGGTGACGTTGCCTATGCCCATCAGGAGGGGCATGCCTGGGGCCTGGGCGAATGAGCGATATTCAGCCAGAGACCGCGCTATTCTAAACGGGGGGGCGAGTATGGGGTCGGCTATGAGGTTCTTGAAGCCGAGCTCCTGCGCGCGCCTTATATTGTCACGCAGGTCTTCGTCCTCCTCTGCGATGACCACATAAGCGACATCATCGGATTTTGTGACTTGCTCCATATTCCTGCCGCACAGGCTGAGCACCAATTCCGCTCCAGCCCCTATCCCCGCGTTTATCTCTTTCGGGTTTAGGGCGTCTATGCTCACCGGAACGGAGAACCTCTTTTTGAGAAGAGCGACAGCTTGCCCCAGTCTTTTGGAATTGTCTTCCGCGGCTATCGCGCCCACGTCTATTATGTCTGCGCCCGAGTTGAGGTAATACTGCGCGCGCTCTGTGAGCTGCTCGTCGGAGAGGAGGGGGGCGTCGACTATCTCCGCGATTATCCGGGGCGGCAGGCCGCCGGCGACTTTGAGTCCGCCGACCGTGAGGCCCTTGTGCGATTTTTCAGCCTCTTCAACCAGCTTTTTGTAATCCTCTTCCCCCGATTTCTCCATCAGGGCGTCCGCGGATTGCGTCTTGGATAGGTGCAGGCCCTTTTTCAGAACCTCGATGAGGTCACAGGGGTGCTTGGGCCCTTTAAAGCAGGGCATGCCCACCTCTCTTTCCACCTTTGACACGTCGAATCTGACTAATCCGGGGAAGATTATGCGGCCGTATGTTTTGCCCAAATCTTTTATCCTGGAACTGGCCAATTTGGGGCCGATGAACTGGGCGACGCTGACTGGGAGGGCGAGGACATCCGCGCCCAGTTCCTGCGCGCATTCCCTGACCTGCTCCTCTGCGAGCTTCCCCGTTATCAGAAGGAGTTCGGACATCTTTTCGTATATTATGAGTCTAAATGAACAAATATGGACCATCGCCGATGCGGCACCTGTCAAAAACCACAGGTCAATAGACCGGTGGAAAATTCTGATTTTTAGCCGTTGTTCTGAATTATATGGCTGTTTAAACGTGAATTCTGACGAGGAATATATGCGCGAGGCGCTGAATCTGGCCAGGAAGGGGCTGGGCAGGACATCACCGAACCCCGCGGTGGGATGTTTAATAGTCAAGAGCGGGAAAATAGTGGGGAGCGGGTTTCACGAGAAGGCTGGAGAAGCTCACGCCGAGGTGAAGGCCCTGGAGGGGGCTAGGGAACAGGCGAGGAGTGCGACCATGTACGTCACCCTGGAGCCCTGCTGCTGCGAGGGGAGGACGCCTCCCTGCACGGACGCGATAATCGAGGCGGGCGTGAACAGGGTGGTCATCGCCTCCGAGGACCCGAACCCGAAGGTCTCGGGCCGGGGGATAGCGCAATTGTCGCGCGCGGGCATCGAAGTCGAGAAGGGAATCCTAGAGATGGAAGCGAGAGAGATGAACGAGGCATACGAGAAGTTCATAACGACCAAGCAGCCGTTCGTAATCGCAAAGGCGGCGCTGTCCGCGGACGGCAAGATGTCCGCGGCTGATGGGAGTTCGAGGTGGATAACCGGCGAAGAAGCCAGGAGTGCGGTCCACGACTTGCGCGCGCAGGTGGACGCGGTAATGGTGGGGATTGAGACTGTCCTGAAGGACGACCCGGAATTGACCTGCCGAACCTGCGAGGGCAAAAATCCCATAAGGATTGTCGCTGATTCCAGACTGAGAATCCCGGCTGACGCCAAGATACTGAACAACGATGCCAAGACTGTAATAGCTACGACCAACCAAGCTCCCATGGACCGGATAGAGGCCCTCAGGAAAAGGGGGAAAAGGGTCGTGGTCGTGGATGATGTCGATGGCGAAGTGGATTTGAAGAAGCTCTTGGGAGAGCTTGTCTCAGAGGAGATAACCTCCATAATGGTAGAGGGTGGGGGGGAGCTCATCGGCTCGGCCCTCGACGCAGGCATAGTGGACAAAGTCATGTTCTTCATATCCCCGAAGATAATCAGTGGGAGTGGGGCTGTGATAACCGGTCGAGGGGCGAAGAACATAAAAGACGCCACTCGCCTGGAGCGGGTGGAGATGAAGAGGGTGGGGGAAGATTTCCTCCTGCTGGGATATCCTGCGAAAAAGTGAACAAGATAGAAGAGGCCATAGGGGACATCGAAGAGGGGAAGATGGTGATAGTCGTGGACGACGAGAACAGGGAGAATGAGGGCGATCTGGTTATGGCGGCCGAGAAGGTGACGCCAGAAGCGGTCAATTTCATGATAAAAGAGGGCCGCGGACTAGTGTGTCTAGCCTCCTCCGGGGACCGTCTGGACGAGCTGGACATCAGGCAGATGGTGAAGGACAACACCGACAAGAAAGAGACTGCCTTCACCGTCTCTATAGACGCGAAAGACGGGACGACCACCGGCATATCCGCTCATGACCGCGCGCGCACCATAAGGAAGTTCCTGGATCCGCTGGCTAGGCCCGAGGACTTCAGTCGCCCTGGGCACATATTCCCCCTGCGCGCAAAGGAGGGTGGGGTGCTGAAAAGGGCAGGCCATACCGAGGCCGCGGTGGACCTGGCACGTCTGGCCGGTTTCTATCCGGCCGGTGTCATCTGCGAGGTAATCAAAGAGGACGGGGCCATGGCCCGGCTCCCGCAGCTAGAAGAGTTCGCCGATGAGCACGGTCTGAAGATAATCTCTATCGAAGATTTGATAGAGTACCGCATAAGGAAGGACAAGACATACATAGGCAAGAAGAAGGAGCCGCTAATCGAGAGGATCACCGAGGCCAAACTTCCGACCAGACACGGTGATTTCAAAGTCATTCTTTACAGGTCGGTAGTGGACGACAAGGACCATCTGGCCCTTGTCAGGGGAGATGTCAAGGGTGAGAAAAACGTTTTGGTGAGGGTTCATTCCGAGTGCCTGACCGGCGACCTGCTGGGTTCCCTGAGATGCGACTGCGGGGAGCAGCTGCACGAGGCTTTGCGGAGGATTGACGAGGAGGGCGAGGGAGTCCTTCTGTACATGAGGCAAGAGGGCAGAGGCATAGGCCTGAGGAACAAGATGAGGGCGTATGCCTTGCAGGATGAGGGCCTGGACACGGTCGAGGCCAATCACGCCCTGGGTTTCGAGGACGATTTGAGGGAGTACGGCATCGGCGCCCAGATACTGAGAGACCTAGGGCTGAGCACCATAAGGTTGATGACGAACAATCCGAGGAAGATTGTGGGGCTCGAAGGTTACGGGCTGAGGGTAGTGGGGAGGGTGCCGCTCTACCTGCCGACGAACCCGCACAACGAGCGATACATCAACACCAAGAAGCGCAAGCTGGGGCACTTCGAGGAATGATATTACTTTTAGTAATAAAAAGGTCTGGGACTCTTTTTAATTCCTTTCAGGCAAACATATGCTTGCTCTAAGATGAAAATCGGTTTGGTGGACACGACGTTCGCGCGCGTCGACATGGCTTCTTTCGCAAGAAAAGAGATCGAGGAGAATTATCCGAAGGCCGGGATAGTCCGGAGAACTGTTCCCGGCGTGAAGGACCTGCCGGTTGAGTGCAAGCTCCTGCTGGAGCGGGATGGCTGCGACATTGCCATGGCTTTCGGCATGCCGGGGAAGGAGGAAATCGACAAGCAGTGCGCGCACGAGGCGAGCCTAGGCATCATACAGGCACAACTGATGGCGAACAAGCACATAATCGAGGTGTTCGTCCATGAGGGCGAGGGCAAGGACGAAAAAGACCTGCTGGAAGTCTGCAGGAACCGCGCAGTCAAGCACGCGCGCAATGCCGTGGAATTGGTTCTTAAGCCGGAAAACCTTAAGAAAAGGGCAGCCACCGGCGCGCGGCAGGGCCGGGGGGACGCCGGGCCGATAAGATGATTGGAAGGATATTAGAGCAGAAGCCGTACGAGCAAACCATCCTGGCGATAGTGATTGCGGTCGGCGTCATCGCGGTTTGGAGGGGCTTCTGGGGGCTGATGGACCTGCACCTCTTTCCCGAGGACCCGACTTTCAGCTTTATAATCTCGATACTCATCGGGCTGGCCATACTCAGCGCGACGCACTACACGGTGAAAGAGCTGATGTGAGGCTTTTATTTTAATTCAAACAAAAACAAATTATAGGGGTTTCTAAAAATGACGAATCTTGGTATAGTTGTTTCTGAGTTTAACTATGACATAACCAGCGCCATGCTGGAAAGGGCCAAGGAGCACGCCAAACTGCTCGGTGCGAAGGTGGTAGAGGTCGCCGCGGTGCCCGGCTCATATGACATGCCCATCATGGTCAAAAAGCTCTTGAAGAACAAGGGCGTAGACGCGGTCGTGGCGCTCGGCGCGATAATAGAGGGGGAGACCGAACACGACGAGGTCATAGCCGGGCAGCTCGCAAGGAAGCTGACCGACTTGTCGCTCGAATACGACAAGCCGGTGGGACTGGGGGTCAGCGGACCGGGCCAGACGCGCGCGCAGGCCATGAGCAGGATAGACGATTACGCCAAGAGAGGTGTGGAATCGGCGGTGAAGCTGTCCAAGAACGCTTAATAACTGGAGGAGATAATGGAAAACGATTTTTTGATCGGCGAGGCATTGGTCGGAGAGGGCAACGAGTTAGCGCACGTGGACTTGACCATAGGGAAGAAGGACGGCCCGGTCGGGTCGGCGTTTCTGAACGGCATGACGCAGCTTTCGCAGGGCCACACCCCGTTGCTGGCGGTCATCCGGCCCAATCTAATACCGAAGCCCGCTACTTTGATAATACCGAAAGTCACTGTCAAGAACCTAGACGACGCCGGCAAGATATTCGGGCCGGCCCAGGCGGCGGTCGCGAAGGCGGTCGCGGACTCGGTCTCCGAAGGCACCATACCCGAGGAATACTCAGAAGATTACGTCATAATAGCCTCGGTGTTCATACACCCTGAGGCGGAGAGTTTCGATAGGATATACCGCTACAACTACTCTGCCACCAAGATGGCTATAAAGAGGGCTCTGGACAAATACCCGAGTTTGAAGAAGATAAACTTCGAAAAGGACAGGGCCACCCACGCGATAGCCGGGGTCAAGATGACGCGGTTATGGAGGCCGCCGTACCTGCAGATAGCCCTCGACATAACCGATCTGTCGGCGATAAAGAGGGTGGTCGAGCAGATACCTCGCAACGACATGGTGCTGCTGGAAGCCGGCACACCGTTCATCAAGGAATGGGGCGTCAGGGGCCTCAAGGACATACGGAAGGTCAGGTCCGACACATTCCTCATAGCGGACTTGAAGACCCTGGACGTGGGGAAGGTAGAGGTGGACATCGCCTACAACCAGGGCGCCGACGCGGTGGTCGTCTCTGGATTGTCCACGAAAGAGACCATAAACAACGTAGTATACGAGGCGCATCGTATGGGCATCTACGCTTACGTGGACATGATGAACGTCGGCGACCCGAAGGGCGTTCTCAAGGAACTCAAGGAGCAGCCGGACGTGGTCATTCTTCACAGGAACGTGGATTCCGGCAGGGGCAAGGAAGAGCAGTCGGAAGACGCCCGCTGGAAGCTGATAAAACAGATAAAGTCCGAGGTATCCGACAAGATTCTGTGCGCCGTGGCCGGGGGCATAAACCCCAAGACCGCCAAGCAGGCGCTCATAAACGGAGCCGACATACTGATAGTCGGCAGGTACATAACCCAGTCGAAGGACCCGGAGAGGGCCGCGAGGGAGCTGCTGTCCCTTCTGGGCGAGGACACAGATCTGTACAGGACGCACTGGGAGTAAGGCTAAATGAAGAAGGCGCTGCTTTACCTGGACACGAACAAGGTAGCCAATCCCTTCGACCTACTCCTTGCCCTGGACGCCGACTATGATGCCGTTATACCCTACGCCGGTGTGACGGCTGATAATGTGGATTACATCATCCACAATGCCATGTTCGCCAGAGACGAGGAGGGACTCAGGAACACCGTCATAATGGTGGGGAGCGACTTGGACGGCTCCGAGAAGATATTCCAGAAGCTGAAGCGCATGCTGCGCGACCCGTTCAGCATGTCGGTGATATTCGATCCCAACGGGGCATGCACGACCGCAGCTGCGACCATAGCCAAGATAGAGAAGCTGGCCGGCAGCCTCAAAGGAAAGAAAGTCACGATACTGGCCGGGACGGGGCCCATAGGGCAGATATCCGCGCTGCTCCTGAGGAATCTGGGGGCGGAGGTTACGATAACTTCAAGGACCAAAGACAAGGCCACCAAGATAGCCAACAAGCTCTCAGACGACGTGCGCGGGAAGGTCACGGGCGCGCAGGGTATGAACGTCTCGGAGAGGGCAGCCGCCTGCAAGGACGCGGACATCATTCTAGCCACGGGCGCCAAAGCCACCCAGTTGATGGACTCGGAGACACTCTCCAAGTTGAGCCCCAAGATAGTTGCGGACGTAAATGCCATACAGCCCTATGGCATAGAGAGCATAAAGCCGGACATGGATGGCGACCGCATCGGCGGCGCCAAGGGCCTGGGACCGTGCGCAATCGGGGATTTGAAGAACCTGGTGGAGAAGAAGATGCTAAAGAGGGCGCTGCAGGAAATCAAATTCTACGACTACAACGACTCGCTTATATTGGCGAGAGAGCTTTCAAAGTAGGAAATAGCACTTATATTGCCCTTTACCATAAATACTCAATGCCCAGGAGAGTAGTCAGAACTACCAGCAAGAACGAAGGGCTTAATTGGTTCTTTCAGGCTTTTGACCCTTGGGTCCTCCAAAAACCCCATAGAGAAAGGAGAGAACAGGAGAGGAAAGCAGAGTTGGCCAAGACGGAGCCCAGCAGCACCAATCCGAAGCGGGTAGAGCGTTTGAGAAAGATGCGGAGGGGCAGGAAGAGGAACAAGAAGGTCAGGCTGAAGCAACTGGGAGAGAAGTGAGCGGTTACACTACACCCTGCAAAATCTCGCCGATCCTGTCCTCTATCTTGAACACCATCAGGTGCACGCCCGCGAAGCCGCGCTCTTTGACCTCCAGCGCCAGGTCGTTTGCCAACCTGACGCCGTCGTCCTCGGTTTCTATCGAATCGGACATTTCCCTCGGTATGCTCACCCCGGGGATGTTCTTGTTGAAGTAGTCGGCTATGCCGGGTATGAGCGGGAAGATTCCGACTATTATCTTCTTCCTGTTCCTCTTGACGACCTTGCTCTCCAGCTTCTCCAAATCAAAGACCATCTGGGTCTGAATGAAATCGGCATACTTCAGCTTCTTCTCCAGCTTTATCTGCTCCGGCTCGTTCGGTTGCGCCATGGGGTTGTAGGCGGCCCCCACATTCATGCCGAATCCCTTATAGCTCTTGGGCATCTCTTTCTTAATCAGACGCAGGAGGCTGACAGAATCGAACTCGTAGACCGGCTTGGACTCCTGCGGATAGTCGCCCGTTATGGCAAGGACGTTTTCTATCCCTAGCAGATTCGCCCCCAGCAGGTCGTTGACTATCGCAGTCCGGTTGCGGTCTCGCGCGCATATCTGGAAGATCGGCTCGTATCCGTTCTGCTTCAGAAGATGAGAGGCGGCGAGGGAAGACACCTGCGGTATGCCTAGGGGGGAATCGATTACGTTTATCGCATCGGCGTGCGGTTCGTACTTCTCGGCTTTCTTCAGGAACGAGTCTGAGACTGCCGCCTCTGGCTCCACCTCCCCGGTGACTATGAACTCTTTCCCGAGTTTGTCGACAAAACTCATATCTCCCTCCTCAGGCTGTCGGGATTGCGCTCCCATGCGGCCACGAAGATGCACTTCTTGTCCGGGTGGACCTCGCACCGGCTATCCTCGTAGCCTCCGCATGGTCCGTTCTTGATGAACTTAGGACAGCACTTGACAGTTTCCATGCTTAAGGTTGGCGCTGGTAGTTTAATATAAGGGAGTGAATATTATTACTTCTGCTCATATAAATAGGTTTATGTCGGACTCTGCCGCCTCTTTGATGTAGGTGCCGACGGCCCCGCACTCGTCTATGAGCTCGTTGTCCAGGTCCTCCATGCTGCACCCCATGACCTCCATAGTCATGTCGCAGGCGATTATCTTGCCGCCCAGCTCCTTGAAGTCCTTTATCAGCTTCTCGAGCGGAGCGACATTGGCGGCCTTCATCTTCCTACTCATGAACCACTTGCCCAGGCCGAGCATGTTCATCTTGGATAGCGGGCCGCCGGATAGCTGACCCTTCCTCAGGCGCTGCAGGCCCCAGAAGGTGAAATAGATGGAGCACTCCATGCCCATGGAAAGAGCGCCTGTGCCTATTATAAGCGCGCTATAGACCTTGTCGAAGTCCCCGGAATGCAATACTATGGTGGTCTTCTTCGGCTTTTTCATTTTTTTATTAATATTCTCCAGTCCTTGTCTGGCCCCTCGACCTTCAGCAGCTTCAGTCCCATCGCCTCGACCGCCATCGGTATCTCTTTCTTCGAGGCGGGATGGGTCCCTCTGACCTCTATTGTCTGACCCTTTTTAGCCGAATTTATGGCCTTTCTCGTCTCTATGAGCGGGACGGGGCAGGTCTGGTTGACACAATCCACCTCTATGTCGGCCATGTAAATCTAGGAAGGCGTTTTAGAAAAATAGGTTTTTAAGATAAGGCTGAATCTTATTTTATGTGTATGCATCCGACGGGGCAGACGTCCGCGGCCTCCTTGTTGCAGCCGGCCTCGTCGAGCTCGGTCTCCTTGGGGCGGGACTTGCCGTCCGAGCCCATCTCCCAGTTGTCGCACACGGCCACGCAGGCCCCGCATCCTATGCAATCGTCAATCGTCTGTTCGATTTTCACTGCCATTTTGAACCTCGATATTTTGCCGCTCGGCCTTAAAAAGCCTTCAGGTCGGCTATTTCGGGTCTATGTGCACGAAGGCCTTATCGACGGAAGGTATGCCCTCCACGGCCGTCTCGACCCTCTTGCCTATCTCGTGGGCCTTGTCCGTATGCAGGTCCTTGTCCACTTCTATGTGTATCTGCACGTGCAGATAGTTGCCGACGAAATGCGCGCGGGTATCGTGGATCCCCAGAACGCCCTCTATAGATTCCACTTTTTCTCGTATTTCTTTAAGCTTCTTCGAACCCGGGGAGCTGCCCATCAAGTAGTCTATATTCTTGGAGCCGATTTCGTAGCCGGACCATATTATGAAGGCACCTATCAGTATGCTCGCGTAGAAATCCAGATTCGGCAAACCCATCGCCGGTCCGGAAAACCCCAATAGCGCCACTAATGAAACCAGAACGTCATTCCTGCTGTCCACCGAGCTGGCCGATATCGCCGGGCTGTCCAGACGCTTGGCCACGCGCTTGAAATAGGCCCACATGCCGGATTTGACGGCCATGCTAGTCAGAAGTGCGGTGATCCCAAATATGCTGAAAATGTGGGCCTGTGAAGCAAAGAGACCCATGAAACCCTCCTTGATTATCTCGAAGCCCAATATGCCGGCCAGTATGGCGATGATGAGCGCAGCTACCGGCTCCGCCCGGTGATGTCCGAACGGGTGCTCCTTATCGGGCTTTTGATGGGACACTCCGACCGCGATGAAGACGGCTACGGAATATGCCGTATCGGCGAAGGAATTCAAAGAGTCGGAAAGTAGGGCCAGGCTGCCCGTCATCATGCCTGCCAGGAACTTGAGGGCGAATAGGCCGCTGTTGGCTGCTATCCCCATCACCGTGGCCTGGCGGCCGGGATTAGTCATGTTTATTTTTGATATTGGGCGATTAAAACGCGGGCACCGGCCTTTTTTATCGTAACACCCGCAAATTAAGCCCTATGGATTTCTCAGATTATGATTCCCTGCTGGACAGGGCGTACAAACAGCTGCCTGACAAGACCAAGACTGCGGTCAGGTTCGAAATGCCGCAGGTGGACGTGTTCTTCGAGGGCAACAAGACCATCCTCAGGAATTTCGCCCAGGTGGCCAAGATACTCAGCCGCGACGAGGACCATCTTCAGAAGTTCCTCACCAAGGAGCTGGGCGCCTACTCCACTGTCACCGGCGACCGCCTTATATTCAACAAGAAGCTGTTCGGCAAGAAGATCGGCGATGCGGTGAAGAAATACATATCCGAGTATGTCCTTTGCCCGCAGTGCGAGAAGCCGGACACTGTCTTCACGACGCTCGAGGGGGTCAGGATACTCAAGTGCGAGGCATGCGGAGGATGGAAGCCTCTGAAGCACATATAAGGACCATTATTGAACAAGATGG
>CAZINR010000001.1:0-4364 GCA_964540655.1 uncultured archaeon | reverse complement strand
AAGATGGAGAAGGCTATAGCAGTCAAGACGCATGAGACACCCAAGGGTAGAGTGGTCGCGGCTTGTGATATCGGGCTGGTGGGCAAGAGCCTGCGCGATGGAGAGATGAAACTGCATGTCTGCGAGGAGTTCTACTTCGAAAAGAGCGTGGGTCCTGAAGAGCTGGAATCCCTGCTTGAAGACTGCTTCACGGCCAATCTGGTCGGAAAAAAGACCGTAGAGGCATACTGCAGGGCCAACCCGGATGCCGAGGTCTGTGTAATGACTATCGATGACACACCCCATCTGCAGATATTCACCGTCTGATGCGCGTTCGCTTTTTTAAGCCTCCTGCCGTTATTTACACATGGGCTTCCACGATTCCGTCATGCATATTGACAAGGGAGTCTCGAAAACAATCATAGTGACGCTCGCGGCGATAATAATCGGACTCGGTGCCGCTATAATGTCCCTGACGTCAATGCTGGCGTCCCCTGAAATCGAGCCCGTCATATATGGTCTCGCTCTCATCTGGCTGGGGAGCCTGGCTTTCTTCTACGCGGTGATAACGGAGGAGCACACCATGAAGGAGCTGTTCCTTCGGCAGGCCTATTTCTTCACCGGCATAGTGGTCATGATACTGGGGCTGTTTTTTGTCTCTCTGAGCGGGATGACCGTCCCGGTCGGGGACGCGGCGGTCGTCGAGTTCGGACTTCTGCTTTTGATAGGCGGGGCTGCACTGATACTCCTGTCGGCCCAGAAGACCCGGGACTACAGCAAGAGGAGCGGCTTCATAGCCGCGTTCAGCGGAGTGGTCATGATGATCGGCGGCATAATGGCCGGCCTCATGAACGTCGCCTATGCCGGCGTGTTCATCCTCATGTTCGCGGTGGTATGGCTCGGGCTGAGGAGCAGATACGCAGTCTGAGCAGCTGTTTTTTAGTCTTTTTTCATAAGTAAAGCCCATGAGCCCGCGGAGAGGAGGGGACAAGCCACGCAACAGACCGGGAGTCCTGGCCAGGATTGGGAGGGGTCCGGGCATAACCCGCGGTGTCAGGCTGGACAGAGCGCATCTTCCCAGCGCGGAATACAAGCCCGAATGGGACATCAAGAGGGGAGAATCGCCCCGCATGCACCACAAGAAAGCGTCTAAATTCACGGAGAGGCTGCTAAGGAAGAACCCGAGACTGCAGGAGCTCAGGGGCATATGGGACGAATATCAGAAGACAGGGGACGAAAAAATCGGGATGGTCCGGTTGGAGGATTTCCTTGAGAAGGTGAGGGGAGACGGCATAAGGGTGGAGGTGGTCCCGGAAGGGCATGTACAGGACGGGCTGGTCCACGTCGACCCGGAGAGAGGAGGGCTGGGCGGAAACGCGGAAGACTACGCCAAAGCCAGAAACACCGGGGCAGTCCTCGGGCACGGCATATATATCGAAGAACCTATGAGAGAGCAGGGATTCGAGAGGTTCTTCAAAGCATTCTCCCATGAATACGGAGTCCACATCCTCCGGAACGTGTTCCGCGGAAAAAGCAACATACCCCATTATGGAAGGACTGTTTTCCACATGACACATCACCTGGATGAGAGGGTTATGCCGCGCAAGATGGAGGAATGATTTTTAAGTCTTTGGGATTTGTAGATATATAAGCCCCGCCCTACAAAGTCTCCTATGGTCTGTCCACTCTGCGGCAGGAAGTCGGAGGTCGGTGTCTTCTGCTCGGACTGCTACATGAAGAAGAACCTCAAAGTAGAGGTTCCTCCGACTATCGAGCTGACCAGATGCAGGAGCTGCGACTCTTTTCTCGTCAAGGGCAAATGGGTCAAAGGCGTCTCGGAGAAGGACGCCGCCTTGAGAGCGGTAAGGGAGTCGGTCCAGAGCAACATCAGGCGCCTTGACAAGGCAGGCGTTCTGAAAGTGGAGGCGGAGAAGAGCCAAAAGGGATACGAAGGCATCGTAACAGTCAAGCTGGCCGGCTCGGAGAAGAAGCTCAAGACGAGAGTCAGGGTAAAGAACGTCGCCTGCCCCGACTGCAGCCGCATCTCCGGCGGCTACTATGAGGCCGTCCTGCAGCTTCGCGGAGACGTCAAGAGGGAGACCCTCGAGGACATAATCGCGCGCGTGGAAAAGCACAAAGACCGCTTCTCCTTCGTCGCGAACATCAAGAAGGTGAAGGGAGGGTATGACATATACCTCGGCAGCAAGAAATCCGCAGAGAAAATCGTCAAGCAGTTCAGGGGAAAGGCAGAGATAAAGAAGAGTTTTGAGGACGTGGGCATGGACCGGCAAAGGGGCAAGAAAAAGCACCGTTTTTATTACCTTATACGCTTGTAGGAGCTTTTAAGCGTCCATGGTCAATTAGTGGGATGAAGAAAAAAGGCAACAGGGATAATGAGGACGGCCCCATCAGGGTCAAGACCCCCGGGAAGGGGCAGGTCCTGGGCATAATAGAGGAGAGGCTGGGCAACCGACGCTCCAAGGTGAGGTGCGCCGACGGCCATATCAGGATATGCAGGATACCCGGGCGCGTGAGGAGGAGGATGTGGACCCGGGAGGGGGACATCGTGCTTATAGAGCCCTGGTCGGTCCAGACCGAGGAGCGGGGCGATCTAATCAGGACATACAGCAAGCCTCAGATAGAGTGGCTGGAGAAGAAAGGCTACCTGGGCTGGCTATAATTTCTCAAGAGACCTCTCTTCGCTGAAGTGCTTTCCCGGGTTTTTTGCGGGTTCCCAAGCCCTTCAGCTCAGAGGGCGCTTAAGAATTCCTCTTCGCTGAAGTGCAGTTCAGCCGGCACTATCAGGGCGTGGGGTGGGTTGCCGAAATCCTGTCTGGACAGCTCTTCCACTGTCCCGTACATTGCAAGCGTGTCGCCACCCAGACGAGCTACGCCGACGCATTTCGTCTTCTTGGTGAATGCGCTCCTCCGCTCCGACGCTTCCAGATCGAGCATTATCTCAATTGCGTCGTTCACTGTCATGTAGCGGTTGGCTTCTGCCTTCACGTCCAGAAGGAGAAGGGTATGCGCTCCTCTCTTCAGGTTCTCTGCCAGCACCTTATACGGAGTCTTCGGGTAGAAATTATCTTCCGGATAGGCCACGGTTGCGGTCTTGCCAAATTTGTAGATGTGCAGCCCGGTCTCGGCTATGGCGGAGAATATCGAGGATGAATGTATTATCTTGACATCAATTCCCCTCTTGCGCGCATCCATAATGAGTGAGGAATGGGTGGTGGCGACTAGAGGGTCCCCGGGAACGAATACCACTATGTCTTTTTTCTCTGCCTCGTCGATGAGTTTCTTGGAGTTCTCCTCCAAATCAGACCTTTGTAGTGTAACTATCTTCTTCCCTATTGCCTTCTCCAGCCCCTCCAGAGAGCCCTGCCAGGGAGAGGTGTAGAGTTCTGCGTAGAGCTTTTCGCACTTCTTCGCAGCCTCTATGCCCTTGAGCGTGACGTCCTTCCCGTCGTGCAGTCCGAGGCCTATCAAGTAAAGCATTTTGTCTTATTTGCCTTAAATTAGAGGAAAAATGGACTTAAAGAAGTTTATCCGCGACATACCCGACTTCCCCAAAGAGGGGATAGTCTTCAAGGACATAACCCCGCTCCTGCAGAATCCGCAGGCCTTCAACCAGGCCGTAGTGGACATGTACAACACGGTCAAGCATAAGGACTTCGACTACGTCGTCTCCATGGAGGCGCGCGGCTTCATCTTCGGAGCCCCGCTTGCGCTGAAGCTGGGAGCCGGTTTCGTGCCCATCAGGAAGCCGGGCAAGCTCCCCTACAGGGTCAAGGAGGCGGTCTGCATGAAGGAGTACGGCGAGGACAAGCTGTGCGTGCACGAGGACGCGATTAACTACGGCAGCTCGGTACTTATAGTCGACGACCTGCTCGCCACCGGAGGGACTGTGCAGACCACGGCCAAGCTGGTCGAAGAGGTGGGCGGCAGAGTGGACCATATGCTGTTTCTAATAGAGTTGTCATTCCTGAACGGCAGGGAGAAGCTGCAGGGTTATCAGATAGATTCGCTCATCACCTATTAGATATAAGCGTTTTCCATCGCGCTCCCGCATCCGCAGCTGCGCTCTTCGGGCAGGCTTTTGATTACTTCAGCAATCAGTTCTTTGACCCGCTCGTTGTTCTCCCTGAACACTCGGCCCACCTCCTCCGCGCTGACCGGCTTGGCGTCCGGGTCGCCCTTGACCCCTACGTCATAATCCGTTATCAGGGCTATCCCCGCGTAGCACATCTCCATCTCGCGCGCGAGGACGCACTCTGGATACTGGGTCATGTTGATGACTTCCCAGCCGCTGGACGAGAACCAGTCCGATTCCGCCCTGGTCGAGAAACGGGGACCGTTGATGACGACCACAGTGCCTTTATTGT